>NZ_JBCLVE010000012.1:0-167234 GCF_039548515.1 Luteimonas qiangzhengi | reverse complement strand
CCCCCCCCCCCCCCCCCCCCCCCCCCCCCCCCCCCCCCCCCCCCCCCCCCCCCCCCCCCCCCCCCCCCCCCCCCCCCCCCCCCCCCCCCCCCCCCCCCCCCCCCCCCCCCCCCCCCCGCTCCTACAGATGGGCCAGTACAATCGGCTGATGCGTCGATATGCACACTTTATTGATGGCGAGGCCCGCGAGCCCGCGGGCGGCAGCTGGCTGGAAGTCTTCGATCCGTCGCGCGGCGAGGCCTGGGCCGAAGTCGCCGCCGGTGACGCCCGCGACGTGGACGATGCCGTCAACGCCGCGCAGACCGCCTTCCCCGCCTGGTCGGGCCTGCGCAACAGCGAGCGCTCTGCGCACCTGGAGCGGCTGGCCGCGGCGCTCGAAGCCAGGATCGATGATTTCGCCCGGGCCGAAGCCCGCAACGGCGGCAAGCCGCTTGCGCTGGCCCGCGATGCCGAGATCCCGCGGGCGGTCGCCAACCTGCGGTTCTTCGCCCACGCCGCCACCCAGTTCTCCAGCGAGTCCCACCACGGCGAAGCCGGACTCAACTACACCCTGCGCCAACCGCTGGGCGTGGTGGGCACCATCTCGCCCTGGAACCTGCCGCTGTACCTGTTCACCTGGAAGATCGCGCCGGCATTGGCCGCGGGCAACACGGTGGTGGCCAAGCCTTCCGAAGTCACTCCCGCCACTGCCGCCATGTTCGGCCAGCTGGCGCACGAGGCCGGCCTGCCCGCCGGCGTGCTCAATATCGTCCACGGCGGCGGCCCCGAAGTGGGCGAATCAATCGTCCGCCACGATGCGGTCCGGGCGGTGTCGTTCACCGGCAGCACTGCGGTGGGACGCCGCATTGCCGGCTTGGCAGGGCCACTGCTGAAGAAGGTGTCGCTGGAGCTGGGCGGCAAGAACCCGACGCTGGTGTTTGCCGACTCCGCGTGGGAGGAGCATCTGGATACCTTCATCCGCTCCGCCTTCCAGAACTCCGGCCAGATCTGCCTGTGCGGCTCGCGCATCCTGGTGGAGCGCTCGATCTACGAAGCGTTCCGCGATGCCTTTGTTGAACGCGCGCGCGCCCTGCGTCCCGGCGACCCGATGGAGGAAGGCATCAACCTCGGCCCGCTGGTCTCCCGGGCCCACTTCGACAAGGTCATCGGCGCGCTTGAGCGCGCCCGCGAGGAAGGCGGCACGATCCTCTGCGGCGGCCACGCACTGGACCGGCCAGGCTGGTTCGTGGCGCCCACCGTGATCGAAGGCCTGGGGCCGGACACCAGCACCAACCTCGAGGAAATCTTCGGACCGGTGGTGAGCCTGCAGCCGTTCGATGACGACGGTCAAGCGCTGGAACTCGCCAACGCCGGCGACTATGGACTGTCCGCGTCGGTCTGGACCCGGGACCTGGACCGCGCGCACCGCTTCGGCGCCGAACTGCATACCGGCATGGTCTGGATCAACACCTGGCTGCAGCGCGACCTGCGCACCCCCTTCGGCGGCATGGGCCAGTCCGGCCTCGGGCGGGAGGGCGGTGTGGAGGCGATGCGCTTCTACACCGAACCCCGCAACGTCTGCATCGCCATCTGACCTCCACCCCCTGAATTCCACCCCCTCACCTCACGGACCCCCATGTACCGACTTCACGACCTGCTGGAACGCAACCGCAATTGGGCCGAGCGCGTTGAAGCCGAAGACCCTGGCTTCTTCGACCGCCTGTCCGGCATCCAGACGCCACGCTTCCTGTGGATCGGCTGCTCCGACTCACGCGTGCCGGCCAACCAGATCATCGATGTCAACCCGGGCGAGGTGTTCGTGCACCGCAACGTCGCCAACGTGGTGGTGCACACCGACCTCAACTGCCTGTCGGTCATCCAGTTCGCCATTGATGTGCTGAAGGTCGAACACATCCTTGTCGTCGGCCATTACGGTTGCGGCGGCGTTGGCGCCGCGCTGGACGGCGGCAGCGTGGGCTTGGCGGATAACTGGATCCGTCACGTCAAGGACGTCAAACACAAGCACCGCGGACTGATCGAATCCATCGACGAACCCGAGATGCGCCACGACCGCCTGTGCGACCTGAATGCACTGGAACAGATGATCAACATCTGCGAATCCACCGTGGTGCGCGAAGCCTGGTCACGCGGGCAGAAGGTGTCGGTGCATGCCTGGGTGTACTCGCTGCGCAACGGCCGGGTGCACGACCTGGGGCTGGCGATCGACTCCCCCGCGGCCCTGCCAGAACAATACGGTCCGGCGCTGGAACGCATCTGCCAGGACCGTGAGGAGCGCTGAATGGACAAGCCAACCGTCCGCACCACCACCGCACCCGGCCCCGTCGGGGCTTACCCGCATGCCAGGCGCGTGGGTGACCTGCTGTTCCTGTCCGGCATCGGGCCGCGCGATGCAGCCACCAATGCCATTGCCGGCAACCGCTATGACGGCGATGGCAACCTGGTGTCCCATGACATCACCGCCCAGGCCCACGCCGTGTTCGCCAACGTGCGAGCGGTGCTGGAGGCCAGCGGCGCAGGCTGGGAAGACCTGGTGGACGTGACCGTCTACCTCACCCACATGGCCGCTGATTTCAAGGCCTACAACGCGGTGTGGGCCGAATACTTTCCCGATATCGATACCGCCCCCTGCCGCACCACCCTGGGTATCGATGCCCTGCCTACCCCCATCGCGATAGAGTTGAAGTGCGTGGCGGTCCTGCCGCCGCAGCGCGACTGACCCGGCCCGGAGGAAACCATGCTCCCCACCCCGCTCAACCTGCAGAAGTGGATCGACGACAACCGCCACCTGCTCAAGCCGCCGGTGGGTAACAAGTGCCTGTACGACGGGGATTTCATCGTCATGGTTGTCGGCGGCCCCAACGCCCGCACCGACTACCACTACGACGAAGGCCCGGAGTGGTTCTACCAGATCGAGGGCGAGATGACGCTTCGCATCCAGGACAATTCCGAAGGCGAACCGGGCAAGCCACGCGATATCACGATTCGCGCCGGCGAGACCTTCCTGCTGCCGCCCAAGGTGCCGCATTCGCCGCAGCGCGGCGAGGGCTCGATCGGACTGGTCATCGAGCGCAAGCGTTTGCCCCATGAGAAGGACGGGCTGATGTGGTTCTGCGAGCAGTGCAACCACAAGTTGTACGAGGAGTACTTCCCGCTCGAGAACATCGAGGTCGACCTGCCGCCGGTCTTCGACCGCTTCTACGCGTCGGAAGACAAGCGCACCTGCAGCGCCTGCGGCCACCTCAACCCGCGCCCCGCGCGGTACGAAATCCCTTGACGGCGAAAGCCCGCTCCGCGTGAACTGTCACGCGGCTTCGCGCGCATGGCGCGCTCCTGGTGGTGGTCGCGGTATCCTGCGTGGATGCTGAAAATCGATATCCACGCCCATTGCCTTCCGCGTGACTGGCCCGACCTGGCGGCCAAGTACGGCGACCCGCGCTTTCCGGTGATTCACCACACCAGTGACGGCCGTCACCGGATCTACCGCAACGGCAAATTCTTCCGCGAGATCTGGTCCAACACCTGGGATGCGCAGGAGCGGATCGATGAGTTCGCCAAGTTCGGGGTGCAGGTGCAGGTGCTCAGCACCGTGCCGGTGATGTTCAGCTACTGGGCCAAGGCCAACCAGGCGCTGGAACTGCACCAGGCGCTCAACGACGACATGGCCGAAACCTGCCGCGCGCATCCGCGTCACTACGCAGGCATTGGCACCGTGCCGCTGCAGTCACCGCGGCTGGCCATCCAGGAGCTCGAGCGCTGCATGGAGCAGCTGGGCCTGCAGGGTGTGCAGATCGGTTCGCACGTGCAGGTGTCGGCGGATACGCACTGGAACCTCGACGCGCCGGAACTGTTTCCCTTCTTCGAAGCCGCAGCCGACCTTGGCGCGGCCATCCTGGTGCATCCCTGGGACATGATGGGCACCGACACCATGCCCAAGTACTGGCTGCCCTGGCTGGTGGGCATGCCGGCCGAACAGTCGCGCGCGGCCTGCTCGCTGGTGTTCGGCGGGGTGCTGGAACGCCTGCCGAAGCTGAAGATCTGCATGGCCCACGGCGGCGGCAGCTTCCCGTACACCATCGGCCGCATCGAACACGGCTTCAACATGCGCCCCGACCTGGTGGCCACCGACAACCCGCACAGTCCGCGCAAGTACCTCAAGCAGCTGTATTTCGACTCCTGGGTCGCTGATCCGAAGGCGCTGGAGTACCTGATCGACGTGTGCGGAGTGGACCGGGTGATGCTGGGCACGGACTATCCGTTCCCGCTGGGCGAGCAGAAGCCAGGCGCGGTGATTGAAGGCGTGACCCTGGACGAGGCAGCGAAGGCCCGCCTCTATCACGGTACCGCGCTGGAATGGCTCGACTTGCCCAAGGGACGGTTCGCATGACCGATCTGCACTCAACCGAACACGCGCACGCCCTCGATGCGGCTGACCCGCTGTCCGGGCTGCGCGCCGAATTCCACATCCCCCTGCACGAAGGGTGCGAACAGGCCTATTTCTGCGGCAACTCGCTCGGCCTGCAGCCGCGGCGCGCACGCGCGTACGTGGAAGAGGTGCTGGACAAGTGGGCCGTGGAAGCGGTGGAAGGCCACTTCACCGGCACCGGGCAATGGATGCCGTATCACGCGCTGGTGCGCGACGGCCTGGCCGCCACCGTGGGCGCCCTGCCCTCGGAAGTGGTGGCAATGAACTCGCTCACCGCCAACCTGCATCTGCTGATGGTCAGCTTCTATCGGCCCACCGCGCAGCGGCCGGCGATCCTGATGGAAGCCGGGGCGTTTCCGTCCGATCGCTACGCACTTGAATCGCAGGTGCGCTTCCACGGCTTCAATCCGGATACCGACCTGATCGAAGTACAGCCGGATGAAGCCGACGGCACCATCTCGATGGCAGCGATCGAGCGCGCCATCGCCGAGCACGGCCCGCGCCTGGCGCTGGTGCTCTGGCCCGGGGTGCAGTACCGCACCGGCCAGGCGTTCGACATGGCGGAGATCGTGCGCCTGGGCCATGCCGCCGGCGCCGTGGTTGGTTTCGACCATGCGCACGCGGCCGGAAATCTGGCGCTGCGCATGCATGACTCCGATGCGGACTTCGCCGTCTGGTGCCACTACAAATACATGAACGCAGGACCCGGCGCGGTCGCCGGCTGCTTCATACACGAGCGCCATGCGCGCACCGACCGGCCGCGCTTCGCCGGTTGGTGGGGGCACGAGCAGGACAGCCGCTTCCGCATGGGCCCGGAATTCGTGCCGACGCCCGGCGCCGAAGGCTGGCAGCTGAGCAACCCGCCCATCCTCGGCCTGGCGCCGCTGCGGGCATCGCTGGAACTGTTTGAACGCGCCGGCATGGAAACGCTGCGCAGTCGATCCGAGCGGCTGACCGCTTATTTGCACACGCTGATCGAAGCCCGCCTGCAGCACGTGCTGCAGACCGTGACCCCGGCCGATCCACGCCGCCGCGGCGCCCAGCTGTCGCTGCGGGTCCGTGCCGGACGCGATGCCGGCAGGGCCCTGTTCGAACACCTCGCCCGCCACGGCGTGCTGTGCGACTGGCGCGAACCCGACGTGATCCGTATCTCACCGGCCCCGCTCTACAACAGCCATGCCGACGTGCTGCGCTTTGCGCAGGAAGTCGAGGCGTGGGCCTCGGAACAAACCAGTGATCGGATAAATACATGACCGACAACAATCAGCACATCACCATCGTCGGAGCCGGTCTGGCCGGTGCCGTACTCGGCGCCCTGCTGGCCCGACGCGGCCACAAGGTGGACATCTACGAGCGGCGTGGCGACCCGCGGCTGCAGGGTTACGAAGGCGGCCGCTCAATCAACATGGCGCTGGCCGAGCGCGGCCGGCATGCCCTGCACAAGGCCGGCGCGGAAGACGAGGTCATGGCGCGCACGGTAATGATGCGCGGGCGCATGGTGCATTTCGCCGATGGCGAGCCGCAGCTGCAGCGTTACGGGCGCGATGACTCGGAAGTGATCTGGTCCGTGCATCGGGGCAACCTCAATATCACCCTGCTTGAGCATGCAGAGGCCGCGGGGGCGAAGCTGCACTTCAACCGCCGCCTGGATTCGCTTGACTTCGAAGCCGGCCGGGCGCGTTTTATCGACGACTCCAACGAAGGCAAGGCCAGCACCGTCGACTTCGGCGTGATCGTGGGCGCGGACGGCGCCGGTTCCGCGGTGCGCGCGCAGATGCAGCGCGAGACCAAGCTGGGCGAGCGCTTCGAGCCGCTGGATCACTCGTACCGCGAGCTGGAGATCCCCCCCGGCGAGGACGGCCAGTTCCGCATCGAAGCCAACGCCCTGCATATCTGGCCGCGCGATGACTACATGTGCATCGCGCTGCCCAATGACAGCGGCAACTTCACCGTCACCTTGTTCATGCCCAACGAGGGCGATCCAGGCTTCGACACCGTGCGATCCGTGCAGCAGGCGCGCGAGCTGTTTGAGCGTGACTTCCCGGATCTGCTGCCGCTGCTGCCCAATCTGGAGCACGACTGGCAGCACAACCCGGTCAGCCCGCTGGGCACGCTGTACCTGGACCGCTGGCGGCTGTACGGGCGCGCGGTGCTGGTGGGCGACGCCGCCCACGCCATGGTGCCCTTCCACGGCCAGGGCATGAACTGCGCGCTGGAAGACTGCGTGTCGCTGGCCCGTCATATCGGAGACGCGCCGGACATGGCCGCCGCCTTTACCGCCTACGAGAGCGAGCGCCGCCCGAATGCCGAGGCCATCCAGCAGATGGCCCTGGACAACTATCGGGAAATGCGCGACCGGGTGGACGACGCCGACTACCTGCTGCAACGCGAGCTGGAACTGAAGCTGCAGCAGCGCCATCCGGACCGGTTCGTGCCGCGCTATGCGATGGTCACTTTCATGCGCATCCCGTACGCGCTGGCGCTGGAGCGCAACCGGATCCAGCAGGAGATCCTGGTGCAGGCGACCGAAGGCGTTGAATCCCTGGACACGCTGGACTGGGATGCACTGGACGAGAAGATCAAAACCCAGCTGGATCCCTTGACCGACGAGCAGAAGGCAGGTGCGAGGAAGTGAGCGGCAGCTTTCTTTTCTACGACCTGGAAACCTGGGGCCGTGACCCGCGCCTGACCCGCATTGCCCAGTTCGCGGCCATCCGTACGGACCTGGACCTGCAGCCGATTGAGGAACCCGTCGACTTCCTGGTCCGCCCGGCGGCCGATCTGCTGCCCTCGCCGGGCGCCTGCATGGTGACCGGGATCGATCCATGGGACACGCTGCGCGATGGCATCAGCGAGGCCGAAGCCTTTGCCCGGATCCAGGAAGAGATGTCGCGCCCGGGCACGTGCACCGTCGGCTACAACTCGCTGCGTTTTGACGACGAGTTTGTGCGCCACGGCCTGTTCCGCAATTTCTTCGATCCCTATGAGCGCGAGTGGCGCGGCGGCAACAGCCGCTGGGACCTGCTCGATGTAATGCGTCTCGTGCATGCTTTGCGTCCCGACGGCATCCACTGGCCGCAGCGCGAAGACGGCAAGGGCACCTCGTTCAAGCTGGAGCACCTGGCCGAAGCCAACGGCGTGCGCGAAGGCGATGCGCATGAGGCGCTGTCAGACGTGCGTGCGCTGATCGGCATGGCCCGCGCGTTCCGTCGCGCCCAGCCGCGGCTGTGGGATTACGCCCTGCGCCTGCGGGACAAGCGATTTGCCGGTGGCATGCTGGACGTCACCGCGGCCGATCCGGTGCTGCACGTCTCGCAGCGCTATCCGGCCACGCGGCTGTGTGCCGCGCCGGTACTGCCACTGGCGCGCCATCCGCAGATCGACAGCCGGGTGATCGTGTTCGACCTGGACGGTGATCCGGAAGCGTTGCTGGATTTGGACCCGGACGAGATCGCGGACCGGGTGTTTGTTTCCTCCCGCGACCTGCCGGAAGGCGTGAGCCGGATCCCGCTCAAGGAGGTCCAGACCAACCGCTGTCCGGCGCTGGTCGCCTGGAACCACCTGCGCCCGGCGGACCTTGAGCGCCTGGAGATCGAACCGGCCAAGGTGCTGGCACGGGCCGCGCGCCTGCGGGCTGCTGGCCCGGAACTGGCGGAAAAGATCCGCCTGGTATTTGCCAGACGTGCCGCACGCGAGCCCGGTGACGCAGACGCATCGCTGTATGACGGGTTCCTGCCCGATGGCGATCGCCGGCGCATGATCGAGGTGCGAGCAACCGCGCCCGACACGCTGGGACTGCGGGAGTTCGGCTTTGAGGATCCGCGCCTGGTCGAACTGCTGTTCCGCTACCGTGCCCGCAACTGGCCGGACACGCTCGACGCGGCCGAGCGCGAACAGTGGGATGCGTACCGTCGTCGCCGCCTTGCGGCCGAGAGCGACCTGTCGGAGGTGTCCCTGCCGGGCTTTTTCCTGGAGCTTGAAACGCTGCGCGGCGTCCATGCCGCCGACGGCGGCCGGATTGCCCTGCTCGACCGCCTGGAGACCTGGGGCCGGGAGCTGCAGAACGACCTCGGCCTGCCCGCCTCCGCCAGCTGATATCGATGACCACCTACTTCACCGACAAGGCCTTCCGCTTCCTGCGTGCGCTGGAGCACAACAACGAGCGCGAATGGTTCCACGCCCACAAGGCCGATTACGAGACCCATCTGCGCGAACCGTTCCAGCGCCTGCTCACCGACCTGCAGCCCGACCTGGCCACGGTCAGCCTGCACTACCGCGCCGACCCGAAAAAGATGAACGGCTCGCTGTTCCGGATCCACCGCGACACCCGTTTTTCCAACAACAAGGCGCCGTACAAGAACTGGCAGAGTGCGCGTCTCTTCCACGAGCGTCATCGCGAGACCGCCGCGCCGGCCTGGTATCTGCAGCTGCGCCCGGATGACAGTTTCTTCGCCGCCGGCATCTGGAATCCCGAATCACCGGTGCTGCGCCAGATCCGCCAGTTCATTGTCGATAATCCCGCCGGCTGGAAGTCTGCTGCGCACGCGCCGACCTTCCGCCGCCGCTACCGCATGTGGGAATCGGACATGCTGGTGCGTCGCCCGCGCGGGTTCCCTGAAGATTTCCCTTTCATCGACGACCTGCGCCATCGCAATTTCGTTTTCATGCGCAGCCTGGGCGCGGACCTGATCACCGGCCCGGGCCTGCGCCAGACGCTGATCCGTGACCTGAAGGCGACCGCGCCCTTCATGGACTACCTGTGCGCCGCGCTGGACCTGGAGTTCTGAGGCGCTGCAACGCTGGGTTCCAGTGCGAGGACCCCGTTTGAACAATGGGTTAACCGGCGATGTGGGCATCCTGTAGGACGACGTCCACAGACCGGAGAGCACATGAAGATCCAGGCAGCAGTCACCCCCGCCAAGGGCGAACCATTTTCAATCGAAGAGGTGAGGCTGTCCGGGCCCGGGCCCAACGAAGTGCTGGTCAAGGTGGTGGCCACCGGCGTCTGCCATACCGACGCGGTGGGACGCGACCTGGCGGTCTCGCCCTACCCCATCGTGCTCGGCCACGAAGGGTCCGGGGTGGTCGAAGAGGTTGGCGACAACGTCACCAGCATCGCGCCCGGCGACCACGTGGTGATGTCGTTCGCGCACTGCGGCCGCTGTGACAACTGCCTCACCGGACACCCGACCGTGTGTGACGTCTTCAACGACCTCAATTTCGGCGGACGCATGGACGATGGCACCGCGCGCCTGCACCAGGGCGAAAACGACCTGTCGACGTTCTTCGGCCAATCCTCGTTCGGCACCCACGCAGTGGCCCACGAACGCAACGTGGTCAAGGTGGACAAAGACGTGGACCTGGCGCTGCTCGGCCCGCTGGGCTGTGGCATCCAGACTGGCGCCGGCACCGTGCTCAACCGTCTGAAGCCCGAATTCGGCAGTTCCATCGCGATCTATGGCTGCGGCGCGGTGGGCCTGAGCGCGATCATGGCGGCGAAGATCGCCGGCTGTCCGCAGATCTTCGCGGTCGACGTGCACGACAACCGCCTCGAGCTGGCCCGCGAACTGGGCGCGACCCACGCCTTCAACGGCAGGAAGGTGGACGTAGTCGAGGAGATCAAGGCCGCATCCGGCGGAGGCACACGGTACGCGGTTGAGACCACCGGCGCGCCACCAGTCGTGCGCCAGTCACTCCATGCCCTGCGTCCGATGGGTACGGTGGCGATCGTTGGGGTGACCCCGCAGATGGAGATCGACGTGCACAACGACCTGATGGCCGAAGGCAAGGGCATGATCGGCGTGATTGAAGGCGACTCGGTGCCGCGGGTGTTCATTCCCCAGCTGGTGGAGTTCTACAAGGCGGGGAAATTCCCGTTCGACAGGCTGGTCGAGTTCTATGACTTTGCCGACATCGCCCAGGCATTCGAGGATTCGGAAAGCGGCAAGACCGTCAAGCCGGTCCTGCGGCTGCAGTGAATCGAGCTGCATTGAACTGAGCTGCACTGAACCGAGGAGACCCCATGACTGACCATCCCCCTGCCCCCTACAAGGACCTCGGCCTGCTGCCGATCGCCGGCCAGAGGCGCGAAGGTACCGCCGGCCGACGGCTCGAGGTGACCAATCCGTTCAGCGGCGAACAGCTGCTGGAGATCCAGATGGCCAACCACGCGGACCTGGACGAGGCTTATCGCGCCGCCTCGAAGGCGCAGCCCGACTGGGCGGAGATGGGCCCGAGTGCGCGGGCCGCGGTAATGCACCGCGCGGTGGCAATTTTCGATGCGCGCAAGGACGAGATCATCGACTGGCTGGTACGCGAGTCCGGCAGCACCCGCATCAAGGCCGGGATCGAATGGGGCTCTGCGCGCGCGATCACCCTGGAGGCAGCCAGCATGCCCGGCCGCAGCCACGGCCGCGTGCTTGCCTCCGATGTGCCGGGCAAGCAGAGCCTGGTGTTCCGGAAGCCCCTGGGCGTGGTGGGCGTGATCAGCCCGTGGAACTTCCCCCTGCACCTGAGCATCCGCTCGGTTGCTCCGGCGCTGGCGCTGGGCAACGCGGTGGTGGTCAAGCCGGCCAGTGACACGCCGGTGACCGGAGGACTGCTGCTGGCACGGATCTTCGAGGAGGCCGGACTGCCATCCGGCCTGCTGAGCGTGGTGGTGGGCGCGGGTTCGGACATCGGCGATGCCTTCGTCGAGCACCCGGTGCCGTCGTTCATTTCATTCACCGGCTCCACCGCGGTTGGCCGCGGCATCGGCCGCATCGCCAGCGGCGGCGAACACCTCAAGCACGTGGCGCTGGAGCTGGGTGGCAACAGCCCGTTCGTGGTGCTGGCCGATGCCGACATGGAAGCCGCGGTGGACGCCGCAGTGGTCGGCAAGTTCCTGCACCAGGGGCAGATCTGCATGGCGATCAACCGCATCATCGTCGAGGCGCCCGTGCTGGAGGAGTTCACCCGCCGGTTCGTCGAGCGGGTCAAGGCGCTTCCGGCAGGTGACCCGGACAAGGCGGAGACAGTGATCGGACCGGTGATCAATACCAGGCAGCTGGACGGGCTGCGGGCCAAGGTGGCCAGGGCGAAGGACGAGGGTGCGAAGCTGCTGGTGGGCGACGAGCCCGACGGCAACGTGATGCCGCCGCACGTGTTCGGGGACGTCACCGCGGATATGGAGATTGCCCGCGAGGAGATTTTCGGTCCGCTGGTGGGCATCCAGTCCGCACGTGATGCGGAGCACGCGCTGGAACTGGCCAACGACAGCGAATACGGGCTGTCCAGCGCCGTCTTCACCGGCGACGCGGCAGGCGGAATGGAGTTCGCCCGACGCATCCGCGCCGGCATGGCCCATGTGAATGACATGCCCGTCAATGACGAGTCCAACGCGCCTTTCGGCGGCGAGAAGAACTCCGGCCTGGGGCGCTTCAACGGCGACTGGGCCATCGCGGAGTTCACCACCGACCAGTGGGTCACGATTCAGACCGGTTCCCGGCCATATCCCTTCTGAGGCACCGGGCGGTCATGGCCGCCCGGTGATCCCACTCAACTGATCAGGCGCTCTGGCGCTCTTCCGGCGCGGCCTGCAGCGCTACGGCCGCGTCGGCAGCACGACGCCCCAGCGCAGCAAAATCAGGCAGGCGGGCAGCCTCACCTGCCGGCTGCTCCTCCAGTTCGCGCGATTCGCTCAGGAACGCCTCCAGCGAGTCGTCCATCGCCTCCATCCACGGCGTGTGGTGCGGGGGTGACAAGGTGCCAGTGATGGCGGAGCGATAGCTCTTGTCGCGGTAGTCCAGGATGCCCGCGCGCTTGTCGTGCTGCCATTCCTTGAACATTTCCGCCACGCGCTCGATGTCGAAGTCCGGGTAGTCGCTGCGGTCGACGAGGTCACGCACGTAGGCGGCCTGGAAGTCGATGTCGTCGTCAACGCTGGCACAGGCGTTTTCGCGCGCAAACCAGGCCTCGCTATCGGCACGCATGGCTTCGGTATCCGGCAGCTGCGTCCGGCCCAGCATCACATCGCGCGCCACCCAGGCCTGCGTGTCGAACATGTTGAAGGTGAAGTACTGGTCCTGCATGCCCAGGTAGATCAGCTTGGGGTTGTCGATCCAGAACACGCCCTGATACAGGCCCTGCGGGTAGAGGCGGTTGTTGGTACGCAAGGCCAGTTCGTCAGGCAGGAACGGGAAATGGTGCTGGTAGCCGGTACACAGGATGATCGCGTCCACATCCCTGGAAGTGCCGTCCACGAAGTGCGCGGTGTTGCCTTCGACGCGCTCGAGCAGGGGACGCTCGCTGAACGCCTCGGGCCAGTCGTAGCCCATCGGCGCGCTGCGGTAGCTGAAGGTCACCGACTTGGCGCCGTACTTGTAGCACTGGGTGCCGATATCCTCGGCCGAATAGCTGCTGCCCACCAGCAGCAGGTCCTTGCCGGTGAATTCGCAGGCGTCGCGGAAATCGTGCGCGTGCAGCACCCGGCCCGGGAAGCTGGACAGGCCTTCAAATGACGGCGCATTGGGCGTGGAGAAATGGCCGGTCGCCACCACCACCCAGTCGAACTCCTCGCTCACCATGCGGTCGTGATCCAGCTCGCGCACGGTGACGGTGAACTTCCCGGTGTCCTCGCTGTATTCCACCGAGTGCACCGAAGTGTTGAAACGGATCTGGTCGCGCAGGTTGCTGCGTTCGATCCGGCCCATGATGTAATCGCGCAGCACCGGCCGCGGCGGATAGGAAGCGATCGGACGACCGAAGTGCTCCTCGAAGCTGTAATCGGCGAACTCCAGGGTCTCCTTCGGCCCGTTGGACCACAGGTAGCGGTACATGCTGGCGTGCACCGGCTCACCATGCTGGTCCAGACCGGTACGCCAGGTGTAGTTCCACATGCCACCCAGATCGGACTGCTTCTCGAAGCAGACGATTTCGGGAACATCGGCGCCCGCGCGGCGGGCGGCATCGAAAGCGCGAAGTTGGGCCAGGCCGCTGGGACCGGCGCCTAGAACGGCGATTCGCTGGGTCATTATTTTTGTCTCTCCATGTCGTGGCCACCAGACGTCAAACGACTTCAGGCGGCAAGGCTGACGCCCGGCTGCAGCGGGCTGCACCGATCAGGCACTGAAGGAAATCGGGTCCCTTCGGGACGGAGCATCTGCTCCGATACGACCGATACCGGCGAAGCGTTCGCGCCACACAGACACTTGAAGAAAGTGCCGCAATCAACGCCGAAAAGAGCGGAAATAGACGTAAAAAGCGCGAACGACGGCCGATTGTACCACATCAGCGCACTCAATCGGCGTTGGAGATTCCGTGGGGCACATGCCCGGTCGCCACGTGCAGCCGCGCGGAGTCGATGTTGTGCCGCGAGTCGTCGAAGAAGATATCGGCACCGAACGCATCCAGAAAAGGCCCCTTGGCCCGCCCCCCCAGGAACAGCGCCTCGTCCAGGCGCACGCCCCAGTCGCGCAGCGTACGGATCACCCGCTCGTGTGCCGGCGCGGAGCGCGCTGTCACCAGTGCCGTGCGGATCGGTGACGCCTCCCCCGCCGGGTACGCCGCCTGAAGATCGTGCAATGCCGAGAGGAAGCCGCGGAACGGCCCCCCCGACAGCGGCTCGCGGGCGCGACTGCGCTCGTGCTCATGGAAGGCGTCGATCCCCTGCAGCTGCGACACCCGCTCGCCCTCATCGCTGAAGATCACCGCGTCACCGTCAAAAGCGATCCGCAGCTGGTCATGCCGGTGCAGTGCCGCCTTGGCCGGCAGGATAGTGGCTGCGGCAATGCCGTTTTCCAACGCCGCGCGCACCGAGTCCGGATTTGCCGAGAGGAACAGCTGGGCGCCAAACGGACGCGTGTACGGCCAGGTCGGTTCGCCCGAGGTGAACGCCGCCCGCGAGATCGTCAGCGCGTGGTGCTGGATGGAATTGAAGATGCGCAGGCCGGTGTCGGCCGAGTTTCGCGAAAGCAGGATCACCTCCACCCGCGGCGCATCTTCCGCCCCACCCTCGTTCAACGCGAGCAGCTTGCGCACCAGTGGGAATGCGATGCCCGGCTCGAGCACATCATCCTCATGGATGCGCTGGTGTTCGGCGTAGGCTTCGATCCCGTCCCGCTCGAACAGCCCGTGACTGTCTTCCAGATCAAACAGCGCACGTGAAGAAATGGCGACGATCAGCGGTGGTATGGAATTGTCAGACATGACCCGAGTATGCGCGAAGGCAATCGCAGCAGGCGAGACGCCCGCCTGATCAGACCATGAACTGCTCGCTCAGGATCCGCTCTTCAAGATTGTGCTCCGGATCGAACAGCAGGGTCACCACCCGGTCTTTCGATTCGCGGACGGTGACCTCCACCACATCGCGCACCTCGTGCGAATCAGCGGTGGCACTGACCGGGCGCTTGTACGGGTCCAGCACCTTGAAGCACACCTCGGTCTCCGCCTTGAGCAGCGCACCGCGCCAGCGCCTGGGCCGGAACGGAGCGATCGGCGTCAGCGCAATCACGTCCGAATCAAACGGCAGAATCTGTCCGCTGGCGGAAAAGTTGTAGGCGGTGCTGCCCGCCGGGGTTGCCACCAGTACGCCGTCGCAGATCAGCTCTTCCAGTCGGGTCTGGCCGTTGAGATCGATGCTCAAGTGGGCGGCCTGGCGGGTCTGGCGCAGCAACGACACCTCGTTGTAGGCCAATGAACCCACGCTTGCGCCGGACTCGGTCTGCACGATCATTTCCAGCGGCCGCAGGACTGCCGGCTCGGCCGCGCTGATGCGTTGCAGCAGGTCTTCTCCTCCATGGAACTGGTTCATCAGGAACCCCACCGTGCCCAGCTTCATGCCGTACACGGGCTTTCCCAACGCGCCATGGCGATGCAGCGTCTGCAGCATGAAGCCGTCGCCGCCGAGCGCGCAGAGGATATCGGCCTCGTCGGGGGCATGTTGCTCATGCCCGGCCATCAGGGTTTCCAGGGCCTGCTGCGCCTGCGGAGTGGGCGCGGCAAGAAATGCAATGCGGGGTGACTGGGAAGTACTCATGCGGCGAGCATAGCGCAGGCCACCAGTAGCGCGGGTCGAGGCGACCCGCGATCCATCATCCGGGATCCACGGGGCGGAAAGGTCCGCCCCGTGGAGGTCTTCCGGCTCAGCCGGCCAGCTGGGACAGCCGGCTCACCGCGACCGATACGGTCGGGTAGTCGAGGGTCTTCTGCGAAGACATTTCATCCAGCATCGTCAGGGTGAGGCGCAGCGAAGCGTCGTCGCGGCTGATCCACGCCTGCACCTTGGCATCAGGATCACGGCCGGATGCCGACAGCGCCTTTGCGGTCAACAGGATCTGCTGCGCGCCCAGCTCGTTGCGCAACACCCCACGGGCGACGGCGTGCCAGCGGCCCTGCACTTCCAGCCCGTCGATCTGCTCGAACAGCCAGGGCAGCTGCAGCGCTTCACCGAGGCGGAAATGCACCTTGGCGACGTCGATCGGCTTCTGCTTGCGCGCCGAGGCCAGCTCGATGATGTCGAACACCGGCTCCAGGTACGGCAGTTCGGCCAGGTCCTCGGCCAGCTGCACCGACATGCCGCGCTCGCGCCACTTGGCACGGCGGGTGTCATAGCCCGGACGCTGCGAGTCGGGCAGCACGCCAGCGGCACTGCGGATGGCGTTGAAGCCGGCGCTGTAGCGGTCCACCGCGTCGGTGATGTCAGGCATCTCGCCCGGGCGTTCCAGCAGCCAGCGCACGAACGAACGCTGCAGGTTCCAGATCTCCAGCAGGGCGTCGATCTGCACGCCTTCGGGCACCTTGCCGTCCAGGGCTTCGATCTGGTTCCACAGGGTGCGCGCATTGAGCACCTCGCGGCTGATCGTGTACGCCTTGGCCACTTCCGCCGCATCGCGGCCGGTGTCTTCCTGCATGCGCATCAGGAAGGTCGCGCCCATGCGGTTGATGGTGGCGTTGGTGATCGCCGTGGCGATGATCTCGCGCTTGAGCGGATGGTCTTCCATCGCCGCGGCGTACTTCTTCTGCAGCGGGGTCGGGAAGTAGCGCTGCAATTCCTTGGACAGATACGGATCCTCTGGAATGTCGGAATCCAGCAGCTGGTCATAGACCACCTGCTTGGAATACGACAGCAGCACCGCCAGCTCCGGACGCGCCATGCCCTGGCCACGGGCCTTGCGCGCCGACAGCTCGGCGTCGGACGGCAGGTACTCGATCTGCCGATCCAGCAGCCCCTGGGCTTCCAGCGTGCGGATGAAGTGCTGCTTGGAGCCCAGTCGCGGCGCGCTCATGCGTTCCATCAGGCTGAGCGCCTGGTTCTGGCGGATGTTGTCCCACAGCACCAGGGTTTCCAGCTCGCCGGTCATCTCCAGCAGCAGCTTGTTGCGGGCCTTCAACGAGAGCTTGCCGTCACGCACCTGTGCGTTGAGCAGGATCTTGATGTTGACCTCGCGATCAGACGTGCCCACGCCGCCGGAGTTGTCGATGAAGTCGGCGTTGAGGATCACCCCGGCCTGCGCGGCATCAATGCGGCCCAGCTGGGTGAAGCCGAGGTTGCCGCCCTCGCCCACGATCTTCGCGCGCAGCTCGCCGCCATCGACCCGCACCGCGTTGTTGGCGCGGTCGCCGACATCAGCGTGCGACTCCGCGGCGCCCTTGACGTAGGTGCCGATGCCGCCGTTCCACAGCAGGTCCACCGGCGCGCGCAGCACGGCCTTGATCAGGTCGTTGGGGCTGAGTTCGGTCACGTCGGCATCCAGGCCCAGCACGTCGCGCATCTGCGGCGACACCGCGATCGACTTGGCCGAGCGCGGCCACACGCCACCGCCCTTGCTGATCAGCTTGCGGTTGTAATCGTCCCAGCTGGAGCGCGGCAGCTTGAACAGGCGATCGCGTTCCTTGAACGACTTGGCCGCATCCGGATCCGGGTCCACAAAGATGTGGCGGTGGTCGAACGCACCTACCAGGCGGATGTGTTTGGACAGACGCATGCCGTTGCCGAACACGTCACCGGACATGTCGCCGATACCCGCCGCGGTGAAGTCCTGCTTCTGGCAGTCGATGCCCAGCGCGCGGAAGTGGCGCTTGACCGACTCCCACGCGCCCTTGGCGGTGATGCCCATGCCCTTGTGGTCGTAGCCCACCGAGCCGCCGGAGGCGAACGCATCGCCCAGCCAGAAGTTGTAATCGGCCGAGATGCCGTTGGCGATGTCGGAGAACGTGGCCGTGCCCTTGTCGGCCGCGACCACCATGTAGGTGTCCACGTCGTCGTGGCGCACCACGTCGGTCGGCGGCACGATCTCGCCGTCGACTATGTTGTCGGTCACGTCCAGCAGGCCGCTGATGAAGCGCTTGTAGCAGGCAACGCCTTCAGCCTGGATGGCGTCGCGGTCACCGCCCACCGGCAGGCGCTTGGCGATGAAGCCGCCCTTCGCGCCGACCGGCACGATCACGGTGTTCTTCACTGCCTGGGCCTTCACCAGACCCAGCACCTCGGTGCGGAAGTCTTCGCGACGATCCGACCAGCGCAGGCCGCCACGGGCCACGGTGCCGTAACGCAGGTGTACGCCCTCCACGTGCGGGCCGTAGACGAAGATCTCGCGGTACGGGCGCGGCTTGGGCAGCTCCGGCACCTTGGCGCAGTCGAGCTTGAACGCCGCGTAATCCTTGTCGTTGCCGTCGTTGTCGCGCTGGTAGAAGCTGGTGCGCAGGGTGGCGTCGATCGCGCCCATGAAGCTGCGCAGAATGCGGTCCTCGTCCAGGCTCGACACACCGTCCAGCAGCGTGCGCAGGGCCTCGCGCACCTTCTCCTGGCGCGGGTTGCGGGCGCGGCGGCGGGCTTCCAGCACCGGCTCCAGCGCGGCTTCAACCGCCGCATCACCCTTGGCCAGCAGCTTCAGCTGCGCACGCACGCTGGCGGTGTCGCCGCCGCGGCCCTTGGGCGCGAAGCGGGCTTCGAACAGTTCCACCAGCAGGCGTGCCAGCAGCGGATAGCTGTTGAGGGTTTCCTCCATGTACGCCTGCGAGAACGGGGTCTCGATCTGCAGCAGGTACTTGCAGTACGCACGCAGCATGCTGACCTGGCGCCAGTCCAGCCCGGCACCAAGCACCAGCCGGTTGAAACCGTCGTTCTCGGCATCGCCGCGCCACACGTGGGCGAAGGCTTCCTCGAACACCCCGGCCACGCTGTCCAGCTCCACGCCCGCGGGCGCCTCGACATTGAAGTCCTGGATGAACAGTGCCCGGTCATCAGCGCTGATGCGGTTCAGGTGCTCCGCGATCACCCGCAGGCCCATGTTCTCCATCATCGGCAGCACGTCCGACAGGGGCAGGTCACGCTCCTGGGTGAACAGCTTCAGCCGCAGGGTGCCGGCATCTTCGCTGTCTTCCGGCGCGCGATACAGCCACGGCCGCAGATCGCCCGGGGAGGCAAGCAGGGCCAGGTGCGCGACGTCGGTCGCCGCCACTTCCGGCGTGGCCCGCTCGATGTAGGTGTTGCTCAGCGAACGGCCGAAGCGGGTGGCCAGTTCCAGCCCCTCACCTTCGCCATTGTTTGCAACCAGTTGGTCACGCAAATCATCCTGCCAATTACGCACTATGTCCTCCAACCTGGATTCCAGTCGTTTCGGTTCGACCTGCACCCTTACACCGGGGCGCGGGCGAGCAATGAGATGCACCTGGGCGAGCGGTGACTCGTCCAGGCGCACGGTTGAATCGATCCGGTCGGCGCCCAGCTCGTGTTTGAGCATGGTCTCTACCTTGAGCCGCATCACGGTGTTGAACCGATCGCGGGGAACGTAGACCAGGATCGAAAAAAAGTGTCCATAGCGGTCGCGCCGGATGAACAGCCGGCTGCGGATCCGCTCCTGCAGCTGCAGCACGCCAAGGCCCAGTGCAGCCAGCTCCTCGCCGGTGGACTGGAACAGCTCGTCACGCGGCAGCGTTTCCAGGATGTGTTTGAGCGCCTTGCCGCTGTGGCCGGTCTCGCGCAGCCCGGAAGTGCTCATCACGTATTCGAAGCGCTCGCGCACCAGCGGGATTTCCCACGGGCGGCGGTTGTAGGCGCTGGAAGCGTAGAGCCCGATGAAGCGTCGTTCGCCGATGGCATTGCCTTCGGCATCGAAGCTGATCACCCCCACGTAGTCCATGAAGCCCGGGCGATGCACGGTGGAGCGGGAGTTGGTTTTGGTGAGCACCAGCGGGTCGACGCGGCCGGCCTGGCGCACCTCATGCGCGGACAGGCTTTGCAGGGGCCGGGGCGCACCGGGCTCGCTGCCCTGCATCAGGCCCAGGCCACTGTCTTCTACCGCTTCCAGCACCTGCTCGCCATCGCGCTCGCCCACCCGGTACTCGCGGAACCCGAGGAACGTGAAGTGGTCGGCTGCCAGCCAGCGCAGGAACTCCTGCGCCTCCCGGCGTTCGGTATCGGACACCGGCAGGGCCGCGTCGGCCAGTTCGGCCGCCACCAGCAGCATCCGCTCGCGCATCGACGCCCAGTCCGCCACCGCGTGGCGCACGTCTTCCAGCGTGGCGGTGACGGCCTTGTGGATCGCCTTGGCGGCCTTGGTCGACTGCCGGTCGATCTCCATATGGATCAGGGATTCCGGCTCGCCCTCGCCCACCGCAAGCAGCTCGCCGGCCGCATCGCGCCTGACCGTCACCACGGGATGGCCGAGCACGTGCACGCCCACTCCCATGTCGGTCAGCGCCATGGTCACCGAATCGACCAGGAACGGCATATCGTCATTGACGATCTGCAGCACCGTATGCGGCGACTCCCAGCCCTGGGTGTCCCGGGCCGGATTGAACAGACGCACGCTGGCGGCCCCGGGGGTGCGCGTGCGGGCAAAATCAAGGAAGCCGTTGGCCAGCGCTGCCCAGCCACCCACGGTGTGCAGCGACACTTCATCCTCGGTCAGGCGACGATAGAACTCCGTGCCGAACCGCACCGCATCCTGCTGTCGCGACTTGCCGGCAAGCCGGCGGATCGCGGCCAGCACCGGCTCACGCACGTCCTCGGGTGCGCCGGTCGTGCGCGCGGCGACTTTGCTGCTTGATGTGCTCATGTCCGACCCGGTGATGCAATAAAGCCCGCATTTGCATGCGGGCCATGAATGAATGAAGCGGGCAACCGGATCTGCATCAGCGCAGTCCGGTCTCCTGCCGCGCGATGACCAGGCGCTGGATCTCGCTGGTGCCTTCGTAGATCTCGGTGATCTTGGCGTCGCGGAAATAGCGCTCGATCGGCATCTCCTTCGAATAACCCATGCCGCCATGGATCTGCAGCGCCTGGTGGGTGATCCACATGGCGGCTTCCGAGGCGGTGAGCTTGGCGATCGCGGCTTCATTGGTGAAGCGTTGACCCTGCCCTTTCACCCAGGCAGCGCGCAGGGTGAGCAGCAGCGAAGCGTCCAGCTTGCACTTCATGTCGGCGATCTTGGCCTGAGTCATCTGGAACGCGCCGATCGGCTGGCCGAAGGCCTTGCGCTCTTTCACATACTCCAGCGTGGCCTCATAGGCGGCGCGGGCGATGCCGATGGCCTGCGAAGCAATGCCGATGCGGCCTGCATCCAGCACGCTCATGGCGATCTTGAAGCCCTGCCCTTCCTCGCCCAGCACCTCGTCAGCCTGCACCACGTAATCCTGGAACTCGATCTCGCAGGTGGCCGAGGCGCGGATGCCCAGCTTGGGCTCGGTCTTGCCACGGTGGAAGCCGGCACGGTCGCCGTCCACCAGGAACGCGGTGATGCCGCGCGAGCCCTTCTCGGGATCGGTCACTGCAAACAGCACGAAATACTTGGCCACCGGACCGGAAGTGATCCAGCTCTTCTTGCCGTTGATCACGTAGGTGCCGTCGTCCTGCTTCACCGCGCGGCAGCGCATGGCGGTGGCATCGGAACCGGACTGCGGCTCGGTCAGCGCAAAGGCACCGATCTCGGCGCCCTCGGCAATCGCGCGCACGTACTTCTGCTTCTGCTCCTCGGTGCCGTGGGTCAGGATGCCGTTGCAGAACAGCGAGTTGTTGACCGACATGATGGTCGAGTGCGCGGCATCGCCGGCGGCAACTTCGATCATGGCCAGTACGTAGGCCACCGGATCCATGCCCGCGCCACCGTACTCAGGCGGCACCTCGATCCCCATCAGGCCGTTCTCGCCAAGCAGGCGGATGTTGTCGAGCGGGAACTCGCCGGAGGCATCAAATGCCGCGGCGCTCGGTGCGATCTTTTCCGCGGCAATGCGCCTGGCGACGTCCTGGATCATCAACTGCTCTTCGCTGAATCCAAACTCCACGTGGCCTACTCCCGGCTGTTTTCAAATAAGGCGCCTATTGTAGCCGGGGGCAGGCGCGCGCGGCAGCATTCGCGCCGCTCCTTGACGACACTTCCTGCCGCCCGCATCATCAATCTCTGTATCGCGATGCGGAGATATGAGTGGACCTGGATTCCTGGTCGGCCCGGCTGAAGGTGCTGGCCGACGCCACGCGGGTTCGCCTGCTGGCACTGCTTGAACGCGAAGAGCTCACCGTGGCCGAACTCTCGGCCGTAACCCGCCTGGCGCAGCCGCGCGTGTCCACCCACCTGGCCCGGCTCAAGGAAGCCGGTCTGGTGCGCGACCGTCGCGCCGGCGTGTCAGCCTACTACCGCTTCGAAGAGGAACCGCTGGATCCGGCCCTGCGTGATCTCTGGCGCACCCTGCGCAAGGGCAGCGACGATCCGCTGCTGCGACAGGACGCCGAGCGCCTGCCGGAAGTGCTGGCAATGCGCGCCGCGGACCAGAACTGGGCGGATTCGGTGGCCGGCGACATGGAACGCCACTATTCGCCCGGCCGCACCTGGGAAGCCCTGGCGCGCAGCGTGCTGCCGCTGTTTGAAACCGGTGACGTGCTCGACATCGCCGCAGGTGACGGCGTGCTGGCGGAACTGCTGGCCCCGCACGCCCATCGCTACGTCTGCATCGATGTCAGCCGCCGCGTGGTCAATGCCGCCACCGAGCGCCTGCGCCGCCACCGCAATGTGGAAGTGCGCGAGGGCGACATGCACGCCCTGCCGCTGGAAGACGCCAGCTTCGACCTGGTGGTGATGATGCAGGCGGTGACCTATTCCGAACGGCCGGCCGTGGCGGTAGCCGAGGCCGCCCGCGTGCTGCGCCCCGGCGGACGCCTGCTGCTGAGCAGCCTGGCCAAGCATGAGCATCGCAGCATCGTGGATTCCTACGGCCACTTGAACCTGGGCTTCACTGCCCGCGAGCTGCGCCGCTTCGTGGACAAGGCGGGACTGCAGCTGCAGCACATCGAAACGGTCACCCGCGAAAAGCGTCCACCGCATTTTGAAGTGATTTCGCTGATTGCTGACAAGCCCGCCGCCGAGAGGCCCGCGCCATGACCGCCCTGCCGTGGCTGAAGCCCGAGCGTGCCGAGGCCCTGATTGACGCCCTCGGCCAGCGGATTCTGGTGCTGGACGGAGCCATGGGCACCATGATCCAGCGGGAGCGCCTGGACGAAGCCGCCTATCGCGGCGAGCGCTTCGCCGACGACAGCTTCGATCAGAAAGGCAACAACGACCTGCTGTGCCTGACCCGGCCGGACCTGATCCGCGCCATCCACGACGCCTATCTGGATGCCGGCGCCGACCTGGTTGAAACCAATACCTTCAATTCCACCGCCGTATCCCAGTCCGATTACGGCCTGCAGCACCTGGCCCACGAGCTCAATTCAGAAGGCGCCAGGCTGGCCCGTGCCGCGTGCGATGCGGCCGAGCAACGCACGCCGGACCGGCCGCGCTTCGCAGTCGGGGTCATCGGGCCCACCAGCCGCACCGCATCCATCAGTCCGGACGTCACCGACCCGGGCTTTCGCGCCGTGTACTTCGATGACCTGGTGGGCTGGTACCGGGAAGCCGCCAACGGGCTGCTCCAGGGCGGCGCGGACATACTGATGGTGGAGACCGTGTTCGACACCCTCAACGCCAAGGCGGCGCTATTCGCGATCTCAGAAGCCTTCGATGTCCTCGGCGCGCGTGTACCGGTGATGGTGTCGGGCACCATCACCGATGCCTCGGGGCGCACCCTCTCGGGGCAAACGGCGGAAGCGTTCTGGTATTCCGTGCGCCATGCAAAGCCGCTGGCCGTGGGTTTGAACTGCGCCCTGGGCGCCGACCAGCTGCGTCCACACGTGCAGGCCATTGCCGACATCGCCGACTGCTTCGTCACCGCCCACCCCAATGCCGGGCTGCCCAATGCGTTCGGCGAATACGACGAGACACCTGAGGAGATGGCGCCGGTGCTGGCGGAGTTCGCCGCATCGGGTCTGGTCAACATCATCGGCGGCTGCTGCGGCACCACGCCCGAGCACATCCATGCGATCGCCGAGGCGGTCAAAGGCCTGCCGCCGCGCAGCGTGCCGCAGATCGCGGAGGCGGCGGCATGAGCCTGCAGCGCCATACCCGCCTGTCCGGCCTGGAGCCGCTGGTCATCACGCCAGAACTGCTGTTCGTCAACGTGGGCGAGCGCACCAACGTGACCGGCAGTGCCAGGTTCAAGAAGCTGATCAAGGACGACCGCTTTGATGAGGCAGTGGAAGTCGCGCGCCAGCAGGTGGCCAGCGGCGCCCAGATCCTCGACGTCAACATGGATGAGGGCCTGATCGATTCGGAAAAGGCCATGACCCGGTTCCTCAACCTGATCGCCGCCGAGCCCGATATCGCCCGCATCCCGGTGATGGTGGATTCGTCGAAGTGGTCGGTGCTTGAAGCCGGGTTGAAATGCCTGCAGGGCAAGGGCGTGGTCAACTCGATCTCGCTCAAGGAGGGTGAGGAAGAATTCCTCGCCCACGCCCGCACCGTGCTGCGCTACGGCGCCGCAGTGGTGGTCATGGCCTTCGACGAACAGGGCCAGGCCGACACCAAAGCGCGCAAGGTCGAGATCTGTACCCGCGCATACCGGCTGCTGACGGAGAAGGTCGGCTTCCCCCCGGAAGACATCATCTTCGACCCCAACGTGTTCGCCATCGCCACCGGCATCGACGAGCACAACAACTACGCGGTCGACTTCATCCAGGCCACCCGCGAGATCCGCCGCACCCTGCCCCACTGCCATGTGTCGGGGGGCGTCTCCAACGTGTCGTTCTCCTTCCGCGGCAACGAGACCGTGCGCCAGGCGATCCACGCGGTGTTCCTGTACCACGCCATCGCCGCGGGCATGGACATGGGCATCGTCAACGCAGGCGCGCTGCCGATCATCGATGACCTTGATCCCGAGCTACGCGGGCGGGTCGAGGACGTGGTGCTCAACCGCCGCCCCGATGCCACCGAGCGGCTGCTGGAAATCGCCGAACGCTATCGCGGCGGCAAGGGCGCGTCGAAGGTCGAAGACCTCGCCTGGCGCGAAAAGCCCGTGGCCGAACGGCTCAGTCATGCCCTGGTCCACGGCATCGACCAGTACGTGGTGGAGGACACCGAAGAGGCGCGGCAGCAGTCGACCCGCCCGCTGGATGTGATCGAAGGCCCGCTGATGAACGGCATGAACGTGGTCGGCGACCTGTTCGGCGCCGGCAAGATGTTCCTGCCCCAGGTGGTCAAGTCGGCGCGGGTAATGAAGAAGGCCGTCGCCCATCTGCTGCCCTTCATCGAGGCCGAGAAGGAAAAGAGCGGCGATGCCGGCCAGCCCAATGGCCGGGTGGTGCTGGCGACGGTGAAAGGCGACGTGCACGACATCGGCAAGAACATCGTCGGCGTGGTGCTGGCCTGCAACAACTTCGAGGTCTTGGACCTGGGGGTGATGGTTCCCGCGCAGAAGATCCTGGACAAGGCGCGCGAGATCGACGCGGACCTGATCGGGCTGTCGGGCCTGATCACGCCGTCGCTGGAAGAGATGGGTCACGTGGCGGCTGAAATGAAGCGCCAGGGCTTTACCACCCCGCTGTTGATCGGCGGCGCCACCACCTCGCGCGCCCACACCGCCCTGCGCATCGCCCCGAACTACAGCGCACCGACTGTGTGGGTAAAGGACGCTTCGCGGGCTGTCGGCGTGGCCCAGTCGCTGGTCAGCAAAGAGCTGCGTGAGCCGTTCGTTGCTGCCAACGAAGCCGACTATGTCGAGATCCGCAAACGCCATCGCAATCGCGGCGAAGGCAAGCGGCTGGTGTCACTGGCCAAGGCCCGCGGGCAGCGTTTCGATGGCGGATGGGACGCGTATACGCCACCGGCACCAAAGGAAACCGGGATCACCGCGTTTGACGACTGGCCGCTGGAAGACCTGCTGCCGGTGATCGACTGGACGCCGTTCTTCCAGGCCTGGGAACTTGCCGGCCGGTTTCCAAAAATTCTTGAAGATGAAGTGGTTGGCCCGCAGGCGACCGAGCTCTACCGCGACGCACGCACCATGCTGGACCGGATCATCGCGGAGAAGTGGCTGCGCGCGAAGGCCGTGTTCGGCATCTGGCCCGCCAACAGCATCGGCGATGACGTGGAGCTGGACGCCGGTGAAGACAAACCCCGGCGGCTGCATTTTCTACGCCAGCAGGTGGACAAGCCGGCGGAACGGCCGGACTTCTGCCTGGCGGATTTCATCGCGCCGAAAGACTCCGGTCGCAAGGACTGGATCGGTGCGTTCGCGGTCACCGCAGGCATCGGCATCGACGAGCACGTGGCGCGCTTCCAGGCCGACCATGACGACTACAGCGCGATCCTGCTCAAGGCCCTGGCCGACCGCCTGGCCGAAGCGCTGGCCGAGCGTCTGCATCAGCGCGTTCGCACTGAATTCTGGGGCTATGCGGCCGATGAAAACCTGGGCAACGACGACCTGATCGCCGAGAAATATGACGGCATCCGCCCCGCTCCCGGCTACCCGGCCTGCCCAGTACACAGTGAGAAGCGCAGCCTGTTCGACCTGCTCGACGCGGAAAGCAACGCCGGCATGGAGCTGACCGAAAGCTTCGCGATGCTGCCCACGGCGGCAGTGTCCGGCTACTACTTCAGCCACCCGGGCAGCCAGTATTTCGTGGTCGGCCGGGTGTCGAAGGAACAGGTGGCCGATTACGCCAAGCGTAAAGGCGTGGAGCTGGCCCAGGCCGAGCGCTGGCTGGCCTCGAACCTAGACTACGACCCGGAATAGCTTCTACCAGACCAGGTCGTCGGGCACCTGGTATTTCGGGTCGGCGTAGGGGTCATCCCCGGCAGGTGCATCCGGATCGACCTTCAGCGCGACGGCTGGGGGAAAGATCGCCTCGGCCTCGGCCAGCACCGCCGCAGTCACCAGCAGGTAACGCCCGGCCTGCTGCAGCACGCCCAGCTCACCGGCGTTGAGCGCCTTGAGCTGGTCGCCGGTCACATGGATGCGTTTGATCTTGCCGCCGTACTCGAAGTGCCGGGCAATATCGGCGTCCTCCGAATTCAGCGTCTTTCCTTCCAGCAACGCGGTCAGCCTGGCGCGCGCCTCACGGCGCTTGCGGGCCTCTTCCTGCTTCTGCTGCTCGGCCCGGATCCGCTCCTCTTTCTCGCGCTGGGCACGGATGGCATAGGCCTTGGCCAGATCGATCTCTTCGCTGCTGCCGCGCCCGCCCCTGCGGGGCTGCTGGCGCGGGCCCTTGCCCGGCCCACGGGCGCTTTTATCCTGCCCACGGCCACTTTTATCAGGCCCCGGGGCGGCTTTGCCGCGCGCTCGATCCCCCTGCGGTTTTCCACGCCGGGGATCGGTCTTGCGTTCTGGCTTGCGCTCGGGCTTGGCCGGCGCCTTGAAACCAAGGCCCAGCAACTGGTCACGAAGGGTAGTGCTCATATTTCCAACTCAGTAATGCGGCGGGGGCGGCTCGTCCGCAGGATCCGCATAGAACTCGCTCCGTCCCTGACGGAACTCCTCCAGGCCGCGCTTCAACACCTCGGCAGTGCGCGCCGCCTCGGCGCGCAATTGGGCGAGCGCATCGCTGAGCTCGCCCATGGCCTGCTCCTGGAACGCAAGCCGCGTTTCCAGCTCAACCACCCGTGCTTCCAGCCCGTCGCCCATTGATCCGTGATCCCGGCTTATTGGGCCGTGGGCGCGACGTCGATCAATTCGACATCGAACACCAGGGTCGCATTCGGGCCGATCGGACCGCCCGGCGTGCCTTCAGCACCGTAGCCCAGCGGCGCCGGGATCCAGAACTTGTAGCGGGCACCGCGGGCCATCAGCTGCAGGCCTTCCTGCCAGCCCGGCACCACCTGGTCGAGCTGGAATTCGGCCGGCTCGCCGCGCTGGCGGGAGCTGTCGAACACGTCGCCGTTGAGCAGGCTGCCCTCGTAATGCACGCGCACCCGGTCCTGCGGACCCGGCGAGTCGCCTTCGCCTGCTTCCAGCACTTCGTACTGCAGGCCGGAGTCGGTCACCTGCACCTCGTCGCGCTGCGCATTCTCAGCCAGGAAAGCCTCGCCTTCCGCCGCGGCCACGCTGGCTGCCTCGGCACGCCCCTGCTCCATGCGCTCGCCCAGCGCCTGCATGATCTGCATGAACTGGGGCTCATCGACCTTCGGGTCACGCGCCTCGACCGAATCACGGATGCCATCAAACATCGCGTCCAGATCCACCTCGTCCCGGATGGGGAAAAGGGTGCCGCCCATTTCCAGACCGATCACGTAACCGGCCTGCTGCTGGGCAGTTTCCAGGCCATCGATGCCCTCGATGCCGGGGGTGTTGCGGACTTCGCGCTCGGCGGCCACGGTCGGTGCGGCGGCGCTGTCTTCATCAATCTTCTTGCAGGCGCCCAGAGCCAGCGGGATCGCAAGGGCCAGGAGCACCGCGGATCCGGTACGGGGGGAAAATTTCATGAAAAACTCCTTTACAGGACGTCGAGCAGTTCGACGTCGAAAATCAGGGTTGCGTTGGGGCCGATCGGGCCGCCAGCGGTGCCTTTGGCCCCGTAGGCGAGATGGCCGGGAATCCAGAACCGGTACCGGGCACCTACCTGCATCAGGGCCACTCCCTCGGTCCAGCCGGGGATGACCTGACCCAGGCCGAAGTCAGCAGGCTGACCGCGGTCGCGGGAGCTGTCAAATACAGTGCCGTCCAGCAGCGTGCCGTGATAATGAACGCGCACGCGGTCATGCGGCATAGGCCGGCGACCGGTGCCCTGCTCGATCACCTGGTACTGCAGGCCGGAAGCGGTGGCAATCACGCCCTCGTTGGCCCGATTGGCCTCAAGGAATGCCGCACCTTCGGCGCGGTTGCGCTCACCGAGCTGGGCGGCTTCAGCCTGCTGGCGCTCCTGGATCCGACGGGAAAACGCCGTCCGCAGCGCATCGGCTTCGGCATCGGACATCAGCAGTTCACCGCCTTCAACCCGGGCCCGCAGCCCCTGGATCAGCGTCGCCAGATCCAGCTCATCGCGCAGCTGCACGAGTGAACGCGCCACGTCGGCGCCAATCATCAAGCCGGCCTGTTCAAGATCCACATCGGGCGGCGGCGAGCCGGGCGGCTGACCCGGAACCGGCTGCCCGTTGCGCACCGCCGCGCGGATCGACAGCGCCTCGCCGACAGTCCGGGCCGTGTCTGCATCCACCAGTGGGGCGCCACCTTCAAAGGCATGCTCGATCGCCCGCTGCAGCGCGACGTAGTCCAGATCCGGACCCACCGGCTCCAGGGAACGGCCGACATCCATGCCCACCATGTAGCTGAGCCGGTCGCGCTCGCTCTCAAGCGCCTGCGCGAAAGCCGGCAAGGCAAGAAAACAGGCGGCAGCAAGACACAGCGCGACTGCGCCACGCAGTGCTTTATTCATGGGGGGAAACTCCGAATTGGGGCGCCGGCGCGCGACGCGATCGGCACTATTGTCGCGGCATCCCCCGCCGCGGGCAATCACTGCCCTGAACGAAAGTTCTGCCCGGCTGAAAAATATTTGACCTGGGCGTTGACCGCCGGTGTTCTGGTGTTATAGTTGCATACAACACCAACCAACTTGGCAGGAGGATCGCCATGAACCAGGCGCTCCAAAACACGATTCTGGCACCTGCAGTCGCGGCAGCGACCCTGCTGTTCGTACTGGTGGTGCGTATAGGCAGCATCGGAGTAACGCAATGAGTGCAGTGCAATGGAGCGACGGCACCCCCATTTATCGCCAGCTGAAGGAGCGCGTGATTGCGCTGATGCTCGAGGGCGGGCTTACGCCCGGTGATGCCCTGCCATCGGTGCGCCAGGTGGCTGCCGACTATCAGGTCAATCCCATCACGGTCTCCCGCGCCTACCAGGAGCTGGTGGACGAAGGCCTGGTGGAAAAACGCCGCGGCCTGGGCATGTTCGTGACCGAAGAGGTTCCGCGCAAACTGCTGGTCAACGAACGCGAACGCTTCCTGAGCGAAGAATGGCCGCAGGTACTCGAACGCATCCGGCTGCTGGGCCTTTCCCCTGCCGAACTGCTGGACACCGAATCCACCGGAGAAGACAAATGAACCCTGACCTGTACACGGCCGGCGCGCCGGAACGGGTGATCCACGCCCGCGGCCTGCGCAAGACCTATGGCGGCACCGTGGCGCTGGCCGGCACCGACTTCACCATCGAACCGGGCCGCATCGTCGGCCTGATCGGTCCCAACGGCGCGGGCAAGACCACGGCGCTCAAGGCGATGCTGGGCCTGGTGCCCTTCGAGGGCGAGCTCGACGTACTGGGCCGCGATCCGCGCACCCGCCGCGACGAGCTGATGAACGACGTGTGCTTCATCGCCGATGTGGCGGTGCTGCCGCGCTGGATCCGGGTCCGGGAAGCGATCGATTTCGTCGAAGGCGTGCACCCGCGCTTTGATCGCGCCCGCTGCGAGCGCTTCCTGGCCAACACCAAGCTGACCCCGAAGATGCGGGTGCGGCAGATGTCCAAGGGCATGATCGTGCAGCTGCACCTGGCCCTGGTGATGGCCATTGATGCGCGCGTGCTGGTGCTGGACGAGCCGACCCTGGGCCTGGACGTGCTGTACCGCAAGCAGTTCTACCAGCGCCTGCTGGAGGACTATTTCGACGAGGACAAGACCATCGTCATCACCACCCACCAGGTGGAAGAGGTGGAGCACATCCTCACCGACGTGCTGTTTATCCGCGACGGCCGGATTGTGCTGGATGCGCCAATGGAAGACCTGGCCGAGCGCTTCACAGAAGTGCTGGTCAACGGCGAACAGATCGACACCGCCCGCCAGCTTGGCCCGCTCGAGGAGCGCGCCCTGCCCTTCGGCAAGACCGTGATGCTGTTTGACGGCATCCCCCGTTCCACCCTGGCTCCGTTTGGCGAAACCCGCACCCCGGGCCTCGCCGACCTGTTCGTCGCCACGATGAAGGGAACCTACGCATGAACGCCATCACTGATTCCACTGTTTCCACGCCCCGGCCGTCCGGCGGCCGGAAGATCGGCAGTGCCCAGCGCTTCGGCTGGCTGCTGCGACGCGAGTTCTGGGAGAACCGGGGCGGGTTCCTGTGGGCTCCGGCCATTGCCGGTGGCATCACCCTGCTGTTCACCGCGCTGGCGGCGATTGGCGCCAGCCTGCTCACCTCGCGCAGTGGCAACAGCATCCAGATCGACGATGCCGCCCCTCCCGAACAGGTGGCCCAGGCGCTGGGTGCCGCGGGCGACGTGGCCCTGCTGCTGGGGATCTCCATCAGCATGGTGGTGCTCGGGTTCGTGGTGTTCTTCTACGCTCTGGGCAGCCTGCACGACGACCGCCGCGACCGCAGCATCCTGTTCTGGAAATCCATGCCCATTTCCGATGCCGCAACGGTGGGTTCCAAAGCCGCATGGGCCCTTTTGCTGGCCCCGCTGTTGGCCATGGCCATCGGGATCCTGATTGGCCTGGCGCTGTGGGTGGTGACTGCACTGACCACCAGCGTCAACGGGGTGCCCGGCACCGCCGGCCTGCTGACCAACTCCCATCCGTTCCGGATCACCGGTTACGTGCTCACCCTGCTGCCGCTGTATGCACTGTGGGCATTGCCGGCAGTCGGCTGGCTGATGCTGTGCTCGGCCGCGGCCCGCAGCAAGCCATTTCTGTGGGCACTGATCGTGCCGATCATGGGCTGTGCCCTGGTGAGCATGGTCAGCGCGATCCTGGGCTTCAAGTTCAACCACGGCGCCATGTGGTACGCGGTGGCCAACCGCGGCCTGCTGAGCGTGTTCCCCGGTTCGTGGCTGCCCAGCGTCCACGGCATGGGCACCACCTCCATCAACGGTCCGGAAGACATCCCGCTGCTGATCAGTCCGCTGCAGAGCTGGCAGGTAGCCGGAACCCTGGACCTCTGGCTGGGCGTGGTGGCCGGCGTCGTCATGATCCTGATCGCCATCCGCCTGCGCCGCTGGCGCGAAGAAGGCTGACCGCCCCCTACATCTGGATACCGTCATGCATAAGCGCTCAAGAACCGGCATCGCCATCGTCCCGCTCCTTGCCCTTGCCCTGGCTGCAGGCTGCAGCAGCGAGCCCCCCCCGCCTGACACGGATGAAAACGGCGGCCCCACCAGCTTCATCGGCCGCCAGGCAGCCAAAGGCATCGCCGAGGCCCAGCGCAAGCTGGAACAGAAAAACATCCAGGTCGGCAAGAACAGTCGCATCCATATCAACGGACGCAGCTTCGGCACCGGTGGTGACAACAACGACCTGCCAAAGGCGGAGATCACCCCCGACGGCGTCCTGCTGATCGCCGGCGAGGAAGTGCCTGCGGATGCCCGCCAACGCGCGCTGCTGCTGGATTACCGCGGTCATCTGCTGGGCGTGGCCCAGGCCGGCATGGCCCTGGGCGCCCAGGGCGCGGACATTGCAGGCACCGCGCTGACCGGCATTGGCCAGGCAGTGTTCGGCGGTGAAGACGGGCGCAGGGAATATGAGGCCAGGATCGAGGCCGAGGCGGAGCGGATCAAGCAGGAAGCCACCGGCCTGTGCCGGCTGCTGCCGGAGCTGCATGACAGCCAGAAGGTCCTGGCCGCGGCCATGCCCGAATTCGTCCCCTACGCCACCATGACCCGCAAGGACATCGAAGACTGCGGCAAGGACACCGACACCAACCCGACCGTGGAGCCCGCCCATGAAATCAGTATCTGATCCCATGAAGACCATCCGCAGCATTCCCATGCGCCATCGCTGCCTGCTGCTCTGCGCCCTGCTGCTGCCGGTCGCCGCACATGCCACCGATGCGCACTGCAGCCACTCCGCCCCGCGCCAGCTGCAGCTGGATATGGACGGCGTGCGCACAGTGAAGTTCGAGGTCGCTGGCAACAAGCTGCGGCTGGATGCGGCCGCCAGCGCCGACGGAGCGCTCCAGGGTCGCGCCTGCGCTTCCAGCGCCGGAGCGCTGGAGCACCTCAAGCTGGAACAGCAGCGCGACGGTGACCAGCTGACCGTGCGCCTGTACCGCGAGGGGCGGCTTGGCGGGCTGTTCTCCAGCCGCGGCCATGCCTATTTGGACCTGTCCGGCAGCGTGCCCGATGACGTGCTGGTGCAGCTGTCGGTTGGTTCGGGCGATGCCTGGGTGACCGGCGCATCGGCGGTGAGCGCCGATGTGGGGTCGGGCGATATCGATGCACGCGGCATTGCCGGGCTGGTCACGGCCAAGGTCGGCTCGGGAGACATCACCCTCCACGACATCGGTGCCCTGAACGTGCTTTCCGTCGGCTCGGGCGATATCGAAGCCATCCAGGTTCGCGGAAGCGTCGAGGTCGGCAGCATCGGATCGGGTGATCTCGAGCTGGAGGGCGTCGCCGGTGACGCGCAGATCGGCAGCATCGGCTCGGGCGATGCCGATCTTCGCGATGTGCGCGGCAGCGTCACCGTCGGCTCGATTGGCTCCGGCGACCTGGACGTGCGCGGTGTGGGCGCTGACCTCACCGTCCGTTCGGTGGGCAGCGGCAGCGTCCGCCACACCGGCGTTGGCGGCAGCGTGGACGTGCCGCGCCGCCGCTGATTTTCAAACCCGCGTCTGCAACATCACAGATCGAGGACCCTGACATGCTCTCCATCCGTACCCTGCACCTGACCACCTGCGCCGCCGCCCTCTGCCTGCTGCTGCCCGCTGCACAGGCCGCCAACCCGGAAAAGGATTCAGTCCGCGGCGAGATCCGCCAGGAAATGGCCGAAGCGCGGCGCGAAGTGCGCGCCGAACTGGCCGCGGCGCGGATCGAACTGCAGACCGGCAACCTGGACGTGGGCAACAGCCTGCGCTTCGGCAAGGACCTCAGCAGTGATCGCACGCCGGCCGCGAAAGCCGAGATCACCCCTGATGGCGACTTCCTCATCGACGGCGTGACGGTGGCCGTTGACGGCCGACAGCGCCTGGACCTGCTGGCCTATCGCGGCCAGGTGATCGATATCGCGCTGGCCGGCATGGACATCGGCGAGCAGGCGGCCCTGGCTGCCATCGACTCGGTCGACCGCGGCCTGTTCCGCCTCATGGTCAGCGCCCTGAGCGGCCGCCTCGAGCGTGATATCGAGAAGACCGTCACCGGGCTGGTGGAGCCGGTGGTGCTGCAGATCTGCGACAGCCTGCCGGCGCTGTACGGCTCGCAACAGCGACTGGCTGGCAGCGTTGCGGAATTCGGCCCCTACGCCACCCTGGATCCGGACGAGATCAGGGACTGCGAAGCCGACGTGCGGCGCGAATTCGCCGGCCTCGGTCGCGACTGATCCTCAGCCGCCAATGCCACCGGTGGTCAGCGCCACCGGATCAAGCAGTCGCCTGAGCTCTTCTTCGGTCAGACCGCTGTCTTCCAGCGCTACTTCCAGCACGGGCCGGTTTTCGGCATATGCACGCTTGGCGATCGCCGCTCCTTTCTCGTAGCCGATCACCGGGTTGAGCGCGGTCACCAGGATTGGATTGCGCTCCAGCGCATCGGCCACGTTGTCCTTGCGCACCTTGAGCCCGGCGATGCTGTCGTCGGCCAGCAGGCGCATGCCGTTGGCGAGCAGCTGGATGGAATCGAGCAGGTTGGCCGCCACCAGCGGCAGCATCACGTTGAGTTGGAAATTGCCGCTCTGCCCGGCCACGGTGATCGCCGTGTTGTGGCCCATCACCTGGGCACACACCATGCATACGGCCTCGGGCATGACCGGGTTGACCTTGCCCGGCATGATCGAGCTGCCCGGCTGCAGCGCCGGCAGCTCCACCTCGCCCAGCCCGGCCAGCGGGCCGGAATTCATCCAGCGCAGGTCATTGGCGATCTTCATCAGCGCCACCGCCAGCGCGTTGAGCTGGCCGGACAGCTCCACCGCGTCGTCGACCGAGGCGATGCCTTCGAACTTGTCCTTCGCGCTCTCGAATTTCGCTTTGCTTCTCGACGACAGCAGCCTGGCCACCCTGGGTCCGAACCGCGGATCGGCGTTGATACCGGTACCGATCGCGGTGCCGCCCAAGGGCAGCCGGCGCAGCCGCTTCAGGCTGTCTTCGATCCGGCCCTGGGCGGAATCAAGCTGCGACGCCCAGGCGCCGAACTCCTGGGCGAAGGTCAGCGGCATGGCATCCATCAGATGGGTGCGCCCGGTCTTGACCACCTTGGTCATGCCCCGCGCGCGACGGTTGATGGTGTTGCGCAGGTGCCTGAGCGCCGGCAGCAGGTCTTCCACAGTGGCCAGCTGGGCGGACACGCGGATCGCGGTGGGAATCACATCGTTGGAGCTCTGCCCCAGGTTGACGTGATCGTTGGGGTGCACCTTGCGCCGTGCGGTGGAAGCCAGGGTGGCAATCACCTCGTTGGCATTCATGTTCGAAGAGGTGCCCGAACCGGTCTGGTAGATATCGATCGGGAACTGCGCATCGTGGCGGCCTTCGGCCACTTCCCGTGCAGCCTTGGCGATCGCTGCGCCCAGGGAATTCGGCAGCAGATCCAGGCCGACATTGGCTTCGGCCGCCGCTGCCTTCACCAGCCCGAGGGCGCGGATGAAACCGCGCGGCATCGGCCGGCCGGAGACGGGGAAGTTCTGCACTGCGCGCTGGGTCTGCGCACCCCACAGGGCATCGGTGGGCACCTGCAGCTCACCCATGCTGTCGCGTTCGATACGGAAGGATCCTGACATCGGCGTCTCCGGCTGGCTTGTAAAAAAGGGCGCCGGCCCGCGGTCATGATCGCCGCTGCCGGCATCGGCCCAGCATACGCCAGCCCCCCGGGGGCGCTAGAATTGAGGGGCTGCGGCCTGGCCCAGCCAGCGGCGCCCTGCCGCTCCCTTCCACTCGCCGGCATCCGTGCCGCGCCATCACCAGCCGAGACCCATGTCCGAAGCCACCCTGCTCGCCCTGTCCCCACTCGACGGCCGCTACGCGCCCAAAGCCGATCCGCTGCGTCCGATCTTTTCCGAATACGGCCTGATCCGGGCCCGGGTGCGGGTCGAGGTGGAATGGCTGCTGGCCCTGGCGGCCGAGCCAGGCATTGTCGAGCTTGCCGGTTTTGACGACGCTGCCCGCAAGCGGCTGAAGGCCCTGGCCAACGATTTCAGTGTGGAAGACGCCGCCCGGGTCAAGGAGATCGAGCGCACCACCAACCATGACGTCAAGGCGGTGGAGTACTTCATCAAGGAGCGTCTGGGTGATGACCCCACCCTGGCCGGGGCGCTGGAGTTCGTGCATTTCGCCTGCACCAGCGAGGACATCAACAACCTGTCCTATGCGCTGATGCTGGGCGAGGCCCGCGACGCGGTGATGGTGCCGAAGCTGGATGTCCTGGTCGGCAAGCTGCGCACCATGGCCCATGAACTGGCGGCCGTGCCGATGCTCTCGCGCACCCACGGCCAGACCGCATCCCCGACCACGCTGGGCAAGGAGCTGGCCAACGTGGTGGCCCGGCTGCAGCGCCAGCGCGAGGTGCTGGCCGAGCTGCCCATGCCGGGCAAGATCAACGGCGCCGTGGGCAACTACAACGCCCATGTGGCGGCGTATCCGGACGTGGACTGGCCGGCGTTTTCCGAACGCTTCGTCAGCGGACTGGGGCTGGACTGGCAGCCCTACACCACCCAGATCGAACCGCACGACGGCATCGCCGAAGCCTGCGACGCGCAGGCCCGCATCGACACCATCTGTATCGACCTGTGCCGCGACGTGTGGGGCTACATCTCGCTGGGCTACTTCCGCCAGGCGCTGAAGGAAGGCGAAGTCGGCAGCTCCACCATGCCGCACAAGGTGAACCCGATCGACTTTGAAAACGCTGAGGGCAACTTCGGCGTGGCCAACGCTCTGCTCGGGCACTTCTCGACCAAGCTGCCGATCAGCCGCTGGCAGCGCGACCTGACCGACTCCACCGTGCTGCGCGGCTTGGGCACTGCCTTCGGCCACGCGCTGGTGGGTTACGACGCCCTGCTGCGCGGTCTGGACAAGCTGAGCATCAACCAGGACCGGCTGCAGGCCGATCTGGACGCCGCCTGGGAGGTGCTGGCCGAAGCCGTACAGACGGTCATGCGCCGCCACGGCCTGCCCAATCCCTACGAGCAGTTGAAAGCCCTCACCCGGGGCCAGGGAATCACCGCCGATTCCATGCGCGGTTTCATTGAATCGCTGGAGCTGCCTGCAGCCGACAAGCAGTGCCTGCTGCAGCTCACCCCCGCCACCTACACCGGCCTGGCTGAGCAGCTGGCACGGGAGATCTGAGGCTTCGTTCCGCGCCCGCTCCAACCGCCCCGCTCCATCCGGAAAACCCATCGTCCCGCACCGCTTCACTGGATAGCGTTACCCTTCAGCCATGACCCCACCCCCCATTGAAATCGATGCCAGCGACCTGCCGCCGCTGGGCATGCCACCCGAACAGTTCCTGCGCGATTACTGGCAGAAACGGCCGCTGCTGATCCGCAACGCGTTCCCCGGATTCGAGTCGCCGATCGCGCCGGAAGACCTGGCCGGACTGGCCTGCGAGGACGGCGTACTGGCCCGGATCGTGCAGCACGATCGCGCCAGGGACGGCTGGAAGGTCAGCCACGGTCCGTTCCCTGAGGAAAAGTTCCCCGGCATGCCGCATCAGGACTGGACCCTGCTGGTCCAGGACGTGGACAAGTGGGATGCCGACATCGCCGCCCTGCTGCCGCACTTCGACTTCCTGCCGCGCTGGCGGATCGACGACGTCATGGTCAGCTTCGCCGCCCCCGGTGGCTCGGTGGGTGCGCACATCGACCAGTACGACGTGTTCCTGCTCCAGGCCCACGGCCACCGTCGCTGGCAGATCGATGCGCGCCCCAGCCCGCCGCTGGATTACCGGCCCGACGTCGAACTCCGCCTGCTGCAGCAGTTCGACCCCAGCCATGACTGGGTGCTGGGCCCGGGCGACATGCTGTATCTGCCGCCGGGCGTGCCCCATCACGGAGTAGCCGAGGACGCCTGCCTGACCTTCTCGGTGGGCATGCGCGCGCCATCGGCCGCCGAACTGGTGGGCGACTGGGCGGACGCGATGATCGCCGAGGCCGACGACAGCCTGCGCTATCACGATTCCGACCTGGAGCTGCCGCAGGATCCACATGAGATCGACGCGGCGGCCATGGAACGGGTGGTCGAGGCGCTCAACCAGCTGCGGATGCGCGATCCCGATCGTCTGGGCGACTGGTTCGGCCGCTTCATCACCCTGTACCGGGTGGGCGCACAGGCCGCCCCGGGCGAAGACCAGCGCTCGCGGATCGAAATCGAATGGGACCTGCAGCAGGGCGGGACCCTGCAGCGCCATCCCTGGACCCGCATGGCCTGGCGTCGCGCCGCCGAGGGCGGTACCGCACGCCTTTACGTGGCTGGCGAGGATCACCTGCTGCCGGCTGCCGACGCGGGCCGTATCGCTGCAGCAGCCACCGTGGACGGCACCCTCTACAGCCGCCTGTCCGATCCTGCCCGCGACCTGCTGATCGAGCTGCTGGCACAGGGCCACTACCGGCTTGCCATGCCAGACGACGAGGCCGAATGACCACCGGTCCGGCGCCAGGCTTTGAGATTGAGCGCGCGCTGCCCGGGCCGGGGACCGTGGCCTCGCGCGATGAAGCCGTAGTCGCCACCGCCGCCGTGATCGGCGCTGCGCGCAGCCGGCTGTGGATCCACAGTCGCGAGCTGGACCCGGGCCTGCTGGATGACCCCGACGTGCTCACCGCGCTGCGCCAGTTTGCCGTGGGCGGACGGGGCCGGCAGGTCTCGATCCTGCTGCACGATCCCGCCGCGGCGCAGCGCGCCCATGCGCCACTGCTTGCCCTGGCCCAGCGCCTGCCCAGCGTGTTCCAGTTCCGCGCGGTTGACGACCCGGTGGACCATGCCTACGCCGCCGCCTTCATCACCACCGATTCGGGTGGCTACTACTTTCGTAGCCTGGGCCATCGTTACGACGGCGACTGGGACGTGGCCGATGCCGGTCGCGCACGCCAGCTGGCCGAAAGTTTCAAGCCGGTCTGGGAGCGCTCCAGGCCATGTTCCGAACTGCGCGCGCTGGGCCTGTGACCCAGCCATCGCCTGACCCAACCCCGGCTGACCGATACGCGCCGTTCCACCTGCAGCGGTCGCCCTGAACGGGCGCTGGGTCTATAATCAGTAGGGTTTCATTCATCGAAATGCATCATTGCCGCCCACGCCGGCGCACGGCCGGAGCGGCATACCGCCTCCCCCACACTTCTCGAGTCCTGACCCCAGACGTGGAAAGCCTCCTAAAGCAGTTTGCCAAGTCTTCCCAGCTCGGCGCCAATGCCGCCTTCATTGAAGACCTTTACGAACAGTATCTGGTCGATCCCGACAGCGTCGATGCCAATTGGAAAACCTGGTTCGACAGCTTCAATGGGCGCGAAGCTGGTGATGTTCCCCATTCGGCAGTCATCGCCCAGGTGTCCGCCGCCGCCCGCTCCGCCCGCAGTGGCACGGCGACCGAAGTCGTCGATGGCGAGGCCTCGCGCAAGCAGGGCGCCGTCCTCAAGCTGATCACCGCCTACCGCTCGCGCGGCCACCTGCAGGCCAACATCGACCCGCTCGGGATGATGGAGAAGCTGGACGCCCCGGACCTGGACCTGCCCTTCCACGGCCTGTCCGACGCGGATCTGGACGAAGAGTTCCGCACCGGCCCCGGCGGCGGCAGCACCAGCACCTTTGGTGGCCCCGAACGGATGCGCCTGCGCGACCTGCTTGGCCTGCTGCGCACCACCTACTGCGGCAGCATCGGCGCCGAGTTCATGCACATGCCCGATGCCGAGCAGCGCCAGTGGCTGTATCAGCGCGTGGAAGCCGCCGGCGGCACGTTCCACCGCAGCGCCGATGAGAAGCGCCGCACGCTGGAACGCCTGACTGCGGCCGAAGGCCTTGAGCGCTACCTGCACACCAAGTACGTGGGTCAGAAGCGCTTCTCGCTGGAAGGCGGCGACTCGCTGATCCCGGCCCTGGACGCGCTGATCCAGCGCGCCGGCCAGGACGGCGTGAAAGACATCGTGATGGGCATGGCCCACCGTGGCCGGTTGAACGTGCTGGTCAACACGATGGGCAAATCGCCCAAGCGTCTGTTCGACGAGTTCGAGGGCAAGTTCGAGTTCGACGGCGTGCACGCGCAGTCCGGCGACGTGAAGTACCACATGGGCTTCTCGGCCGACGTGCGCACCCCGGGCGGCCCAGTGCACCTGGCACTGGCGTTCAACCCTTCGCACCTTGAGATCGTCAACCCGGTGGTCGCCGGCAGCGCCCGTTCGCGCCAGCACCGCCGCCGCGATACCGAGCGCAAACAGGTGGTGCCGGTGCTGCTGCACGGCGACGCCGCCTTCGCCGGACAGGGCGTGGTGATGGAGCTGCTGCAGATGTCGCAGGCCCGTGGCTTCGCCGTCGGCGGCACCGTGCACGTGGTGATCAACAACCAGGTCGGCTTCACCACCAGCGACCAGCAGGACGCGCGTTCCACCCTGTACTGCACCGACGTGGCCAAGATGGTCGCCGCCCCGGTGCTGCACGTGAATGCCGATGACCCCGATGCGGTGGTGTTCTGCATGGAGGCCGCCTACGACTTCCGCCAGAAGTTCGGCAAGGACGTGGTGATCGATCTGGTGTGCTACCGCCGCCACGGTCACAACGAAGCCGATGAGCCGGCTGCCACGCAGCCGCTCATGTACCAGGTCATCCGCAAGCTCAAGACCACGCGTGAGCTCTACGCCGAGCGGCTGGCCAGCGAAGGCGTCGTCGACGCGGACGCGGCCAAGGTGCTGGTCGATAGCTACCGCGACAAGCTGGATGCGGGCGAAGTCACCGCCGAACTCACCGACACCGGCCCGGAAGGCTACGACCTGACCATCGACTGGGGCAGCTACCTGCGCGGCACCCTGGCCGACGAAGTGGACACCCGCTTCGACGCCGACCGCCTGAACGAGCTGGCCGGCATCATCACCCACGTTCCCGAGGACCTGGAGCTGCATTCGCGCGTTGCCCGGATCTACCAGGACCGCCAGAAGATGGCGGCCGGCGAGATTCCCGCCGACTGGGGCTTCGCTGAAAACCTTGCTTACGCCACCCTGCTCGATGCCGGCAAGCGCCTGCGTCTGGTGGGCCAGGATTCGGGCCGCGGCACCTTCTTCCATCGCCATGCGGTGCTGCACGATCAGAAGACCGATCGCGACTACCTGCCGCTGCGCGAGCTTGTGGACAACCCGGACGACGCCACCATCATCGACTCGCTGCTCAGCGAGGAAGCAGTGATGGCGTTCGAGTACGGCTACTCCACCTCCGAGCCCAACACCCTGTGCATCTGGGAAGGCCAGTTCGGCGACTTCGCCAATGGCGCCCAGGTGGTGATCGACCAGTTCCTGTCGTCGGGCGAAGCCAAGTGGGGCCGCCTGGCCGGCCTGGCACTCTTCCTGCCGCACGGCTACGAAGGGCAAGGCCCCGAGCACAGCTCGGCGCGCCTGGAGCGCTTCCTGCAGCTGTGCGCACTGGACAACATGCTGGTCTGCACGCCGACCACCCCGGCCCAGGCATTCCATATGATCCGCCGTCAGCTGTGCATGACCACCCGCAAGCCGCTGGTGGTGATGACGCCCAAGTCGCTGCTGCGCCACAAGCTGGCCGTGTCGACCCTGGACGAGCTGGCCGACGGCGAATTCATGCACCTGATTCCGGACGCCGACGTGAAGCCGGCCAAGTGCAAGCGCGTCGTGGTCTGCTCGGGCAAGGTCTACTACGACCTGCTGGAAGCCCGTGGCAAGCAGGAGCTGGATGCCGAGGTCGCGCTGATCCGCGTGGAGCAGTTGTATCCGTTCCCGCGCGAACTGCTGGCCGAGCAGCTGGCCCGCTACGGCAACGGCACCGATGTGATCTGGTGCCAGGAAGAGCCGCAGAACCAGGGCGCGTGGTACCAGATCAAGCACCATCTGGAGTTCTGCCTGGCCGATGGCCAGAAGCTCCATTACGCCGGTCGCGCGCGCTCGCCTTCACCGGCGGTCGGCGTGTTCGCCCAGCACGTCGAGGAGCAGACGGCACTCATTGCCGATGCCCTGGTCAACCCGCCCAAGGGCATGTCGGCCGAATAACCCCACCCATTCGATTTGCCAGGAAGCTGCCAGATGGCCACTGAAATCAAGGTTCCCGTCCTCCCCGAATCCGTCGCCGACGCGACCATCGCCACCTGGCACAAGCAGGTTGGTGATGCCGTCAGCCGCGATGAAAACATCGTTGACCTGGAGACCGACAAGGTCGTGCTCGAGGTTCCCTCCACCGTCGATGGCGTGATCAAGGAGCTCAAGTTCTCCGAGGGTGACACCGTCACCAGCCAGCAGCTGCTGGCCATCATCGAAGAAGGCGCCGCCCCCACTGCCGAATCCGGCAGCAAGGACAAGCAGGCTCCGGCCGCCGGCGACGAGCAGGTGCAGCCCAAGGCCGAGGCCAAGGCGGCCGACGACAAGGCCCCGGCTTCCACCAAGCCGCAGCCCGTCTCGGGTGGCTCCAGCCTGCCCCCGGGTGCGCGCTTCACCGCAGCGAAGGAAGGCATTGATGCATCGCAGGTGGAAGGCACCGGCCGTCGCGGCGCGGTGACCAAGGAAGACCTGATCAACTACGCGTCGGGCAAGACCGCTGGCGTGTCCGGCGGCGCCCGTCCGGAAGAGCGCGTGCCGATGACCCGCATCCGCAAGCGCATCGCCGAGCGTCTGATGCACTCCAAGGAGTCCATCGCCATGCTGACCTCGTTCAACGAGGTCAACCTGGGCAAGGTGATGGCCATGCGCAAGGAGATGGGCGAGCAGTTCCAGAAGGAGCACGGCATCAAGCTCGGCTTCATGAGCTTCTTCGCCAAGGCCGCCGCCAACGCGCTGCAGAAGTACCCGGTGGTCAACGCCTCGGTCGATGGCGACGACATCATTTACCACGGCTACGCCGACGTCTCGGTGGCCATTTCCACCGACCGCGGCCTGGTCACCCCGGTGCTGCGCAACGTCGAGCGCATGGGCTTTGCCGAGATCGAACAGGGCATCTCCGACTACGCGGTGGCTGCGCGCGACGGCAAGCTGAAGCTTGAGGACATGCAGGGCGGCACCTTCACCATCACCAACGGCGGTACCTTCGGCTCGCTGATGTCGACCCCGATCGTCAACCCGCCTCAGTCCGCGATCCTGGGCATGCACACCATCAAGGAGCGCCCGATCGTCGAGAACGGCCAGGTCGTGGCCGCGCCGATGATGTACATCGCGCTGTCCTACGACCACCGCATCATCGACGGCAAGGACGCGGTGCTGTTCCTGGTCGACATCAAGAACCAGCTCGAGAACCCCGGCCGCATGCTGCTGGGCCTGTGAGCAACAAGGAAACCGACATGGCTGAACAATTCGACGTCGTCGTCATCGGAGCCGGCCCCGCCGGCTACCACGCCGCGATCCGCGCCGCCCAGCTGGGCATGAGCGTGGCCTGCGTGGACGCGGGACTGGGCAAGGACGGCAAGCCCGCCCTGGGCGGCACCTGCCTGCGCGTGGGCTGCATCCCGTCCAAGGCGCTGCTGGACTCCTCGCGCCAGTTCCACAATCTGCAGACCGTGTTCGAACAGCACGGCATCACCGCCAAGGATCCGAAGATCGACGTCGGCACGATGGTCGGGCGCAAAGACAAGATCGTGAAGCAGTTCACCGGCGGCATCGCGCAGCTGTTCAAGGCCAACAAGGTCAAGCCCTACTACGGCTTCGCAACCCTGCACGCCGACCGCGTGGTCAAGGTCAAGCAGCACGAGGGCGGTGACGTCGAGCTCAAGGGCACCAACGTGATCATCGCCTCGGGCTCGGATTCGATCGAGCTGCCGTTCGCGAAGTTCGACGGTGAAAACATCGTCGACAACGTCGGCGGGCTGGACTTCGCCGAGACCCCGAAGCGCCTGGCCGTCATCGGCGCTGGCGTGATCGGGCTGGAGCTGGGCAGCGTGTGGAAGCGCCTGGGCGCCGAGGTCACCATCCTCGAAGCAATGCCTGACTTCCTGGCCGCGGCCGATGCCGAAGTGTCCAGGCTCGCCGCACGCGAGTTCAAGAAGCAGGGCCTGGATATCAAGCTGGGTGCCAAGGTCTCCAAGGCCGAAGTGACTGGCAAAGGCAAGAAGAAGGAAGTGCAGGTCACCTTCGAGGACAAGAAGGGCGAGCAGACCATCACCGTCGACAAGCTGCTGGTGGCCGTGGGCCGCAAGGCCGCGTCCAAGGGCCTGCTGGCCGACGACAGCGGCGTGAAGCTCAACGACCGCGGCCAGATCGAGGTCGACGAGCACTGCCACACCGGCGTCGACGGCGTGTGGGCCGTGGGCGACTGCGTGCGTGGGCCGATGCTGGCGCACAAGGGCTTCGAGGAAGGCCTTGCGGTAGCCGAGCTGATCGGTGGCCTGCCCGGCCACGTCAACATGGACACCATCCCCTGGGTGATCTACACCGAGCCGGAGCTGGCCTGGGTGGGCAAGACCGAGCAGCAGCTGAAGGAAGAAGGCATCCCGTACAACGCGGGCAGCTTCCCCTTCGCCGCCAACGGCCGCGCCGTGGCGATGGTCGAGCCGGCGGGCTTCGTGAAGGTGCTGGCGCACGCCGAAACCGACCGAGTGCTGGGCATGCACCTGGTCGGTGCCAACGTGTCCGAGCTGGTTCACGAGGGCGTGCTGACCATGGAGTTCAGCGGTTCCGCTGACGACCTGGCCCGCATCTGCCACGCTCACCCGAGCCTGGCCGAAGCCATCCACGACGCCGCCATGGCCGTGCACAAGCGCGCGATCCACAAGGCCAACTGAGGCCTGTCGTCCGGCGCATGCCGGGCAGATGTTCCGACGCCGGGCCACAGTGCCCGGCGTCGCCGTTTTCCACTCCCGGCCATGCCCGGAACCCGAAGGACCCTCGATGAAGAACCTCTGCGTTTACTGCGGCTCCAACACCGGCAGCAAGCCGATCTACCAGGAACAGGCGATCGCGCTGGGCACCCGCCTGGCAGCGGACGGCATCGGCCTGGTGTATGGCGGCGGCAACATCGGCCTGATGGGCGCCGTTGCCGACGCGGTGATGCAGGCGGGCGGTGAAGTCACCGGCGTGATTCCCAAGCAGCTCATGGACCTGGAGGTGGGCCATCGCGGCCTGACCCACCTGGAAATCGTGGGCTCCATGCACGAGCGCAAGTCGCGCATGTTCGATCTGGCCGACGGTTTCGTCGCCCTGCCCGGCGGCTTCGGCACGCTGGAAGAAATCATCGAGATGCTGACCTGGCGCCAGCTCGGCATCGGCAACAAGCCCTGCGCGTTCCTGGACGTGGACGGCTACTGGGCCCCCATCGCGCAGATGATGGACCGCATGGTCAACGACCGTTTCCTGCATCCCGGCCAGCGCCAGGACCTCTGGATCGGTGACGGCATTGATGAAATGCTGGCGTGGATGAACACCTACGAGCCGGCACAGGCTTCCAAGTGGCTGGACGAAAAGCAGCGTAAAACGCTGCGCTGAGGCTGAAGACGCATGAGCATTCCCGCAACCTTCCCCGCTTTCCGCATCCACAATGACGATGCCGGCTACCGCGCCGGGATTGAGCAGGTCTCGCTGGACCAGCTCTCGCCGGGCGAGGTGGTCATCCGCGCGGCGCACTCATCGGTCAACTACAAGGACGCGCTGGCGGGCACCGGCAAGGGCAAGATCCTGCGCCGCTTTCCGCTGGTTGGGGGAATCGACGTGGCTGGCCACGTGGCCGCATCCACCGACCCCCGCTTCCGCGAGGGCGACGCGGTACTGGTCACCGGCTGCGGCCTGGGCGAAACCCGCGACGGCGGCTATTCGCAGTACACCCGCGTGGATGCCGACATGGTGGTGGCCCTGCCGGATGGACTTCAGCTGCGTGAAGCCATGATCCTGGGGACCGCCGGCTTCACCGCCGCACTGGCGCTGCTGCGCATGGTTGAGAACCACCAGACGCCTGCGATGGGTCCATTGGCGGTGACCGGCGCCAGCGGCGGGGTGGGATCACTGGCGCTGGATATCTACAGCGCAGCGGGATTCGAGGTGCACGCCATCAGCGGCAAGGCCGATCAGGTCGATTATCTGAAGGGCATCGGCGCGAGTGAAGTGCTGGGCCGGGATGCATTGGACACCGGGCGGCCGCTGGAGTCGGTCCGGTTCGGTGGTGGGCTGGATAACGTTGGTGGAACCATGCTGGCCAGCCTGCTGGCCCAGACCCGTCCCTACGGCAACGTGGGCAGCGCCGGCCTGGCCGCCACCCACCAGCTGGACACCACGGTGATGCCCTTCATCCTGCGCGGCGTATCGCTGCTGGGCGTGGCGTCCACCGACACCCCGCGCTTCCACCGCGATGAAGTCTGGCGTCGGCTGGCCTCGGACTGGAAGCCGCGTCACCTGGATCGCATCTGCACGCGTGAAGCAATGCTTGAAGATCTGCCCGCCGTGTTCGACACCATGCTGGCGGGCGGCTCGCTCGGGCGTACGCTGGTCACGCTCCCGCAGGCATAGGCTTGCGGCCCCTGCGGCGGCCGATACAATCGGCTGTCCATTCAGCGGACAAGTCCATGGCACGCATCCTGATCGTTGACGATTCGCCCTCGCAGCTCGCCGGCATCCGGCGGATCGTCGAGCGGCTCGGCCATGAAACGCTCACCGCCGAGGACGGACAGGCCGGGGTGGAACTGGCCCGGCGCGAGCTGCCGGACCTGATCCTGATGGACGTGGTGATGCCCAACCTCAACGGGTTCCAGGCCACGCGCTCGATCAGCCGCGACCCGGCTACGCGCCACATTCCGGTCATCCTGGTCACCACCAAGGACCAGCAGACCGATCGGGTCTGGGGCATGCGCCAGGGCGCACGCGGCTACCTGACCAAGCCGTTCAACGACCAGGAACTGATGGACGCGATCGCGGCCACCATGACGCCGGCAGCCGAAAGCCCCGCCTGATCTTTCAGGTGATCCTTCAGGCCCGACGCCAGTCGTCGCCGAACGCCTGCTGCAGGTCTTCGTAGGCCTTGCGCTGGGCCTCGTCACGGGGGCGCGGAGCCAGTACTTCCAGCACCACGATCTGATCGCCGTCCGCTCCGCCGCGTATCCCCGGCAGGCCCCGACCGCGCAGGCGCAGCTGCCGCCCGGCCTCCGAGTCCGGCGGGATTTTCAGCTCCACGCGCCCGCCCAGCGTCGGCACGCTCACCTTGCCACCCAGCGCGGCCTCCCATGGCGCAACCGGGAGCTCATGGAAGATGTTGTTGCCGTCCACCTCGAAATGCGGATGCGCGGCGTACTCCACTTCAAGCAGCAGATCGCCCGGCGCTTCCACCGGACCGCCGCCCTGCCCCTTCAGCCGGATCACCTGGCCGGGCCGCACACCTTTGGGCACCCGCACTTCGAGCGTGCGGCCTTTCACGCTGATCCGCACGCTGCTGCCGGCATGGACAGCCTCCAGCGAGACCGCGAGTCTCGCCCGGGTATCGCCGCGCGGCATCGGACCCGCTCCAGGATGTCGCTGACCGGGAGTGCGACGACGACCGAACAGCTCTTCGAAAAAATCACTGAACCCGCCACCCGCGCCGCCGCCGGCAAACACTTCCTCATAATCGAAGTTGCCGTTGCCGAACCCGCCATGCGGCGGGCGCACCTGATCGCCGGGACGGTATCCGCCCGCACGCAGCTGGTCGTAGGCCGCGCGTTTGGCCGGATCCCGCAGCGCCTCGTAAGCCTCGTTGACGGCCTTGAACTTATCCTCGGCGCCGGCCTCTTTGCTGACATCGGGATGGTATTTACGCGCCAGTCGGCGATAGGCGGTCTTGATCTCCGTCTCACCGGCGCCCGGCTCGACGCCGAGCGTGTCGTAGTAGTCCTTGAACTGCATCACTCACCTGACTGGTCTGGAACTGGATCGGTAACATCCTACTCGGCCACGCGGACCGTACGCCCCCGGATCTGGGACCTGTGCGGCACCAATACAAGTCTCCACCGGGCTGCATTCGAACCGGATAGACTGCCCTCATCACCCCCATACCGGAACCAGCCATGGCCATCCAGATCGGCGACGTCATTCCAGAAGTGGTCCTCAAACACATTGATGGCGGCATCCAGGCCATCGATACGCCCACGCTGTTTGAAGGCCGCAAAGTCGTACTGTTCGCAGTGCCGGGCGCCTTCACCCCCACCTGCTCGGAACGCCACCTGCCGGGCTTTGTCGAGCGCTTCGATGAATTCCGGGCCAGGGGAATCGAGGTTGCCTGCCTGGCGGTCAATGATCCATTCGTGATGCAGGCCTGGGGCGAAAGTCAGAATGTTCCCCACGGCCTGCGCATGCTCTCCGACGGCAATGGCGACCTGACCCGCGGCCTGGGCCTGGAGATGGACGGCAGCGCCTACGGCATGGGCCTGCGTGCCAAGCGCTTCGCCCTCTATGCCGAGGACGGCGTGGTCAAGCAGCTGTTCGTCGAAGCTCCGGGCGAGTTCAAGGTATCGAGCGCGGAACACGTGCTAGCCAATATCGACTGACCAGCTCTGGTGAGGTGCTGCCTTAACGCAGCACCTGGAACCCGACCCGGTCCCACGCCCCGCTGTCCGCCAATGCGGTCAGGGTGTGGATGCCGGGTTCGGTGAACTCATGCACGAACGGTCGTGCGCCATCGGTCTCTGCCAGCCAGCGGCCATCCAGCAGCCACTGCACGCGACCCTGGCCGCCCAGCGCCCGCAGGCTCAGCTGCACGCCGCGCACACTGCCGGGAGCTCGCGCCAGCCGCGCCCCGTCCTGCACGCCTTCAATCCGCACTTCGGCCAGCCGCTCACGCCCATCATCGTCGCAGTCCCAGGCCAGCGCCGGCAGACGCGCGGCGGCACGATCGGCAGCGCTCAGCCACGGCGACAGCAGCGCAGGCCAGCGAGCAATCTCCGCATCCCGCGCGTCGTGTAGCTGCGCACAGTTCGATGAGAGCCGGCGACCGGTAACCGCATCCATCCGGAACCGCACCCGGCCTGCAGACCACAGCCTGACTTCGCGCTCGGCAGCAGTGGGCGGGATGGCCCCGTCCAGCACCCAGGCATCCAGCTGGCGGCGGCACAGCGAAGCAGGCTGATCCGCAGCTGCCAGGCCCAGTGGCCAGCAGACCGCATGCTGCTCCACGCTGGCCGGGCGCGGCAATGCAATGGCATCGTCACGCGCGCGCGGGAGGGTATCGATGACTTCGAACAGCAAGGGCAGCGCCGTGATCGCCCCGTACTGGCCCGGCAGCGGGGTGCCATCCGGGCGCCCCACCCACACCCCGACGGTGTAGCCGCGGGTCGCACCCAGCGCCCACGCATCCCGGAATCCGTAGCTGGTACCGGTCTTCCAGGCCACACGGGGCCGGTCACGCAGGTCGAACAGATCGGCGCGCTCGCCGGGCCGGGCGTTGGAAGACAGCGTTTCCGCCACGATCCAGGCCGCTCCGGGCGACATCAGCCGCCGCTCCAGCAGCGGCGCGTCGGCAGTAAGCCGCACCCGTCCCGCCTTGCCCCCGCGCACCAGCGCCGAGTGCGCACCCACCAGGTCCTCCAGCGTCGCCCCGGTGCCACCCAGGATCAACGGCAGGCCGGGCGCTGCACCGCGCGGGAAACGCAGGCGGATGCCAGCATGATCCAGGCGCGCTGCAAACCGCCCGGGACCCACGCGCTGCAGCAGATCCACCGCCGGCACGTTGAGTGAACGCTGCAGGGCGTCGGCCGCAGACACCGGACCGCTGTAGCTGGTGCCGAAATTGCCCGGGCGGTAACCGTCGAACGACTGCGGCGCATCCACCATCAGGCTGGCCGAATGGATCAGTCCGTCATCGAGCGCCATCGCGTACAGGAAGGGTTTGAGCGTGGAGCCGGGCGAGCGCCACGCCCTCACCATGTCCACGTGCCCGAGCCGAGCGCGATCTCCGAACTCCGCCGCGCCGATGTAGGCACGCGCCTGCATGGTCGCGTTGTCGATGACCAGCAGGGCTGCCGAGGTGCGCTCAGGCAAGCCGGAAAAATAGCCGGCGACGCGTTCTTCAAGGGCACGCTGCAGGCCGGCATCGATTGTGGAATCAATCCTGCTGGCCCGCGGATTGGCGCTGCGCAGCCGCTGCGCCAGCAGCGCGGCGTGCATGGGCGGACGCAACGCTCGCGACACCACGGGTTCGATCCGCGCATCATCGACTTCCGCCCGGGTCCAGGCGCCCTGTTCAACCATGCGCTCGAGCAGCTTGTCGCGGGCAGCGCGTGCGCGTTCCGGGTGACGATCCGGCCGCAGCCGGCTGGGCGCCTGCGGCAGCACTGCCAGCATTGCCGCTTCGGCTCTGGACAGACCCGAGGCTGGCTTGCCGAGATACGCCCAGCTGGCGGCCTCCACGCCCTCGATGGTTCCGCCAAACGGAGCACGCTCCAGGTACAGCGTGAGGATGTCCCGCTTGGACAGATGTGCTTCCAGCTGCAGCGCACGCAGCATCTGCCGCGCCTTGCCCCAGGGCGTGCGCGAATGCGGCTCCAGGATCCGCGCCACCTGCATGGTCAGCGTGGATCCGCCGGACACGATCCGCCCTGAACTGAGCCACTGCCAGCCGGCCCTGGCCAGGGCCAGCGGATTGATCCCCGGATGGCGATGGAACCAGCGGTCCTCGTAGGTCAGCAGCGCTTCCAGGTACAGCGGCGATACCGAGTCGGGATCAGCCGGGTGACGCCACACGCCACCGGCATCGGCGAATGCCCGCAGCGGAGTGCCGTCGCGGGCCACCACCACGCTGCTGGTGTCGCGGGCTGTCGGCAGCGGCGCAGGGAACAGCAGGTCCAGCGCCAGCAGTGTCAGCAGCCCGGCCACCGTCCCCCAGCGCAGCAGCGCCATGAAGCGCTGCCGCTTGCGCGGCTCTGGCCTATCCACGTCAGCCAGGCTGGCGGATCACGGCTGCACCACCGTGATCGTTCCCGGCACGGCTCGCCCGACGCCACGCAGCTCCGGCCGGTACATGTCCTCCACCATCGGCGGCGGCACGGTGTAGGTGCCCGGGGTCACCGCACGCACCAGATAGAACACGCGCGCGGTGCGCCCGCGGCCGAGGCTGAGTGCCGCCACGTAGCGGTCGTCGCGGAACTCCTCATGCCGCAGCTCAGCAGCGCTTGAGCGCTCCGAAAGGTTCACCCCCTGCACGGTCACTTCGCCCCACTGCTCGCCATCGGACAGATTGAAGTTCTCAATCTCCAGCCCGGCCGGCAGCAGGTCGGTCAGCAATGCATCGGGCATCGCCTGGTTGGCGGTAATCGACAACGCCACGATCAGCGCTTCGCCCTCCTTCAGCGGACCCGGCTCCCACGGCGTACCGTCCAGGCGGTGCAGGTTGCGCTCCACTTTCAGGCGGCTGAAGTCCGCCTCTGGTGCGGTGCGTGGCACCCCGGCCACTTCCAGGCTGGCATACAGCGGTGGTTCGCCGGCCGGCTCGAAGCGGACGCCGCGCGACAGTTCGGCATGATCAAACTGCCGCCCAAACACGCGGCTGTCGGCTACCGGCTCGTCACTGTCGCCGGTCCACAGCACGCCGGACACGCGCCGGCTGCCATCGGCCGCCAGCGCCTTGCCCAGACGCCCGATGGCGATCTGCTCCTGGGTGCTCAGGTACATCCAGCGCTGGTTGCGACGTGCATCCAGCTCACGGCCTACATCAATCGCACGGGCGGTGTATTCCGGCTTCGCCGCGTCCTGCTCATGCACCAGCGCGATCGACAGCGCGGCGTCGCGCAGCGGCGTGGAGTAATCGCCCAGCCAGCGCGGACGCTCGCGCCGCAGGCTGAAGCCCTCCGCAATCGCCTTGTCGCCACGTGCCGTATCGCCCTGCATCCGCAGCGCCAGGCCAAGCCGGACCAGCGGCAAGCCGCTGAGCGCAGCGGAGGAATGGTTGTCGAACAGGGACCGCAGCGTGCCCAGCGGGGCGCGATTGACCCGGGCCAGCACGAAGCCGGCGTGCGCCTGGTAGGCGAATTTGAGGTACTGGCGATGATCCTGCCCGTAGAACTCCTGCCCGCCCGCCAGCAGGTCTTCGTTGAGCCGCTCCAGCGCCTTCTGCAGCACCGTGTCCGGCACCGCGAACCCTGCGTCGCGGGCGTCGAGCAGGAACTCGGCGATGTACGGTGTCAGGATCGGATTGACCGGTCCGCTGCTGCCCCACATCGTAAAGTGGCCATTGCCGGCCTGCACCGAGGCCAGGCGCCCGAAGGCGGCCTGCACCGTCCGTTGCCGCAGCTCCGCGTCCACATCCTCCAGCCCGAGCATCGACACCGTCGCCGCATCCAGCATCAAGGCCGCGTAGCCACGGCTGGTGGTCTGCTCCGCGCAGGCATAGGGGTAGTGCAGCGCGCCCTGCAGTGCCGCGGCGAAGGGGATCGGCGGGAACGCACTCAGGCTCATCTGCGCCTGTACCGAGCCTGGCATCAGGCCTTCGGCGAACGAGGCGTCGATCCGCACCGGGGCCAGGACATCCAGCGCCCGCGTCTCGGCCCGCAGCACCGCGGGCCAAGCCGCGCGCACCGGCAGATCGTAGCGGCGATCCACGCTTTCACCGTTGCCCTCCACGCGCACGCGCACCTGGGCGGTGGCGTAGTCGTTGGCGGCAGTCAGCGGAAAGTTCAGCGTTGCATTGCCATCAGAGGCCAGCCGCAGCGTGCGTTCGCCCTCGCCCACCGCCAGCGGTCCTTCGCCGCCAACGCGCACCCGGAACGCCCCTTCGCGGCCGGTGAAGTTGGTGAGATCAAGGGTCAGCGTGCTGCGATCACCCGGAGCGAGGACCCGCGGCATGCTGGCTTCCGCCACGATCGGCGCACGCACCACCGTTTCCGCATCGCGATTGCCGTATGCGTCATCCGACCACACCAGTGCCGATACGCGCAGAGTGCCGTTGAAATCGGGCACCGGCAGCTCGACCGTGGCATTGCCGTTGGCATCGAGCTGCACCGGTCCGGAAAAAAGGTCCACCGTCTGCACCCGCGCAGTCGGGCGCCGCGCATGCGGCAGCGCATCCAATGCCATGTCCCCGCCGAAACGGATCCGGGCCGTGCCCCCTTCGTAACTCTCGATCACCCGCCCGTAGACATCCCAGGCGTCGACGCCGAAGCGCCGCTGCTGGAAGAAGTGCGCCACCGCATCAGGCACCGGAAAACGGGTGATATTGGTGATGCCCACATCCACCGCGGAGACGGTGGCATGCGCCTGCCGGCCGGCCTGCTGCGGCACGCTCAGCGTCACCCGCAGCGGCTGCTCCGGCAGCACCTGTCCGGCCACCTTCAGCCCAACCGCCACGCGCCGGTCGCGGCGATCCATTGGCACGTGCACCACACCCACCGCACGCGCAGGCGTAGTCACATCCACGGCACGGCCACCGCGGAACACCAGCGCGGTCACATACACGTCGTGCCGCTCCCAGTCCTCGGTGACCGGAATGCGGAAGGTGCTCCCGGGTTCGGCATCGATGGCGTGCACGTACAGCAGCCGATCACTCTCCACCAGCAGCAGGCCCTTGCCCGGATGCGGCGGCGTCACCGTCACTTCCAGGGTGTCACCTGCCTTGTACCCCGTCTGATCCAGCGCCAGCTTGACCTTGTCCGGCCGCGCGTCGAGGCCGCGGTTCTGGTCATCCCAGCTCCAGCCGGCGCGGAACGGATAGCGCGTGACCAGCCCGGTCGCCGGATCCTTCACCTCCACCCGGTACTCGCCCCACTGCACCGGGAAGTCGAAACGCGTCGCGTCCTGGCCGGCATCCAGCGTGCGCGTTTCCACCTTTTCGAAGCGGCGGGTGAAATCGTAATTCCAGCCGCCTTCGTCATCGTGTCGCCAGTGGTAGTCGCGATGCTCGCGCACCAGGCTGACTTCCAGGCCGGTGGCAGGCTGAGAAGTGCCATCCGCATCCACGCGCACCAGCTCGAAGCCCGCACGGGCATTGGCGTCGGCGCCCTCATCCGGATTGAACAGCGGACGCAGCCCAACCAGCGCCTGCGCCGGCCACAGCACCCGCTTCACAGTGCGGTTGACGGTGCGGCCGCCGCTTTCATACAGGCTGCCGGTCACCAGCGCCGCGATCGGCGTCACCGGCCGGGCCTCCTCGGGCAGCGCAATGTCCTGCGCGAGACGGCCGGTAGCGTCCAGCTCGGCGTCGATCACGTCGCGCGCCTCGCGCGGCAGATCCACCGTGGGATCGCCGAAGAAATGATCGGGCAGGCTGTCCACCGGATGCTGTTCCACCGCCACGGCCAGGGTCGCGGTGAAGCGGTTGCCAGCAGCCGGCGCGCCGTACAGGTACGCCCCTTCCACCTCAAGACGCAGCGGCTCACCGGGCGCCAGGCGCGGCGCGGCGGCGTCGAGCTCGAGCTTCATCCGCTCCGGCAAAAACTCCTCGATCCGCAGCTGCATGCCCTGCACCGCTTCCCGGCTGCCGGGATCGGTACGGAACTCCACCTGCCAGCGGCCGGTCGGCGCATCGGCGGGCACCTCCCGCTCCAGCCGGTAGTAGCCTTGGGGGCCCGGCTCCAGGCGCGTTTCGAAGAAGGTGCGGCCATCCGGCTGCTTCAGTCGGACGAACAGTGGTTGCGAAGCCGGCGACTGCGCGCCGTCCTCACCGGCCGCCACCGGGCGGCCGTCATGGTCGCGCAGCAGTGCGGACACCCGCACGGTTTCACCGGGCCGATAGAGATCCCGCCCGGACCAGGCGAACACGTCGAACCACGCCTGCCCGCGCCCGGCCACCGCGAACTCCGACAGATCCAGCGCCGGCTGGTTGAACGGCAGCATCGACACATCGCGCCCGCGGCTGGCCACCAGCACGTGGGCCGCATCGAGCGCGTAGTCGAACACCGCGTTGCCATTGCGGTCGGTTTCACCGCGATAGACCACCTCGCCCTTGCCGTCGAGCACCTGCAGGGACACGCCGTTGTTGGCCGCGCCGGTCTCCAGCGAGGCCGTGTGCACGAACAACCGGTCCTTGTAGGCCCGCGCATGCAGGCCGATGTCACTGACGCTGAAAAACGCAGTCTCGAACTCGCTGTCGAAGGCGCCGGCCCGCTTCATCACCGCGAAGTACAGGCCCGCTTCCTGCAGTTCGGGAATATCCTGCACGGGCAGGTAGGTAAGCAGGCGCTCGTTGCGCTCGCCACCCAGCACGAACCGGTTCACATACACCGGCTCGGCCATGCGCGACAGCGGAGTGCGATCACCCCAGTCGGCTTCAAGATCCCAGCTGCCACGACGGCCCCCGCGCTGATACTGGTTGAAGAACTGCGGCACCGCGCTGTCGCGCACGCGCAGGAATTCCACGTCCACCTCGGCCACGTTCAGCGATACCACCGGCAGGCCGCGGCTGCCGCGCGCCGGCAGTACGCTGCCCTGCGAGGCGAAGCCGGCGACGGGGCTGAGGTCACCGGTATGGATCACCCGCTCCACGTCGGCGCCCAGCTCGGTGCCATCGGCCGCGGTCAGCGCTGCAGAGATCCGCAGTTTGTATTCGCGATTGGCCTCGGCGTTGGGGAAACGCAGGGTCCGGTTGTCGTCATCGAGCGACCAGCCGCCCTCGCTCGCGGCAGTTCCTTCCAGCGTTACCAGTCGGTCGAAATCCTGGGTGGCTACCAGCGGCTGTGAGAACTCCAGCACCACCGCCAGGCTGCCCTGACGCTCGTCAGGCCAGGCCCTGGCCAGGCCGAAGCCTGCCACCTCCACCCGTTCCGCCGTGATCGCTTCACCGCTGGGCGCGGGCAGCTGGCCCGCGGGCTCGCCGCTGCAGGCCAGCAGCAATGCCAGTGGGCAGGCCAGCAGCGCCCAGCGCGCCAGCCTCCCGATCACCCGTTGATCCATCCACCCGCAGCGCGTCCGTCCGAGCATGCCATTCCCTCCGCAGTTGCCCGGAGTATAGGGAACGTGGGGGACACACCGTCACTCCCGCATGCAGGAGTGACGGTGCAGTTCGGACGGTGCGGTTGAATCAGGCGCTGGGCTGCTCGCCGCCCTGTTCGTCGGTCTGCTCGCCAGCCTGATCGTCCGTTGCTGCCGAAGACGTCGTAGCGGCGCCTTCGCCGGCATCATCAACGCCGGCGTCGTCGAGGTCTTCACCGTTTTCATCCAGCGACGCATCAATGCGCTCGATCGCCTGCAGGGTCTCGTCCTTGCCCAGCCGCATCAGGGTCACGCCCTGGGTGTTGCGACCGACCTGGGCGATCTCGGATGCGCGGGTACGCACCAGCGTGCCGCCATCGGAGATCAGCAGCACTTCATGGTGATCGGCAATCTGCACCGCACCCACCAGCTGGCCGTTGCGATCGGAGGTCTGGATGGCAATCACGCCCTGGATGCCGCGGCCCTTGCGCGGGTACTCGGACACCGGCGTTCGCTTGCCGTAGCCGCGCTGGCTGGCGGTGAGGATGTCGCCATCGCCTTCCGCCCGCACCACGATCATGCTGCACACGTGCTCGCCCTCGGCCAGGCGCATGCCGCGCACGCCGGTGGCGGTACGGCCCATGGCACGCACCTCGCCCTCGTCGAAGCGCACCGCCTTGCCATTGGAAGCGAACAGCATGATGTCCTTGCCGCCGTCGGTCAGGTCGGCGTTCACCAGCGCATCGCCATCGTCCAGGTTGATCGCGATCTTGCCTCGCGCAAGCCGGTATTCGAACTCCTTCAGCGGAGTCTTCTTGACCGTGCCGTTGCGGGTGGAAAAGAACACGTACTGGTCTTCGGCATACTCGCGCACCGGCACCACGGCCTGCACCTTTTCGCCTTCTTCCAGCGCAATCCAGTTGACGATCGGACGGCCACGCGCATTGGGGCCGGCGTCCGGCAGCTGGTAGACCGGCAGCCAGAATACCCGACCGGCGCTGGTAAAGGTCAGCAGCGTGTCATGGGTATTGACCAGCCACAGCTGGTCGATGAAATCCTCGTCCTTGGTCGAAGCGGCATTGCGACCGCGTCCACCGCGTCGCTGGGCACGATAGGACGTCACCGGCTGGCGCTTGGCATAGCCGGAGTGCGACAGGGTCACCACCACGTCCTCGGGCGCGATCAGGTCGAGGATGTCCAGATCTTCCTCGCTTTCGCGGATTTCGCTGCGACGCTCGTCGCCAAACTCTTCCTTCACCGTGCGCAGCTCGGTGCGGATCACCTCCAGCAGCACGTCCGGATCCTCGAGGATCTCGATCAGCCCGCGGATGGTTTCCAGCAGCAGGCGGTACTCGTCGGTCAGACGCTCCTGCTCCAGCCCGGTCAGGCGGTGCAGGCGCATGTCCAGGATCTGCTGTGCCTGGATCTCGGTGAGCTGGTAGCTGCCGTCTATCAGGCCCACGCCGTTGGGCAGGTCCTCCGGCTTGGACGCCTCCGCGCCGGTGGCTTCCAGCAGCGTGGCCACCAGGCCCGCTTCCCAGCGGCGGCTGAGCATCCGCTCGCGCGCTTCGTTCGGGTTGGCCGACGTCTTGATCAGTTCGATCATCTCGTCGATGTTGGCCAGCGCAACGGTCAGGCCTTCAAGCACGTGGGCCCGGGCACGCGCCTTGCGCAGCTCGAAGATCGTGCGGCGGGTCACCACCTCGCGGCGGTGGCTGACAAAGGCTTCCAGAATCTGCTTGAGGTTCAGCAGCTGCGGGCGGCCATCCACCAGGGCCACCATGTTGATGCCGAAGAACGACTCCATCTGGGTCTGCTGGTACAGGTTGTTGAGCACAACCTCGGCCGAATCGCCGCGCTTGACCTCGATGTAGATGCGCATGCCGTCCTTGTCGGACTCGTCGCGCAGCTCGCTGATGCCTTCGAGCCTCTTTTCCTTCACCAGCTCGGCGATCTTCTCGATCAGCCGCGCCTTGTTTACCTGGTAGGGAATCTCGGTGACGATGATCGATTCGCGACCGTTGTCAGCCACCTCGATATCCGCCTTGGCGCGCATACGCACCCGTCCGCGACCGGTGCGGTAGGCAAGCTGGATGCCGCTGACGCCGTTGATGATGCCGGCGGTGGGGAAATCCGGACCGGGCACGTATTCCATCAGCCCGTCGATGTCGAGTTCGGGGTTGTCGATCAGCGCGATGCTGGCGTCGATCACCTCGGACAGATTGTGCGGCGGAATGTTGGTGGCCATGCCCACCGCGATGCCCGCTGAGCCGTTGACCAGCAGGTTCGGCACCCGCGCCGGCATCACCGTCGGCTCGCGTTCCTTCTCGTCGTAATTGAGCTGGAAATCGACGGTTTCCTTGTCGATGTCCGCCATCAGCTCGTGCGCCAGGCGCGACATGCGCGCCTCGGTGTAACGCATCGCCGCAGCCGAGTCGCCATCGACCGAACCGAAGTTGCCCTGCCCGTCCACCAGCAGGTAGCGCAGCGAGAACGGCTGCGCCATGCGCACCAGGGTGTCATACACCGACTGGTCGCCGTGCGGATGGTATTTACCGATCACGTCACCGACGATTCGCGCCGACTTGAAATAGGGTTTGTTGCTGTGCGCGCCCAGCTCGTTCATGGCGAACAGCACGCGCCGGTGCACCGGCTTCAGACCATCGCGTACATCTGGAAGCGCCCGCCCGACGATCACGCTCATGGCGTAATCCAGGTAGCTGCGACGCATTTCGTCTTCGAGGTTGACGGGGATGATTTCTTGCGTGGAATCGACCATCTAGGCTGTTTGCATCCTGACGGCTGCCGGCAGCGGCTGCAGACGACCCGGCGGCCCGGGGCGGCGATGGAACAGCTGCGGGAAGCGCATTGAAAAAGACAGAGAATGATAACACGAACCGGAGGCTGGACGCAGCCATTTCCAGCAATAAAACAATGACTTAGCACCGATCCCGCAGGAGCGCGCCATGCGCGCGAAGCCGCGTGACGTTCCTCGCGGCTTCGTTGGATCGTCCCGGGGATGGTCCGCGGAGCCATGCGGGCGGTCCGGCCCGCCGGACCCTTGGGTTTGCGGTGATCGGGCGGGGACAGGATTCACGCGGCTTCGCGCGCATGGCGCGCTCCTACAGGGGGCAAAAAGACGGGGCGGGTTTCAGGCGAACAGGGCGCGCATCGAGTCCGGGGTGGGATTTTCCACGATGCCCTTTTCGGTCACGATCGCGTCGATCAATGCCGCCGGGGTGACATCGAATACCGGGTTCCAGGCCTGGATGCCGTCGGCGACCGTGCGGCTGCCGGCTACGCCCAGCAGCTCACCCGGATCACGCTCCTCGATCTCGATCAGCTCGCCCGAGGCGGCTTCCATGTCCACGGTGGACGATGGGGCGACCACCATGACCTTCCGGCCGTGAAAGCGCGCCGAGATGGCAAGCTGGTAGGTGCCGATCTTGTTGGCCACGTCACCATTGGCGCAGATGCGGTCCGCGCCGACCACCACCCACTCCACTTCACCGCTCTTGATCAGGTGCGAGGCAGCGGCATCGGCGATCAGGGTGGCATCGATGCCGTCCTGCTGCAGCTCCCACACGGTCAGGCGTGAGCCCTGCATCCACGGCCGGGTTTCGCCGGCAAACACGCGCCCGATCCGCCCCTGGGCGACGCCGGCACGGATCACTCCCAACGCAGTGCCAAAGCCAGCGGTGGCCAGCGACCCGGTATTGCAATGGGTAAGCACGCCGGAACCTGGAGTGATCAGCGCCGCCCCCAGCGCTCCCATCCGGCGGTTGGCAGCCAGGTCTTCGGTTTCGATTGCGCGCGCCTCACGCTCCAGCACTTCTGCCCAGTCGGGGCCAGCGTCGACAAGTACGGTGCGCATTCGCACCAGCGCCCAGGCCAGATTCACCGCGGTCGGGCGTGCCGCGTTGAGTGTCCCGATGGCAGGCTGCAGCTGGCGCTCGGCATCCGCGCCATCCTCCGCATGGATTTCCTGCCCCGCCAGCACCAGGCCCCACGCTGCCGCAATGCCGATCGCAGGGGCACCGCGCACCACAAGGTCGCGGATGGCATCGGCCACCGCGTCACTGCTGGCGCAGGCGACGTAAACCGTCTCAAAAGGCAGCCGGCGCTGGTCTAGCAGCTCCAACGCGTTGCCCACCCAGCGGATGGGACGGATGCGGTCGTAACGGGAGTGATCGATATCTGGCTGGTTCATCGGTCGATTTTAACCGCACGCCCGGGCACCGGCTGCGCGCCGCTCAATACACGCGAAACTCCGCTCCGCAATTGCCGTCTACCCAGACCCCACGCCTGTCCCAGCCCCAGTTCTGGCGCTGGACGCAGCGTGTGCTGGACAGCTGGCGAATCAGTTCCACGCCCTCGCCGACCACCGCATTGCAGCGGCTGCGACGGTGTCCGCGCGATTCACAGCGAACGATCTGCTCACCCACCGATCCCGCGTCAGCATCCGCACCGGCAGCTCCACCCTCGCCGTTCTGCGGCTCCATCGCGGCGATGAACTCACCGCCACAGCCGGACACCACCCACACGCCGCGCGCGTCATAGCCCCAGGTGCTGCCCTGGATGCACTCGGCGGACGAGAGCTGGCGAAGCATGTGCATCCCGCTGCCGGTATCGGCAGCGCAGTACTTGCGGCGGTTGTCACGTGATACGCAGCGCACGATTTCAGCTGCAGAAGCTTCGCCCGCCATGCCTTCAGTCGCTGCAGGCCGGTCAGCACCGGCCCCCTTTCCCAGCATCGTGCACCCGCCGCCAACCGCCACCAAGAGCGCCAGCAATACCGTTCGCCAAAGTCCGTTGATCACCGCCACCTCCGGAAAATCCCCGGACCGACTTTAACCGGTCCTGATGTAATTCCATGTTGCAACGCGGCCAAACACCTGCGCAGGTACGTGTTCAGGCCCGGCTGAATTCGAACGCCAGTACATCGGCAATGCGGTTTGTTTCCAGCATCGCCATCAGCAGCCTGTCCACGCCAAGCGCGACGCCGGCGCTGTGCGGGAGGCCGTGCTCCAGCGCTGCCAGCAGGTTGGCATCCACTTCCGGCTCCACGTCATCGCGCGACTTGCGCAGGGCCAGCTCGCGCTCGAAGCGGCGGCCCTGCTCGGCCGGGTCCTGCAACTCGTGGTAGCCGTTGGCGAGCTCCAGCGGGCCCAGGTACAGCTCGAAACGTTCGGCCACCGGAACCGGATCGGCATCGCCGTCCGACGCCCGGATCCGGGCCAGCATGCACTGTGATTGCGGGTAGTCGTACATCACCGTGATCACATCCGCGGCGAAGCGCGGCTGGATGCGGTGGGTCATCAGCAGGTCCAGCCAGTCATCGCGGCTGAGGCCCTGCGGGTCAATGTCAATGTCACCCAGGGCCGCGCGCAGCTCGGCTTCGGACGCCCGCATCGGGTCGATACCGAGATGATCCCGGTACAGTGCGCGATAGCTGGTGAACACCGGCTGCGATTGTCTGCCCACAAGGGCCAACCCGGCCTGTACCACCTCGACCGTTTCGGCAGCCATGCGCATGTGATCCCAGCCCATGCGATACCACTCGAGCATGGTGAACTCGGGATTGTGGCGACCGCCTGCTTCGCCATCGCGGAACACCCGGCCCAGCTCGTAGCAGTCGCCCACGCCCGCGGCGAGCAGGCGCTTGAGCGGGTATTCGGGCGAGGTGCGCAGCCAGCGGCGACGCGGACCGGCGCTCACGTGGCCGGTGAACTGGACATGGAACGAGGCGATGTTCGGCTCGGTGTTTCCCGCCTGCGACAGGATCGGGGTTTCCACTTCCAGCACGCCGCGCGCGTCGAAGAATTCGCGCATCACCGCGTTGAGCCGGGCGCGCAGGCGCACGGCATCCAGCGACGCGGAGGGACGCCAGATGCGATCAGTCATGAGCCTTCAGAAACTCGAGCAGCCTGGCTTCGTCCCACACCTCGACTCCCAGTTCCTGTGCCTTGGTCAGCTTGGAGCCCGCGGATTCACCGGCGACAACGAACGTGGTCTTCTTCGATACGCTGCCAACGGCCTTGGCGCCCAGCGCTTCCAGACGCTCCTTGGCTGCGTCGCGGGTCATCGCTTCCAGCGTGCCGGTCAGCACTACCGTCTGGCCATCCAGGGGACCGGCCTGGATCTCCGCGGGATCCGGCAGCTGCGCCAGCAGCTCGCGCTGGGCCTTGAGCGAGCGCAGGTACAGCGCGCGGTTCGCGTCTTCACCCATCCACTCCGCGAGCGACTGGGCGGCATCGCCCGGCAGCCCCGCAGATACGAAATGATGCTCGGCGGCAGTTGCGATGGCCTCGGCCGAGGCGAATGACGACACCAGACGTTCGGCGCGGTTGGCAGTGATCCTGGGAATCTCCAGGTCCGCCAGCAGGGTGACCGGATCCAGTCCTTCGGCCAGCTTTGGCGAGGGCGGATGGGCGTCGGCGATGCGCACGCCGCGCTCCAGCAGCTCATCGATCACCTGCTGGTTGCCAGGCTGGTCGAGGAAGTGTCCAAGCGAGCGCGCCACCTCACCACCGATATCCGGCACGCGCTTGAACAGCGGCCATGGGGTGCGCCGGACCAGCTCCAGATCACCAAACCAGGTGGCCAATGCCTTGGCCGTGCTTTCGCCCACGTGACCGATGCCCAGCGCAAACAGGAACCGGGCCAGCGACGCCTCGCGGCTGCGGGCGACCGCTTCCACCAGGTTCTCCGCCCAACGCGTGGCTACCTTGCCGGCCTTGACCGTTTCGGGCGTAGTGCCGTCGCGCTCGTCGGCGAGACGCTTCATTTCCACGAAGTCATCGACGCCCAGGCGATACAGGTCGGCCACGCTGGTGGCAAAACCGGAATCCACCAGCGCCTGGATCAGGCGCTCGCCAAGACCGTCGATATCCATGGCGCGACGTGAGGCGAAATGGAACAGCGCCTGCACCCGCTGCGAAGGGCACACCAGCTCGCCGGTGCAGCGCGCCACCACCTCGCCCTCCTCGCGAACGATCTCCGAACCGCACACCGGGCAGTTTGCAGGCATGCGCCAGGGCTGCGTTCCGTCCGGCCGCAGGTCGGGGATCACCCGCACCACTTCCGGGATCACGTCGCCGGCCCGGCGCACGATCACCGTGTCGCCGATGCGCACGTCCAGCCGCGCCACCTGGTCGGCGTTGTGCAGGGTGGCACGGGTCACCGTCACCCCGCCCACGTGCACCGGCCGCATCAGCACCCACGGCGTGACCGCACCCGTGCGGCCCACGTTGATCTCGATCGACTCAACCAGCGTCGACTGCTCCTGAGCCGGGTATTTATGCGCCAGCGCCCAGCGCGGCGCGCGCGAGACGAAGCCCATTTCCTCACGATCCGCAGCGTCATCAAGCTTGTAGACCACTCCATCGATCTCGAACGGCAGGCTGGCCCGCTGCTCACCGATGCGCCGGTAGTAATCGAGCAGGCCTTCAAGCCCGCTCACCACTTCGCCCAGACTGCTGACCGGGAAGCCCCACTCGCGCAGCAGGCGCATCGATTCGGAATGGGTGTCGGGAAGCGTGTCGCCCTCCACCAGTCCGGTGCCGTAAGCAAAGAACGCCAGCGGGCGCTGGGCGGTGATGGCAGGGTCCAGCTGGCGAAGAGACCCGGCCGCGCCGTTGCGCGGATTGGCCAGCACCTTGCCGCCCTGTTCCCGCACCCGGCCGTTGTAGGCCTCGAATTCGGCCAGCGGCATGTACACCTCGCCGCGCACCTCCAGCACCGCCGGCCAGTCTTCGCCGCGCAGGCGCAGCGGGATGGCGCGCACCGTGCGCAGGTTGGCGGTCACGTTCTCGCCGGTGGCGCCATCGCCGCGGGTCGCGCCCTGGACGAATACGCCGTCCTCATAGCGCAGGCTGACGGCCAGGCCATCGAGCTTGGGCTCGGCGGAAAAGACCGGGGCATCGTTGTCGAGCTTCTGGATGATCCGGCGGACGAAGTCGCCGACCTCGACGTCTTCGAACGCGTTGCCCAGCGACAGCATGGGCATGGTGTGACGGACTTGGGCGAACTTGCCGGAGGGCGCCGCACCCACCCGCTGACTGGGGGAATCAGCGCTGGCAAGTTCGGGATGCTCCGCCTCCAGCGCCTCGAGCTCGCGCATCAGCGCGTCGTAATCGGCGTCCGGGATCTGCGGCTCGTCGAGCACGTGATAGCGGTAGTTGGCGTCGTCGATCAGACCACGCAGTTCGGCAACGCGTTCAGCAGGATTGGCAGGCATCCCGCAATTCTATCGGAGCGGACTTGCCAAACGCCTACCAGCGCGGGCTGCGGGTGATGGGCGGTTCTTCCTGCTCGCGGTCGTAGGCGCGCAGCTCGTCGCGCAGATGTGACACGCGCTGGCGGCCCAGGGCATTGCGCTGCTCGTCCAGCAGCACGCCGTCCAGCAGCTCGGCCATGCGCTGCGCCGTGGGGTGCATGGCATCCCAGGCGTCCAGCGCTGATACCGGCGCCGGCAGGGTGAGGAAAAACGTGATTGCGGGCGTCTCCAGCTCCTGGATTTCGCCCATCTCAAAGCTCCCCGGCTTCTTGATGTTGGCCACGCTGAACACCGGGCCCATCTCGGGCCGGCCTTCCACCAGACGGTGGAACACGTTCATGTGCCCGTAGGTCAGTCCGGCCTTCTCCGCCGCCACCACGATATCGGGGCCGCGCAGCACCTGGCCCGCACGGGCGGCGATGTACAGCGTCACGATCTTGTCGAACTCGTTGCTGGCCCGCCGCCCGAGCTCGGCGTTGGGCGTGGCAGGGTCACCCACCGCATTGTCGAACTGCTCCATCTCGGCCTGGACCGTGGCGTCGGCCACGTCACTGCCGGCTTCGGAGAGCTCCTCTTCGATCTGCGCGCCAAGGGTCGGCTCCATCCGCTCGCCGTTGCGCTGCTCCGGGGCCACCCGGCGGCCCTGCGAGGTCTTGCGCGGCCGCGTGCCGTGATACCAGATGGCACCAAACAGGATGAGGCCAGCCACCACGATCGCGATTTGCATCAGCCTTACGTCTGACACGGAAATTCTCCTTCTGGAACAGTCACGTTCTGAAACATGCGCGAAAAACTGCGCAACAGGGTAACGCGGGATACCGGCCTAGTCAGGCGGCACCGACCAGGCGTGCAGCCTCTGCCAGATCCACCGACACCAGCCGGCTCACGCCGGGCTCACGCATGGTAACGCCGGACAGCTGCTGCGCGGCCTCCATCGTCGCCTTGTTGTGGGTGACGAACAGGAACTGCACCTTCTCGCTCATCTCGCTCACCATCGCCGTGAAGCGGCCCACGTTGGCCTCGTCCAGCGGCGCATCCACCTCGTCCAGCAGGCAGAACGGCGCCGGGTTGAGCTGGAAGATCGCAAACACCAGCGCCACCGCGGTCATCGCCTTCTCACCGCCGGACAGCAACGAGATGTTAGACACCCGCTTGCCCGGGGGCCGGGCCATGATCGCCACGCCGGTATCCAGCAGGTCTTCGCCGGTCAGCTCCAGGTAGGCGTGGCCGCCGCCGAACAGGCGCGGGTAGATTTCCTGCACGCCGGCATTGACCCGGTCGAAGGTGTCCTTGAAGCGTCCCCGGGTTTCACGGTCGATCTTGCGAATGGCGTCTTCCAGGGTCTCCAGCGCCGAGTTGAGATCGGCGTCCTGGGCGTCGAGGTATTCCTTGCGCTGGGCGGCTTCGGCGTGCTCGGAGATCGCGGCCAGGTTGACCGGCTCCAGCCGCCGCAGCTTGGCGTCAAAGTCGGTGACCATCTTTTCCCACTCGGCCGGCCGTGCGTCTTCGTCCAGCCCGGACAGCACCTGGTCCAGCTCGAAGCCGCCGGCAGCCACCTCGCCGGCCAGCTGTTCGGCCCGCACCACCAGGGCCTGCTGGTCAACGCGGCGCTGGGAAATCGTCTCGCGATGCGCCAATGACTGCTCGTCGCGCTGCTGGCGGATCTGTTCCAGCTCGCGCAGCTCATTCTCGATGCCCTGCAGCGCAGATCGCGCTTCATTCAGGGCCGCATCCACCACCACGCGCTGCTCCAGGGTGACCTGGCGCTGGGCTTCCAGCTCCTGCACCGGATCGCCCCCTTCGGCCAGCTGGGCGCTGATCTGGGCCAGGCGCGAGTCCAGCTGCCCACGCTGGCCGCCCATCCGGTCCAGTGCTTGGGTCAGGGCCAGCATCTGGGCGCGCTGGGATTCCAGGGTCAGCGCCAGGGCATGGGCCATTTCACCGGAGGAGCGCGCCGCCATGCGTGCGCTATCGCGCGCCTCGGTCAGCACGCGGCGCTCCGCTTCCAGCGCCTGGCGGGTGCTTTCCAGCTCGGCCATGCGCTCCACCAGGTCCTCGAGCCGCGCGCGCGAATCGCGTGCCTGCCCGGCGCTGGTATCGGTGGTTTCGGCCAGCTGGGCCAATTCCGCGTCGATCTTCTCGATCCGGCCGCGGGCCGAGTCCAGGCGTCCCTGCTGGCTCTGCAGCTGTCCGGCAAGCTCGGACACGCTGCGATGGGCCAGGTACAGCGCGCGCTGGGCCTCTTCGCGCTGCTGCTCGGCGGCCAGCAGCTGGCCGCGGCGGGCGGCGGTTTCCTCTTCAAGCTGCGCTTCACGCTCCTGCAGCTCTTCAATCCCTGCACGCAGGGACTGGATCTCGCGCTCACGTAGCAGCGCGCCCTGCTTGGCGGCGCCCGAGCGCAATACGCGCACCCAGCCGGCGCCGAGGCGCTCACCGCTGCGGGTGATGACGGAATCGCCCTCGCCCAACCCGGCCTGCAACTCGCGTGCTTCGGTCAGGTTTTCCGCCACGTGCAGGCGGGCCAGCAGGCGCCGGATGGCACGCGGCCCTTTCACTCTGGCTGCCAGTGACGTGGCCGGATATTGCCCATCGTCATCGGCTGCGGACACCAGGGCCAGGCGACCTTCGCCCAGATCGCCGAGCGCGCCTACCAGCGCTTCCGGCTGGTCCACCAGCACGCCTTCGATCAGCTGGCCCAGCGCGCTTTCAACCGCGTTCTCCCAGCCGCTTTCCACCTGCAGCCTCTCGCCGACGCGCACCGCCGAATCCAGCCCCTGCCGCTGCAGCCATTCCACCGCCGCGCCCTGCTCCTGCCCAAGGGCCGCGTGCTGCAGCGTTTCCAGCGAAGACAGGCGCCCGCGCTGTTCCTGCAGCCGCTTGCGCAGCTCCGACATTTCATTGTGGGCAGTGCGCTGGTCTTCCTGCAGGGTCAGCGCAGCCTGCTTGCGTGATTCAAGATCTGCAGTGAGGGTCTCCAGCGCGAGCTTCTGCTCTTCGTGCTGTTCGTCGACTTCGGCGAAGCGCCCGGCCAGCGCGTCCAGGTCCAGGCTCTCGCGCTCGGTGGCCAGCTGCTGGCGACGGCGGTCGGCATCCAGTGACTGCCGGTCCAGGTAGTCAACGCGGGTACGTTCCACATCGGCAGCGCGGGTCGCTTCGGCCACCTCGCGGCCATGCACGTCCCAACCCTGCTGCCATTCGATCAGGCCGCCTTCCGCCTCGCGCAGGATCTCCTGACGCTCGGCGTCTTCCTCGCGCAGATGCTCCAGTCGTGGCTCGGCCTCCAGGATCGATTCCTGCAGCGCTTCCAGCCGCTCCTGATCGGTACTGATGTGCTCGCCAATCTCGGCCAGCGCTTCCTGGGCCTCTTCGCGCGCCTTCACCAGCCGACCGGACAGCTCGCGCTGATGGGTGATCTGCTGCTCCACCCGCGCCAGGCTGCCGCCCACTTCGTACACCGCGGCCTGGGCCTGGCCCAATACCTCGGATGCCTCCTCGCGGCGCGCGCGATTGGTCTCGATCCGGCGCTCGGCGTCGCGCTGTTCGGCCACCAGCTGCTCCAGCCGGGTTTCCTCGCGGGCCAGGTCTTCGCGCATCCTGGTCAGGCGCTGGTCCAGCGCCCGGTATTCAAGCGCCTGCCATTCGGCATGGCGGTTCTTCCGATCGGTCTGGATAGCGGTGTACTGCTCGGCCTGGCGGGCCTGGCGGGCCAGGTGGTTGAGCTGTTTGCCAACCTCCTCCCGCAGGTCACTGAGCCGATCCAGGTTCTCGCGGGTATGGCGGATCCGGGTCTCGGTCTCCTTGCGCCGCTCCTTGTACTTGGAGATGCCGGCGGCCTCCTCCAGATACACGCGCAGGTCCTCGGGCCGGGCGTCGATGATCTGGCTGATCATGCCCTGCTCGATGATCGAGTAGCTGCGCGGCCCCAGGCCGGTACCAAGGAACAGATCGGTGATGTCACGGCGCCGGCAGCGGGTGCCGTTGAGGTAGTAGTTGCTCTGGCCGTCGCGGCTGACCAGCCGCTTCACCGAGATCTCGTTGAACGAGGCGTATTCGCCGGAAATCGTGTGGTCCGAGTTATCGAAGATCAGCTCAACGGTGGCCTGCGACACTGGCTTGCGGGCAGACGAGCCGGAGAAGATCACGTCAGTCAGCGAATCCCCACGCAGCCGGCTGGCGGTGCTCTCGCCCATGACCCAGCGCACGGCGTCGATGATGTTCGATTTGCCGCACCCGTTGGGGCCCACTACGCCGGTCATGTTGGTCGGCAGGTGCAACGTGGTCGGGTCAACGAATGACTTGAAGCCGGACAGCTTGATGGTGGACAGGCGCATGCGGCGGTCGGATGCCTCGGCGACGACCGGCGATGCCGGATGCCGCACTCATGAAAGGAAAGGGATGAACAATCCCACGCAAGTTGCTGATTGGTAAAGCTATCGCGCAAGGTCAATTTTGCGCCACCCTGCAGTATAGCGGCCTGTCGCGCCTGTAGTCAGCGCGTCCCCGCAAGCCGGGACGACCACAAAGTCGCAGAGTCCATTGCGAACGTGGCCCAGCGCGCGACGCCGGTTCAGGCACAATCGCCCGATGTCCAGACCCGCCCCCACCGCGGCATCAGGCCGCCAAGCCAACCCCACCCTGCGCGAGCGCTTCAAGGCGATGCGCAACGTGCCACCGTTCCTGCGACAGATCTGGGCCGCCAGCCCGGCGCTGAGCATCACCAGCCTGGGCCTGCGCCTGGTGCGGGCGTTCCTGCCGATCATGATGCTCTACATCGGCAAGCTGATCATCGACGAGGCGGTGCGCCTGGTCGGGCTGGGCGTGGCGTTCGACTCGCTGGGAGACGCGTGGCGCAGCGGACTGCTGCAGCCGCTGCTGTGGCTGCTGGTGGCGGAGTTTGCGCTGGCGATCCTGTCCGACCTGATCGGGCGGATGGTCAGCTATGCCGAGTCGCTGCTGTCGGAGCTGTTCACCAACGCCACCAGCATCCGCCTGATGGAACACGCGGCCACGCTGGACCTGGAGGACTTCGAGGATCCTGAGCTGCAGGACAAGCTGGACCGCGCCCGCCGCCAGACCATGGGGCGCAGCAATCTGATGACCCAGCTGTTCGGCCAGCTGCAGGACGCGATCACCGTGGTCAGCTTCGCCGTCGGCCTGCTGGTGTACGCGCCGTGGCTGATTCTGCTGCTGGCAGTGGCGCTGATCCCGGCCTTCATCGGCGAGTCCCACTTCAACGCACTGGGCTATTCGCTCAATTTCCAGTGGACGCCCGAACGCCGCCAGCTGGAGTACGTGCGCCAGACCGGGGCCAGCGTTGAAAGCGCCAAGGAAGTCAAGATTTTCAACCTCCACCGGTTCCTGGTGGAGCGCTACCGGACGCTGGCCGACGCCTTCTACAAGGCCAACCGCGCCCTCGCCCGCCGGCGCGCATTCTGGGGCACGCTGCTGGCCGCGCTGGGCACGCTGGGCTACTACGTGGCCTATGCCTACATAGCCTGGCGCACGGTGCGCGGCGATTTCACCATCGGCGACCTGACCTTCCTGGCCGGCAGCTTCCGGCGCCTGCGCCAGCTGCTGGAAGGGCTGCTGGTGGGCTTCTCCCAGGTGGCCAGCCAGGCGCTGTATCTGGACGACCTGTTCTCGTTCTACGCGATCGAACCGGAGATCCGTTCGCCGGAGAATCCGATGCCGTTCCCGAAGCCGGTCAAGGACGGCTTTGTGTTCGAAAACGTGGGCTTCCGCTATCCGGATCAGGAGCGCTGGGCGCTGCGGAATCTCGATTTCGAGCTGCGGGCGGGCGAGGTGCTGGCGCTGGTGGGCGAGAACGGCGCCGGCAAGACCACGCTGGTGAAGCTGCTGGCGCGCCTGTACGACCCGGACGAAGGCCGGATCCTGCTCGACGGCCGCGACCTGCGCGAGTACGACCTGGACGAGGTGCGCGCGAACATCGGGGTAATCTTCCAGGACTTCGTGCGCTATCACCTCACCGCCGGCGAGAACATCGGCGTGGGTCAGATCGACGCAATGGACGACCAGGCGCGCATCCGCGAGGCGGCGCGTCGGGCGATGGCGGACGAGGTAGTGGAGGAGCTGCCGGGCGGCTACGACCAGCTGATCGGGCGGCGCTTTCGCACCGGCGTGGATCTTTCAGGCGGACAGTGGCAGAAGATCGCGATTGCCCGCGCCTACATGCGCGATGCGCAGGTGATGATCCTGGACGAGCCCACGGCGGCGCTGGATGCGCGCAGCGAGTTCGAGGTGTTCCAGCGCTTCAAGGAGCTATCCGACCAGCGCACGGCGGTGCTGATTTCGCACCGCTTCTCCAGCGTGCGCATGGCCGACCGGATCCTGGTGATGGAACAGGGCCGGGTGGAAGCCGCCGGCACCCACGAGGAACTGATGGCCCAAGGTGGCCGCTACGCCGAGCTGTTCGAACTCCAGGCCGCCGGCTACCGCTGATTACCGCGAGTTCCCCTCCCTGTAGGAGCGCGCCATGCGCGCGAAGCCGCGTGACTTTTGATTCTTCAGGCGAGCGGATCCTGCACGGGCGGGCCGACGGGACGGCCCTCAGCCATCGTGGCTAGCGCTCCATGATTTGAGTTCACGCGGCTTCGCGCGCATGGCGCGCTCCTACTGGAACAGTTCGCCCTGGTCGTCGGCGGGTGCCGAGTAGTCGAGTTTGCCGTTGACGATCCTTGCGGCCGGTGTCCAGGGATGTTCCTGGCTGCGGCCAGGGGCCATGAGGTGGATCACGCGCCAGCCACGTACCTTGAAGTCATCTGAAATCAGGCTGCGATGGCAGCGCCACCACGGAGCTTCCGCGCACATCACGGCGGACCGCTGCTCACCTGCCAACGCCATCAGGCGCTCCCGTCCCCGGGCAAATTCCGGCGTATCCATGTAGTCGGCATAACCGCGGAAGCTGGTGTTGCGCCAGGCCGTGTGCGGCGAATCGGGGCGCACCGGCCGCCGCCCCCCGAGCTCGGTCATGGGAACGTAATCAATCCCCGCCTCCGGCAGGCTGACAGCCAGCGATTCGGCCGAGAACTGCGGGTTGCGTCGCGAGCCTGGAAACCGGCGCACATCGGCCAGCCGCGTCACCCCTGCCTCGCGCAGCATCGCGACCAGTTCGTCCAGTGGGCGGGTCGAATGGCCAATACTCCACAAAGTCGACACATCCGCCCCGGCATGCTCTCGCTCATTCATCCATCCATGATCGACCAAGGGGAGTCAACGGCATGTCCAGCCAAGCGAATCCGGAATCGCACCAGCCAGCAGGCGGCATCGCCCGCAAGGCGCAGATCCTCGGTTTCCTGCTCAAGTACCGCAACGCCGGCGTGTTCTCGTTTGAACTGGACGAGGGCGCGCTGGACGTGGAGCTGCCGAAAGACTCCTCCGGCGACCAGCCCGAGCAGTTCGTCAACGACCTGGAGGCGCTGGGCCCGACCTTCGTCAAGATCGGCCAGTGGCTGTCCACCCGTCCCGACATGGTGCCGCCCGAATACCTGACGGCGCTGGAACGGATGCAGGACGACGTGGCGCCGGAATCCTGGCAGGCCATCCACGCCGTGATCGAGCAGGAACTGGGCATGCGCCCGGAGCGCGTGTTTGCCAGCATCGACGAGACCCCGTTGGGCTGTGCCTCGCTGGCCCAGGTACACCGGGCCACGCTGCGCGATGGCCGCGAAGTGGCGCTGAAGGTGCAGCGACCGGATATCGAATCACTCATCCGCGAAGACCTCGCCCTGCTGGCCGGATTGGCCGAGCGCGTCGACAAGATGACCGACCTGGGTCGCCGCCTGCACTTCGCTGACTGGGTGGGCGAATTCCGCCGCGCCCTGCTGGCCGAACTCGACTACCGGGTGGAAGCGCAGAACCTCGACCGCTTCGACACCCATTTCGAAAAATATCCGCAGGTGTTCGTGCCCAAGCCTGTCTGGGATCTCACCCGCCCGCGCCTGCTGACCATGGAACTGGTGCGCGGCACCAAGGCGACCGATATTTCCGGGCTGCGTCGCACCGAGCAGGACCTGGGCGAGCTGGCCGCGGTGCTGATGCGCGCCTACCTTGACCAGGTGTTCGTGCACGGCGAAATCCACGCCGATCCGCATCCGGGCAACCTGCTGGTGACCGATGACGGCCGCCTGGCCCTGTTCGACCTGGGCATGGTGGCGCACGTGCCGCCGCGCCAGCGCGACCGGCTGCTGAAGCTGCTGTTCGCCGCCGTGGATGGACGCGGCGAAGAAGCCGCCGCCGAGGCGATTGCCATGGGCACCCGGCTGGAGGACTTCGACGAACCGCGCTACGTGCGCGAGGTGTCGCAGCTGGTGGCGCGCTATGCGACCAACGTGAGCGGAGCGTCCATGTCCGAGGGCCGGCTGGTGCTGGACCTGGTGCGCATGTCCACGGTCTGCGGGCTGCGCACCCAGCCGGAGTTGAGCCTGCTCGGCAAGGCACTGCTGCATCTGGAGCAGGTGGCCAAGGCGCTGGATCCGGAGCTCGACGTGAAGCAGGTGGTGGAAAGCCACTTGCAGAGCGTGATGAGCGCGCGCCTGCGCAAGTCGTTCTCCCCGGCCAATCTGGCCAGCGAGGCGATGGAACTGCAGGCGCTGGTGCGCGAGGCGCCGCGCAAGGTCGGCGATGTCCTTTCCCTGCTCGCCGACAACCGCATGCAGGTGCGGGTTGCCGGACTGGAGGAATCGCACCTGCTGGAAAGCCTGCACAAGATCGCCAACCGCATCACCGCCGGGCTGGTGACGGCCGCACTGATCGTCGGCGCGGCGCTGATGATGGGCGTGCAAGGTGGTCCGCGACTGTTCGGCTACCCCGCCATCGCCCTGGGGCTGTTCACCGTGGCGGCGGGCATCGGGCTGGCAATCGTGATCCGCACCCTGGCCAGCGACCGCAAGCCCCGTCCCCGGGAGGAAAGCGCCCCGCGCTGAGGCGCTTGGCCCCGGCGCGTACAGGCTGGCGCAAGGCCTGGCGCGGGATGAACAGGTAGAATGGAAGGCCCCCCGCGTCATAAACAGAACGAAAATGAGTTCCGCTTTTGGCACCGAGACCGTGCTCGACGTCCGTCACTGGACCGACGACTACTTCAGCTTCACCACCACCCGCGACGATGGCTTCCGCTTCGACAACGGCCAGTTCGTCATGCTCGGCCTGCGCCAGGAAGAAGGCGCCAAGCCGCTCATGCGCGCCTACTCGATCGCCAGCGCCAACTGGGAGGAGCAGCTGGAGTTCTTCAGCATCAAGGTGCCCGACGGCCCGCTGACTTCCAGACTCAAGGACATCAAGCCGGGCGATCAGATCATGCTCAGCCGCAAGCCCACCGGCACGCTGCTGATCCATGACCTGCACCCGGGCCGCAACCTGTACCTGATCGGCACCGGCACCGGCCTGGCGCCGTATCTGTCGGTGATCAAGGACCCGGAGACCTACGAGCGTTTCGAGCGCGTGATCCTCTGCCACGGCGTGCGCCACGCCAGCGACCTGGCGTACTCGGAGTACATCCGCAACGCGCTGCCCCGACACGAGCTCCTTGGCGACGTGATCAGCGAGAAGCTGCATTACTTCCCGGCAGTGACCCGGGAAGAATTCCAGTTCAACGGACACGACCACCGTGGACGCCTGACCGCCCACATGGACAGCGGACAGATGATGGAGATCCTCGGCCTTGAGCCGCTGGACGCGAAGCATGATCGGGCAATGATCTGCGGCAGTCCGCAGGTGCTGGCCGATGTACGCAGCCTGCTGGACGCGCGCGGCTTCACTCCGGCGCCGCGCATCGGCACGCCCGGCGAGTATGTGTTCGAGCGCGCGTTCGTCGAAAAGTAGGCTGCACCGCGACCACCGGCCGCTATAATCCGCGTTGTCCGGCCATGCGCCGCTGCCTTAGGGGTTCCCTCAATGAAGATCCTGGTTGCCGTTGACGGCAGCGACATCAGCATGCGCGCCGTGAAGTTCGTGGTCGCCATGAACCGCAAGCTGACCAAGCCCGCGCGGGTGACCCTGATGGCCGTGGATCCGCCGCCCTTCCCGGGCGTGGAAACCCGTCTGGGCAGCAAGGCGGTCCGGCAGATGCATGAGGAAACCCTGGAGTCGATGCTCAAGGACGCGCGGCGCTCGCTGTCGCGGGCCAAGCTGGAACTCACCGAGCGCGCCGAGATTGGCGAGATCGCCGCAACCATCCTCAAGGTGGCGGAGAAGGATCGCATTGACCTCATCGTGCTCGGCTCGCACGGCCGCGGTGCGGTCAAGGGCATGCTGCTCGGGTCGGTGTCGAGCAAGGTCCTGGCCCAGTCCGGAATCCCGGTCACCATCGTTCGCTGAATCTCCCGGCAGCTGTCCAAACACCCGTGCCATAGGTCACGGGGCAGCATTTCTGCGTCTGCGGTAAAATCAAGGGCTTGTCAACGAGCAGGATCCGCAGCACATGAAGAAGACCGGTCTTACCCTGGCGCTTGCCGCCGCCCTCGGAATGGGCGTCAGCGCCTGCAGCACCGACAGCCCTGTTGCCGGCGAAGTCGGCGAGACCAGCGAGCAGGTCATGCCCTTCACCCAGGACAACCCGTTCGCCGCTCCCAGCGAGCTGCCCCTGCAGTACCCCGCCTTTGACCAGATCAAGGACGAGCACTTCGCCCCGGCATTCGAAGCCGGCATGGCCGAGGCGCTGGCCGAGATCGACGCGATCACCAGCAACGCCGAAGAGCCCACCTTCGAAAACACCATCCTGGCCATGGAGCGCTCGGGCGAGACCCTGAGCCGCGCCCTGCGCGTGTTCTACAACCTGGTCGGCACCGACACCAACGACACCCGCCGCCAGCTGCAGGCCGACTACTCGGCCAAGTTCGCCGCCCACAGCGACGCGATCTCGCTCAACCCGGCGCTGTTCGAGCGCATCGACACCCTGTACAACCAGCGCGATTCGCTGGGCCTGGACGCCGAGGGCGTGCGCCTGATCGAGCGTTACCACACCAGCTTCGTCCGCTCCGGTGCCGCCCTGTCGGAAGACCAGAAGGCGCGGATGAAGGAAATCAACGCCGAAGCCGCCAACCTGGGCACCCAGTTCAGCCAGAACGTGCTGGCCGAGGTCAACGACTCGGCGGTCATCGTCGACACCCGCGAAGAGCTGGCAGGCCTGACCGAAGCCCAGATCAGCGCCGCTGCCGACGCCGCTACCGAGCGTGGCCACGAAGGCAAGTACGTCATCACCCTGCTCAACACCACCGGCCAGCCGCCGCTGCCGCAGCTGGACAACCGCGAACTGCGCCAGCGCATCCACGAGGCCTCGGTGGTCCGTGGCGCGCGTGGCAACGAGTGGGACAACCGCGAGATCATCTCGCGCGTGGTCAACCTGCGCGACGAGCGCGCGAAGATGCTGGGCTTTGACAGCCACGCCAGCTACGTGCTCGCCGACTCCACCGCCGGCACGCCGGAAGCGGTCAACGAAATGCTTGGCCAGCTGGCCCCCGCGGCAGTTGCCAACGCCAAGCGCGAGGCTGAGAAGCTGCAGGCCATGATCGATCAGGAGCAGGCCGCCAAGGGCGAGCCGAGCTTCCAGCTCGAGCCGTGGGACTGGGCCTATTACACCGAGAAGGTGCGCCAGGCCGAGTACGACTTCGACGAGTCGCAGCTCAAGCCCTACCTGGAAATGATGAACGTGCTCGAGAACGGCGTGCTCTACGCTGCCACCGAGCTGTACGGCATCACCTTCAAGGCACGCACCGACCTGCCGAAGTACCACGCGGACACCTGGATCTATGACGTGTTCGACAAGGACGGCTCGCAGCTGGCGATCTTCATCTTCGACCCGTATGCACGTGCGTCCAAGCGTGGCGGTGCGTGGATGAACTCGTACGTGTCGCAGTCGCACATGATGGACACCAAGCCGGTGGTGGCCAACCACCAGAACATCACCAAGCCGGCCGGCGACGAGCCGACCCTGCTGACCTGGGACGAAGTGACCACCATGTTCCACGAGTTCGGCCATGCGCTGCACGGCATGTTCTCGGACGTGGAATACCCCTACTTCAGCGGCACCGCGGTTCCGCGTGACTTCGTGGAATTCCCGTCACAGGTGAACGAGATGTGGGCAGACTGGCCGTCGATCCTGGCCAATTACGCCAAGCATCACGAAACCGGCGAGGCGATGCCGCAGGAGCTGCTGGACAAGGTGGTTGCGACCGCCAAGTTCAACCAGGGCTTCGCCACCACCGAGTACCTGGGCGCGGCCATGCTTGACCAGCGCCTGCACCAGGCCGCCACGGACGACATCCCGACCGCGGACGAAGTGGTCGAGTTCGAGGCTGCCGCGCTGGCTGCCGACGGCATCGACTTCGCTGCCGTGCCGCCGCGCTACAAGCTGCCCTACTTCAGCCACATCATGGGCGGCTACTCGGCGGGCTACTACGCCTACATCTGGTCCGAGGTGCTGGACGCCAACACCGTGAACTGGATCGAAGAGAACGGCGGCCTGACCCGCGAGAACGGCGACCGCTTCCGCGCCACCCTGCTCTCGCAGGGCGGCAGCAAGCCGGCGCTGGAGCTGTTCCACGCGTTCTCCGGCGCCGAGCCGGACATCCAGCCGCTGCTGGAGCGTCGTGGCCTGGTTGATCCGGCCAACTGATCCAACCAGTACTGCTGCAACACGAACCGCCCGGAGAGATCCGGGCGGTTTTTTTTGGTCCGTCGTGCGCCTGTCAAACCCGGTCGGGCGCGAACAGCTTCTGCCAGGGTTCGGCAACGTAGGGCCGCAGGATTTCGGCCGGCACCACGACAGTCTGCACCCCGTCCGAATAGGGCCCGACCTGATACGGCGGAAACACGAAACGTAATGCCTCGATGCCACCACGGGCGTCCATCACCGGCTCGAAGTTGGCGAAATTCTCCGGGTCCGGGCCGGAGCCCTCGTTGATCATCCTGGTCGATGAGCCCAGCAGTCGGCGGCGCTCATCCGGCTCCAGTGTTTCCGCATCCATGCGCTGGAGCATCTGTGCATGCAGCTGCTCACGCACGTATTCCGAAATCGCTTCCCAGCCGCCTGCATCGCTCATCAGCTCAGCGGCGGTCAGCATCTGTTCCTGCCGCGGCAGCCAGACATAGCGCGCGATCAGCGGGTTGCCATGGGCACCCCCGGTATAGCTGCTGCCATCCGCGGCCACCGCAACAACCTCCGCGGTCTCGGTCAGCAGGGAGAAATCAAGCACCAGATCATATGGCGCTGTGGGGCGCCCCTCGCCCAGACTGGCCACCGCTTCGTCAAGATCGGCGCGTGCCGCATCCGCGAACGCGGCAAGTTCCATAGCCAAGCCGGGATAACGGCGGGCTTCGGGGGGAAAGCTGATCCCCACCAGGTAGCGTGGATCGCGCTCCATCACGTCTTCAAGCGCGGCGGACGTGGCAGGAGTGTCGGCGATCTGGGCAGGTTCGCGCCCTTCGCCAACATCCACGACAGCGCCAGCAGGCGCCCGTTCCGGCTCATCACGTCCACACCCTGCAAGCGCCAGCGTTGTTGCCAGCGCGATGGCCAGGTGCGCCGGCCAGCGTCCCGTCCTCATCTGTGTACTCCCCTTTATTGCTGATACGTGTATGACAGGCAGAATAGGACCGCCCGTGTGATGGCACGATGCAGTCCGGTGTCTTGTGAAGATTTCGGACAGGAATTACGGGCAAAAGAAAACCCGGCCGAAGCCGGGTTTCCAGGGATACGCAGTTAAGCTGGAATCAAACCGGCTCGACTTCGTCAGCCTGCAGGCCCTTCTGGCCCTGCACGACCTTGAAGGTCACCTGCTGGCCTTCCTGCAGCGACTTGAAGCCGGTGCCCTGGATGGAACGGAAGTGAACGAAAACGTCCTGGCCGTTTTCCGGGGTGATGAAGCCGAAGCCCTTGGCATCGTTGAACCACTTGACGGTGCCGCTCTGACGCTCTGACATGTTGCTACTCCTTGGGTACTACAGTTTTGTTGATGTATACACGGCCCGCTATGCGGTGCCGCGACTGTCGAGCAAGGGGTAACGCGAAAGCGATGGAGCGGATCGTCCCGACCGGCCGGAGCCAACCGTAAAACTTCTAGATCTACCGCATCGGAGCCACGATGTACCGTGATCCCGGCTTTGAACAGTGAGCGCACAATACCCTACTTTTTCCCGAAAGTGTGAATGGGATGTGCTGCACTGCCGCATGCCCTGCGGGCTCCATCCGGAGCCCCTCCGGCAGGCAGTTCAGTCGCCAGGAACCTAGCTGTCGCGCTTGCCCTGGGTGATGCGGTCGCGGGTCGAAACACTGCCCTGGATGGCCGGAATGCGGGCTTCCCCTGCGTGGAGATCTTTCGCCCGGCGCGCGGCGGCTTCGCTCTGGAAACCATCGGTTGCCACCTGCCCGGAATGGCTGCCGGCCTCCTGCCAGGGCTTGGGCTGGCGCGCTGCCTCCTGCTTGGCCTTGAGCACCTTGCGAGTGCTGCGCAGCGCCTGTTTCGCGGTGACTTTTTTGGCTGCTTTTTTGGCCGTCTTTGTAGCCGGCGACTTTGCGGCCACCTTCTTCGTAGCAGCCTTCTTTGTGGCTGTCTTTGCAGTTTTGCGGGCGGCAGTGGCGGCTTCCTTTGCCGCCGCACGCTCGTCCTTTTTTGCCTGGGTCAGCTGCGTCTCAAACCGCTTGAGGATATCGGCAAGGATTTCCGCCTTGTCCGCGCTGCGCTGGTTGGCCGCACCGCTGGTGCCGCGCTTGCTGCCGGTCTGCTGGCGCGAAGCCAGCTTCTGTCGGCGGACCAGGTCCCTGGCGCGGTCCCGGACATCGCGCGCGCGGGTGATCCGGCTTTCCAGCTGGCTGACGCTGAACTTGCGGATCGGGTTATGTCGGCTGTCGTCGTAGAGCTGCATTTCCCCTTTGTTGAGCAGGGTGACCGCTTTCGCACGAGTGATCTGCATCGTTCCTCCAATAGCTTCTGATCAGGGCCTGCGTACAGGCACCTGCATGGAGTAGCACAGGCTTTCTGCAGACGACGTGATCAGGGCAGGAAGATCAGGGATTCAGCAGGCGGCTGACGAAACTGGTGGCCACCTCCGGCTCCAGCATCACGGTAAACAGCATGCCGTAGGCCGCTCCCCACAGGTGGGCACTGTGATTCACGTTGCCCCCGCCCTGACGATCCATCCAGATGCTGTAACCGATATAGAACCCGCCAAACACGAACGCCGGGATCCCGATTGGAATCGGCATGATGTAGATCCGGTTCCACGGCTCCAGCAGGATGAACGCAAACAGCACCGCCGACACCGCGCCCGACGCACCGAGGCTGCGGTAGCTCGCGTCCTTCTGGTGCTTGAGATAAGTCGGCATGATCGCCACCACGATGGCCGACAGGTAGAAGGCCAGGTAGCCCAGCGGCCCGATCCGCATGGAGAAAAACATCTCCATCGCCCTGCCGAAAAAGAACAGCGTGAACATGTTGAACACCAGGTGCATCCAGTCGGCATGGATGAAGCCGTGGGTCAGCAGGCGTTCGTACTGGTTGTTGCGCGTGATCGCCGGCGGCCACAGGATCAGCCGCGCAAGCAGCTTGTGGTCACTGAAAGCGCGCCATGAGACGAGCACGGTGAGGCCGATGATGATGTAGGTGACGATCGATTCCATGGGTTGCCCGCTGCTGCCGCGCTCCTGCGCGAGCGGGGATCGTGCAATGAACATGCGCGCAAGTCCACGACTGAAGGCACCCGTGCCTTGGCGGCTGGTGGCGGCCGGCCGCAAACAGGCATCATTGCCCGTCCCGGTTTTGCTGTTCCTATGCCGATGTCCAATTTGAAGCGGCCCCTCGTGGCCTGTCTTGCCCTGCTCTTCTCCCTGGCCGCTGCGCCGGTCTTCGCTGGCCCACAGTCCACCCCGCTGACCACCCATGCCGAGCGCTCCGGCTACGCTGAAACCGGTCGCTACGACGAGGTGATTGCCCTGTGCGAAGCCTTCGCCGGCGCCCATCCTGATGCAGTGCGCTGCTTCGATTACGGCACCAGCCCCGAGGGCCGCCCGATGAAGGCGCTGGCTGTCACCCGCAGCGGCGCGCTCGAGCCAGCCCAGGCCCGTGAGCGCAACCTGCCGGTGTTGTTGATCCAGGGCGGCATCCATCCCGGCGAAGCCGACGGCAAGGACGCCGGCTTCCTCGCCCTGCGCGAGATCCTGGCCGACGAAGCGGCCACCGGCAGCCTGGACAATCTGGTCATGCTGTTCGTCCCGGTCTTCAACGTGGACGGCCATGAGCGATTTGAAGCCTGGAATCGCCCCAATCAGCGCGGACCGCGCGAATCCGGCTGGCGCGCCACGGCGCAGAACCTCAACCTCAACCGCGATTACGCCAAAGCCGAGTCTCCTGAGATGCAGGCCATGCTGCGCCTGATCGAGGCCTGGGATCCGCTGCTGCAGGTGGATCTGCACGCCACCAACGGCGCCCAGTTCGAACATGACATCGCGATCCAGATGGAACCGCTCCACGCCGGTGACGATGCCCTGCGCGACATCGGCCGCATGTTCCGCGACGGAGTCATCGACAACCTGACCGCCCAGGGGTCGCTGCCCCTGCCGTTCTATCCGTCGCTGGCCGAGTATGACAACCCGGCCTCGGGCTTCGTCGCCAACGTCTATCCGCCACGTTTTTCAACCGGCTATTTCTGGCTGCGCAACCGTTTTTCCATGCTGGTCGAAACACACTCGTGGAAGGAATATCCGGTACGCGTGGCGCTGACCCGCAATCTGATTGTCTCGGTGCTCGAGCACCTGGGCGAACACGGCCGCGAGTGGCTGCACGCAGCCCAGGCCGCCGATGCACGGGCTGCCGCACTGGGTGGGCAGCCGGTCGCGCTGGAATACGAAGCGACCGAGGCGTCACGCAGCATCGATTTCCGCGGCTACGCCTGGACCCGCGAGGCCTCCGCAATCTCCGGAGCGCTGGCCACCCGCTACGACGAAACCACGCCGCAGGTCTGGCAGGTACCGCTGCGCGACGAGCTGGTGCCCGCCCGCACCGTGGATGCGCCCCGCGGCGGCTACGTGGTGCCCGCTGCCCATGCCAGCTGGGTGGGTGCGCACCTGGCGCTGCACGGCATCCAATTCACTGTGCTCAATGAAGCCCTTCCACACGCGCAGCTGGAAACATTTCGCTCCAAGGAATGGACCTTTGCAGCCGGCTCCATGGAAGGCCGCCAGCGCCTGACCGTGCAGGGCCAGTGGCAGCCTGAATCGCGTGATGTGCCCGCCGGCAGCCTGTTCGTGCCCATTGCCCAGCCAGGCGCGCGCCTGGTGATGGCGCTGCTGGAGCCACAGGCCGCCGACTCGCACGCTGCCTGGGGACGGTTCAACAACCATTTCGAGCGCAAGGAATACATGGAAGCCTACGTGGCCGAGGAAATCGCACAGCAGCTGCTCGCGGCCGACCCTGCCCTGCGCGAAGCGTTTGAACAGCGGCTGCGCGATGACCCGGAATTCGCCGACAGCCCGCGTGCGCGCCTGGACTATTTCTACCGCCGCCACAGCGCCTGGGACGAGCGTCTGGGCCTGTATCCGGTGTATCGGGCCGATTGGCAGCCATGAGCCAGCTGGTCGCGGCACTCCCTGCCCGGCGGCAGCGCCGGGAAATTGGGTCTATGCTGGACTTGCGCGTTTCCATGCGCAGCCAACCGCAAAATAAAGGAGTGTTGTCCGATGGCCATGCCAGGTAACGCCCCCTTCCACCGACTGCTTCCGCTCGGTGCCCTCGCACTGGCGCTGGCCGCCTGCCAGCCCCAGGCCCCCGTGCCGGAAGCCGCAGCGCCTGAATCCGCCGCCACGCCAATCGCTGGCGTCACCCCCGGTGAGCGGGTCAACTTCCAGTGTGGCGATCTGGTCGTTGGCGCCACCTTCGACGAGACCGGCCAGAACGTGCGCATGTCCTGGTCGGGCCAGCGCATGGACCTGACCAATGTGGTCGCGGCCTCCGGCGCCCTCTATGCGGATGACGCCGGCAATGAATTCCATACCCGCGGTCTGGACGAAGCGCAGTTGACCCTTGCTGGTCAGGAGCGGCGCAGCTGTGTCCGCGCCGACCGCAGCTCCCCCTGGGATGTCGCCGCAGACAAGGGTGTGCGCCTGCGCGGCGTCGGCCAGGAACCGGGCTGGCTGGTGGAAGTCAGCGACGGTCTGGATGGCGAGCCCGCACTCACCGCGCACCTGGACTACGGCCAGCGGCTGCTGGAAGCCACCGGTCTGGAATCCACAGCCGACGGTTACAGCGGACAGTCAACAGACGGCACCTCTGTGGTCCTGACCGTTGAGGAGCGCGAATGCAACGACCCGATGAGCGGCGAACAGTTCCGTGCCGCAGTCAGCCTGACCGTGGGCGGCCAGGAGTACCAGGGTTGCGGCGCGTGGCTGGACGCTGACTGAGCCGGCCCAGCTGACGCCGGCTCAGCTTGAGCCGGCGTTCTCCAGCACTTCCCAGCGGGCGTAGGCGGCTTCAAGCTCGGCCTGCACCGCCGCCACCGCCTCGTTGTGGGCGGTGATTGCGCCGCTGTCCTGACGGAAAAACTCCGGATCCGACATCGCCGCTGTCAGCGTCGCCACCTGCTTCTCCAGCGTTTCGACCCGGGTGGGAAGCTGCTCAAGTTCCCGCGCATCGCGATAGCTGAGCTTCCTCGCGGGTGCGGACGCCGACGATGCCGCGACGCTGGGTACGGCGTCCTGCATCGGCGCTTTCTGCGCCGTCGCGCGTCCCGACCCCGGATTCCAGCGCAGCCAGGATGTCTCCCCCTGGCCCATCCAGTCGCTGTAGCCACCTACGTACTCACCGACCCGGCCATCACCTTCCATCGCCAGGATCGAGGTAACCACGTTGTCCAGGAAGTCGCGGTCATGGCTGACCAGCAGCATCGTGCCGGCGTAATCGGCCAGCAGCTCCTCCAACAGCTCCAGCGTCTCCACGTCGAGATCGTTGGTGGGCTCGTCGAGCACCAGCAGGTTGGACGGCTGGGCGAAGAGCTTGGCCAGCAACAGGCGGTTACGCTCGCCACCCGACAGGCGGGTGATCGGCGCACGGGCGCGTTCGGGCGTGAACAGGAAATCCTGCAGATAGCCGATCGCATGCTTGCGGGCGCCGTTGACCTCGACGAACTCGCGGCCTTCAGCCACGTTTTCCAGCGCGTTCCAGTCCTCGCGCAGGGTGGCCCTGTACTGGTCGAAGTACGCAACCTGCAGACGGGTACCGATGTGCACGCTGCCCTGCTGCGGCTCCAGCTCGCCCAGCAGCAGGCGCAGCAAGGTGGTCTTGCCGCTGCCGTTGGGGCCGATCAGGCCGATCCGGTCGCCGCGCATGATGGTGGTGGAAAAGTCGTGCACCAGCGGACGTTCGCCGTGGGCGAAGTGCACGTTCTTGAGCTCCACGACCTTCTTGCCCGAAGACTCGCCCTGGGCCGCCTGCATCCGCACGTTGCCCGACTGTTCGCGGCGTGCGGCGCGCTCGTTGCGCATTGCTTCCAGTCGCCGCACCCGGCCTTCGTCACGGGTGCGCCGGGCCTTGATTCCCTGGCGGATCCAGACTTCTTCCTGGGCGAGGAACTTGTCGAAGCGTGCCGCCTGCTGCGCCTCGGCATGCAGTCGCTCCTCGCGCCTGCGCACGTAGTTGTCCCAGTCACCGGGCCAATCGGTCACCTGGCCGCGGTCAATCTCAAGGATGCGGGTGGCCAGCGCGCGCAGGAAGCGCCGGTCATGGGTAATGAACACCAGCGAGCCGGACCAGTTGCGCAGGAACTCCTCGAGCCAGTGGATGGCAGCGATGTCCAGATGGTTGGTCGGCTCGTCGAGCAGCAGCACCTCGGGATCGGAGACCAGCGCCCGGGCCAGCAGCACCCGACGCTTGAGGCCGCCCGACAGGCGCGCGAACTGGGCGTCCCCGTCCAGACCCATGCGGTCCAGGGTGGCGGCCACGCGCTGATCCAGGCTCCAGGCGCCGGCGGCCTCGATCCGGGTCTGGAGGGCGGCAAGCGCATCGGTATCCACCGGATCGGCAAGGGCCACGCGGTGGTATTCGGCCAGCACCCGGCCCAGCTCGCCCAGGCCATCAGCAACAACGTCGAATACGCTGCCGCCGGCATCGTCCGGCACCTCCTGCTCCAGCCGGGCGACGCGCGCACCGTCCTGCACACGCACCTTGCCGTCGTCGGGCAGCAGATCGCCCGACAGCACCCGCAGCAGGGTGGATTTACCGGCACCATTACGCCCGATCAGGGCAATACGCTCGCCTGCGGAAATCGACAGGCCAACCTTTTCAAGCAACAGAGGACCGCCGACGCTGACGTCGACGCCTTCAAGAGTAATCAGGGACATCCGCCCATGTTAAGGCTTCTCTAGGGCTTTCCCTAGCTGTGTTTCACGCCTGTGTCTGGTCTGATCGTTCCTGCAAAGCGCCCCTCCGGCATGAGCGGGGGCTCCCAGGACAGGAGCATCAGCATGAACATGGCCGTCTCACCCCTCAATCACGCACCGGCCCAGCTCGCCAATGACGCTGGCGCCCGCATGCACACCGTGCAATACGGCGACATGCTCTCGGCACTGGCCCTGCAATACGGGATCCCGCTGCAGCAGCTGATCCAGGCGAACCCGCAGGTCCTGAATCCCGACCTGATCTATCCCGGTGACCAGATCCAGCTTCCGGGTGCGGACGGTACCCCCGCGCCATTCGGCGAGGTCACGCTTGCCTCCAACCAGGCGCCGGCCCAGCTTGAGCTCAATGGTCCCGTCGCGGGCGCGGCAAACGGGGTGAGCGCCGCGCAACTCATGCAGATCGTGCCGACGCTGAGTGCCGACCAGGCCCCGGCCATCGCGCAAAACCTCAACGTGGCGATGGCCGAAGCCAACATCACCAGCCCGCAGCAGCAGGCCATGTTCATCGCCCAGCTGGCCCACGAGAGCGGCGGATTCCATTACATGGAAGAAATCGCCAGCGGCGCCGCCTACGAAGGTCGTGCGGACCTGGGCAATACCCAGCCCGGCGATGGCGTGCGCTACAAGGGTCGCGGCTACATCCAGGTGACCGGCCGCTACAACTACACCCAGGCGGGCCAGGCGTTGGGTCTGGACCTCGTCAACAATCCGGAACTGGCCGCACAGCCGCAGAATGCCGCGCGCATCGCCGCCTGGTATTGGACCAGCCGGGATATCAACGAGACTGCCAATACGGGTGATTTCGTCCAGGTCACGCGCCTGATCAACGGCGGGACCAACGGGCTGGCGGATCGCCAGGCCTATTACGCCCGCGCGCAGGCCGCCCTGGCCTGATCTCTGGGCCTGAACTGGCAGGGCAAGGTGGTGTGTCCACCATCGGTCCTGCACTGTTCGAACAGGCGGCGATTCCTGCCGACGGGTCAGGATTCGAAATCCCCTGACTGCCGGCCGGATCAGCCAGGCGCTGCAGAAAAGCTCAGGAACTGCAGGAAAGCATCGAACATCCGGCCCGCTCGCGCGCCCACTCCGGACGTTTCACCGCGTAGGCACCCTTCCCCGGCTGCACCTCATACGGCCGACGCAGCACCTCCATCAGCTCCCTGACCCCGGCGTCGTCACCCTGCTCCGCCCGGTCGATCGCCTGCTGCAACAGCCAGTTGCGCGGCACGTACACAGGATTGGCCGCGTCCATACGCTCGCGGCGTTGACCGGGCGTCAACGGATCCCCGGCCAACCGGGCGGCATAACGCTGCAGCCAATCCACGAACCCGGCGCGATTGGACTCAAGCTTGCCGCGGACATAGAACGCACGTTCCAGACCCGCCAGCGAATCCGTACCCGGCTCCCACCCGGACAGCGCGCGGAAGAACAGGGTCATATCCACTTCCGCCCCCGCCATCAGCGTGTGCAGGTCCGCGAGCAGCTGATCGTCCTGCTCGCCCTGCCACTCTGCAAATCCCAGCTTGCGGGCATTCATCCCCCCGTTAGCTGCTGTGAATGCCTGCGCATAGCGGTCCAGACCAGCCTGCAGCGGCGCCGCGTCGGCAAACAGTGGCGACAGGGCCTGGGCCAGGCGCGACAGATTCCAGTGGGCGATGCGCGGCTGCCAACCAAACCGGTAGCGTCGGCCCCGGGCGTCGGTGGTGTTGGGCGTCCAGTCCGGATCGAAGTCCTCGATCCAGCCGTACGGGCCGTAATCGATCGTCAATCCCAGGATCGACATGTTGTCGGTATTCAGCACGCCATGCACGAAACCCACGCGCATCCAGTGCGCCACGAGCACGGCGGTGCGCTCGCACACGGTGGTGAACCACTGCGCGTACAGCGCTTCCCCCTCGCTCTCAAGTTCCGGGAAGTCACGCCGGATGCAGACATCCACCAGCCGTTGCAGCAGCCCGGTCTCACCACGCGAGGACGGCAGTTCGAAGCTGCCAAAGCGCAGGAACGACGGCGCCGCACGACACACCACAGCCCCCGGCTCGTCGCGCGGATTGCCGTCGTAGAACATGTCGCGCTCGATCATGTCGCCGGTGGTCACCAGGCTCAACGCGCGCGTGGTCGGTACGCCCAGATGGTGCATGGCCTCGCTGCACACAAACTCGCGGATCGACGAACGCAGCACCGCCCGCCCATCACCCATGCGCGAATACGGGGTCTTGCCCGCGCCCTTCAGCTGCAGCTCCCAGCGGTCACCTGTTGCGGTGATGGCCTCGCCCAGCGTGATTGCGCGACCATCGCCCAGCTGCCCGGCCCAGTGCCCGAACTGGTGCCCACCGTAGTTGGAGGCAAACGGATCCATCCCGGGCAACAGCCCACTGCCGGAAAACAGCGCCGCAAATTCCAGACTGGCGACATCGGCATCGGAAAACCCGAGTGCGGCCGTCATTTCCGGCGAGTGCGCAACCAGGCGTGGCGCCGGGACCGGGGTGGGCATTACCCGGGACCAGGCGGCTCCGGTCACCTGTCGCAGCCGCGGACCAGCCTCCGGATCGCCCGGCAACTCGCGCAGCAATACATTGTCAAAACGAAGATCTTCCATCCGCTGGAGCGTATCAGCCGCGCCGCAACCCTCCTGCGAGCAATGCCTGCCTCCCGTTCACCGCAACAAGCGTAAAATGGCGGGTCCTGAACGGCCCCCAACGGCGCCGATACAATGACGCCGATGAGCGCTGATACCCCCAAACCCGTGTTTTCCGATTTCCCGCTGTCCGAACAGCTGCTGCGCGCCCTGACGGACGTCGGCTACGAATCCCCCTCCCCGATCCAGGCCGCCACCATCCCGCCGCTGCTGGAAGGCCGTGACGTGCTGGGCCAGGCCCAGACCGGTACCGGCAAGACCGCCGCGTTCGCCCTGCCGATCCTGGCCCAGGTGGATGCGCGGGCCAAGAAGCCGCAGGCGCTGGTACTGGCCCCGACCCGGGAGCTGGCCATCCAGGTGGCCGAAGCCTTCCAGACCTATGCCCGCCACCTGCCGGGCTTCCAGGTGCTGCCGGTGTACGGCGGCCAGGGGTACGGCCCGCAGCTGGCGGCCCTGCGCCGCGGCGTGCACGTGGTGGTGGGAACGCCCGGCCGGGTGATCGACCACCTGGAGCGCGGCACCCTGGACCTGTCCGAACTGCGCTGCCTGGTGCTGGACGAAGCCGATGAAATGCTGCGCATGGGCTTCATCGACGACGTGGAGACGGTGCTCAAGAAGACGCCGGACAATCGTCAGGTGGCACTGTTCTCGGCCACCATGCCGCAGCAGATCAAGCGCATCGCCCAGACCTACCTGAAGAATCCGGTCGAGATCGCGATCAAGGCGACCACCTCCACCGCCGTCAACATCCGCCAGCGCTACTGGATGGTCAGCGGCGTGCACAAGCTCGACGCGCTGACCCGGATCCTGGAGGCTGAACCCTTCGACGGGATGATCGTGTTTGCCCGCACCAAGGTGGCCACCGAGGAGCTGGCCGACAAGCTTGCCGCGCGCGGACTGGCGGCTGCCGCGATCAACGGCGACATCGAGCAGAAGCAGCGCGAGCGCATCATTGCCCAGCTCAAGGACGGCCGTATCGATGTGCTGGTGGCCACCGACGTGGCCGCGCGCGGGCTGGACGTGGAGCGCATCAGCCACGTGCTCAACTACGACATTCCCTACGACACCGAAAGCTACGTGCACCGGATCGGCCGCACCGGCCGCGCCGGCCGCAGCGGTGAGGCGATCCTGTTCGTCACCCCGCGCGAGCGCGGCATGCTGCGCGCGATCGAGCGCGCCACGCGCCAGCCGATCGAGCAGATGGAGCTGCCCAGCGTTGAAGCAGTGAACGAGCGCCGGGTGGAAAAATTCATGGACCGCATCGGCGCCGGCCTGCAGGCGGACGATCTGGGCCAGTTCCGCGAGCTGATCGAGCGCTACGAGCGCGAACACGACGTTCCGGCTATCGAAATCGCCGCGGCCCTGGCCAAACAGGTGCAGGGTGATACCCCGCTGCTGCTGGATCCGCCGCGCGAGCGGCCCAAGCCGCCGCATCACACCGAACGGCACACGGAGCGGCACACCGAGCGCCATGGCGACGCGTCTTTTTCCGGCGACAGCCGGCCGCCACGCGCGCAGCGGCCACGTGAAGTGGGGACGCGTCCGGTGGAAGTCGGCATGGAATCCTTCCGCCTGGAGGTGGGCCACGCCCACGGCGTGAAGCCGGCCAACATCGTTGGTGCGATTGCCAACGAGGCGGATCTGGAAAGCCGCTATATCGGCCGCATCGACATCCGTGACGACTACAGCCTGGTGGATCTTCCCGAGGGCATGCCGCGCGAAATCATGGATCACCTCAAGCGCGTCCGCGTTGCCGGCCAGCAGCTGCAGATGCGCCGGGCCACGGCCGAAGACCAGAGCGAGGCGCGTCAGCCGGCGCGGCGCGGATTCACTCCCCGCCCCCACGGCAAGCCTCCACACCAGCGCGGCCCCGGGGGCAAGCCCCGCGGCTGAGCCAGCCCAGCGCACGCAGGTTCACCCATTCCCGATCCGCCCGGTCCACACTGGGTGGCCACCGGCCAGGGAGGCAGCGTGCGGCTTTCCATCATCATTCCCGCCCATGACGAGGCGCCGCTGATCGGCGCCACGCTCGATGCCATTGCCCGGTCCACCGCGTGGCTGGGAGAGGATGTCGAGGTGATCGTGGTGGACGATGCTTCGAGCGATGACACCGCTGCAATCGCGCGCCGCCACGGCGCACGCGTACTGCAGGTGGAAGCACGCCAGATTGCCGCTGCCCGCAATGCCGGTGCGGCCGGTGCCCGCGGCGACAGGCTGTTGTTCGTGGACGCCGACACCCTCGCCAACCCCGGGGTGGTGACCGCGCTGATGACTGCCATGGACCGCGGTGCGGCCGGCGGCGGCGTGGGCGTACGCTTCCTGCCTCCGCTGCCACTGCATATACGGATCTTTGAATCGGTATCGATCGTGCTGTTCCGCCTCGCCGGGGTGACGCCGGGCTGCTTCGTTTTCTGTACCCGCCAGGCGTTCGACACCGTGGGAGGTTTCGACGAAAGCCTGTACGTGACCGAGGATGTCCGCTTCGGACGGTCGCTGCGGCGGGCCGGCCGGGTCGTGATCCTGCGCGAACAGGTCTACAGTTCCGCGCGCAAAATGCGGACCTACTCCCTGGGGGAGAAATTCCGTTTCATGCTGCGTTTCATGCTTGCGCCGAAACAGGTGTCACGCGATCGGGAACGACTGGACCTCTGGTACGGGTCGCGGCGTCATGAAGATCCGGAGCTGGGGAAACGGCGCAAGCCAGACTGAAGCGGTGAGCGCAAACCTGCACTGGGCCGCGCTGTCGCCGGCTTACATCCCGGCCCGGTTGATCGACTCGTGATCTTCCGGCACGCCAGCTTCACCGGGATAGCCTGCATCTTCCGCCGCCTCTCCGGGCAGCGGCTCGGGTAACGGTTCGGGCAGTGGCTGCGGCAGGCTGGTTTCGGCCGCGGCCGGGTCCTGCCCCTGCAGCCGCTCCATCACGCCGTCCACCACGCCATCCACCATGCGCTCGCCGAGCACATCGGCCATTCGGGCCGGGGTAAAAACTTCCTCGATACGCTGGCCTCCCAGGTCAGGGCCGAACACGTACACCAGGTCCGACAGCGTCGGCCAGCCCAGCAGCGGCGCGGTGAACCAGTACGCCCCCACCAGCACCACCAGCCACATCACCAGCCGCAGCGCTGCTCCAATCAGTTTGAATGCCAGGTACAGGCCCAGTGCCACCAGCACCAGGCCGATCCAGTTGAGCTCCACCTCAACCGCGCCTCATGTCCGCCACGGCGATACAGCGGCTGGGTCGGCCTGGACATCGCCTTCCACCCGCGGCCGCAGCGCGGGATCCAACGCCACGCGGTCGTCGAACACAAAGCACTCGCCTTCATAACCAAGGCCGCCCACGTGCTCGAAATAGCCCAGGATTCCCCCGTCCAGCTGCAGCACGTTGTCCATGCCCTGGGCACGCATCCACAGCACCGCCTTCTCGCAGCGGATCCCGCCGGTACAGAAGCCCACCACCGTGGCGTCTTCCAGCGCGGGACGGTGCGGCGCCAGGGCATCGGGAAGCTCGGTGAAATTGTCGATCGGCAGGGTCAGCGCGCCAGCGAAGGTGCCGTGGTCCACTTCCTCGCGGTTGCGGGTATCCAGCAGCACCACCGGGCGGCCGTTGTCATCAGCCCCCTGCTCGATCCAGCGTGCGAGATCGGCCGGCGCCACCGCAGGTGCCCTGCCCTGCAGCGGATCCGCCTCCGCCCCTTTGCGGAAAGCAATAATTTCGCGTTTCACCTTGACCTTCAGCCGTCCGAAGGGCTGAAGGGCGCTGTGGCTGTACTTGGCCTGCAGCCCGGTCAGGGCCGGAACAGCCCGCAGTTGGCCGAGGAAGGTCTCGATCGCGTCATCCGCGCCGGCCAGGAAGATGTTCACGCCTTCCGGTGCGACGAGGACCGTGCCGCGCAGCGCGCCGGCTTCCGCCCAGTCCCGGATATGGCCGGCGAGCGTGCCGGGATCTTCAATGGCGGCGAAATGATAGGCGGCGATATTGGTCAGCATCCGCCAATTGTACGACCGGGCGCGCCGCTCCCGCGACGCGCCCGGTCAGAAGCAGCCGGCCGAAGCCGGCTGGAGATCAGTTTTCAGGCGTCTGGTTTTCGTGGTTCTGGCGCACGTATTCGTCAAACAGGCGCACGCCGAATGCGGTGGCGCCCGCCGGCGAGGTCGGCTTGCCGCCGGACTCGATCCAGGCCATGCCGGCGATGTCCAGGTGCGCCCACGGGCGATCCTTGTCCACCCACTCACCGACAAAATGCGCGGCCGTGCCGGCACCCGGGCCGCCGCCGCCGTTGCGCATGTCAGCGATCGGCGAGCTCAGACGGCTGCCGTATTCGGGCAGCATCGGCATGCGCCACACCCGGTCACCCGAGGATTCCCCGGCCGCTTCCAGCTGGGCGGCAAGGTCGTCGTGACGGCTGAACAGGCCCGCGTAATCAGCACCCAGCGCGCCAACGATGGAACCGGTCAGGGTGGCAATGTCGATCACCACTGCGGGGTTGTCACGGTCCTGCACGTACCAAAGCGCATCCACCAGCACCATGCGCCCTTCGGCGTCGGTGCTCATGATTTCGTACGTCTTGCCGGCGGCGGTGCGGATCACGTCGCCCGGGCGAGCCGCGGTGCCGGAAGGCATGTTCTCTGCCAGCGCGGCCACGGCCACGGCGTTCACCGGGGCGCGGCGGCCCGCCAGGGCCTTGATCGCGCCCACTGACACCGAGGCGCCGGTCATGTCGTACTTCATACGCCACATGCCGCTGGATCCCTTGATCGAGATGCCACCGGTATCAAAGGTGATGCCTTTGCCTACGAAGGCCACCGGCGCGTCGCCGGCGTTGCCGCCGTTGTAGCGCACCACCATCAGGCGCGGCGGGTGCTGGCTGCCTTGGCCGACGGCCAGGATGCTGCCCATGCCCAGGCGCTCCATGGCCTTCTCGTCCAGCACTTCGATGGTCACGTTGGGCAGGCCATCCAGCGCTTCACGGGCGCGTTCGACGAACGTCTCCGGCCAGATCACGTTGGCCGGCTCGGTCACCAGATCGCGCGAGAAGGCGACTGCTTCGGCCACCGGCTTCCACTGCGACTCATAGTCCGCTGCTGCGGCTGCGCCAGCGGGGGTGCGGATAACCAGTTCACCCTGTCCGGCGCGCGGTGAGCCATCGTCCTCGTCGGACTTGCTGCGGTACTTGTCGAAACGGTACTGGCCCAGCGCTGCGCCATAGGCGATGCGTGACGCCACGCCGGCTTCCTCGCCCCGCCACAGCACATCGATACGCGGAGCGGAGCTGCGCGCGCCGTCCTGGCCCAGCAGGCCGCCGAAGTCCTCCAGCACCCGCGGGGTCACTTCGTCCTTGCCCACGCCGATCAGCAGCACACGGTCGAAGTTGCCGATACCGGGCAGATCCAGCTTGCTCTCGCTGCGGCCCTTGAAGCCGGATGCATCCACCGCACGCTGCAGCGCGCCACCGGTGGCCGCGTCCAGATCGGCAAATGCGCCGCTGGCCACGTTGCCTTCGCGCACCGGAATCGCCACGGTGCCGGTTTCCGGCAGGGCGTAGGCGTCAAAGCGGATGTCGCGCTGGGCCGCGGCAGGCAATGCAACGCTGGCGATCAGGACAGTAATTGAAGCAACAAAGGCAAAACGATGTCGGGACATGAAAACTCCGGCAGGCAAAAACACGGCGACCACGGCGCGGGGCCAGCGGTCGCCATCGGGGTGGTTGGCTTGGTGAAACCTTATAGCAACGCGCCCGCGGCGGCGCCCTGCCGTTGGTCATGCGGTGTGGCAGTGGCGCGGCGAACTAGCGGGAAAGCAGATAGGCCGGCAGCCCCATCAGGGCCAGCAGCAGCAGGATGCCAAGGACCCGCACCAGCACCCAGCCGGGCCGCTCGCGCATCATCGAAGCGAAGGTTTCGGCGGTGCCGTCGCGGATGGCGGCCTCGTTTTCGGCGCGCATTTTTGCCTGGCGCCCTGTCTGGTAGGTGGCCATCAACCGTTTGGCCTCCTGGATGTCGGAATCGTGCTTGACCCAGATCGCGCCAAGCGAGATCCCGAACAGGCCGGGCTGGGTTTCGTACCAGGCAATGCGGTTGGCATCCAGCATGGCCTGGACTTCTTCGGCCTCATCTTCGGGCACGTGGCGCAGGTTGAGCAGCAGCTTGGCCATCAGGATTTCCCGTCGGCCGGCAGCTGGTAATCAATGTCATACGGAGGCAACTCACCGCCGGGGCCATTGAGGTAGTGCTCCATCCAGCGCATCAGGCGCAGGGAGTAGTCCCAGCGCGAGGCTGCGCGCGCGTTGCCGTGGCCCTCGCCCGGGTACAGCACCAGCCGCACCGGCGCCTGGCCTGCCAGCTGCAGGTAGCGGTACATCATGTAGGACTGCCCCACCGGCACCCGCGGATCGTCTTCACCGTGCAGGATCAGCGTGGGCGTACGCGACTTGTGCGCGTGGGTGATCGGGCTGGCCTGGCGGAATGTCTCCGGGTCTTCCCAGGGCCACTTGCCCATGTGCACCAGGTGCTGCTCGTAGGGGATATCCCCGCTGGTCACCAGGCTGGCCTGGTCGGAAATTCCCACGAACATCACCGCGGCCGCGAAACGCTCGCTGTAGTACGTCGCGCCCCAGGCACTGGCATAGCCGCCATAGGAGCCACCGGTAATCCCAACCCGGTCGCCATCCACCAGCCCGGTTGCGACCAGGTGATCGACCCCGTCCACCAGGTCGTCGAACTGCTCCATGCCCGGACGGCCCCGATCAAGTTTGGAAAACTCGACTCCACGCCCGGTGCTGGCCCGGTAGTTGGGGAAGAAGCTGGCGAAACCCCGGGCAGCGGCGTACTGCGCAGGCTGCGAGTAGCCGGTCAGCCAGCCGTTGGAATAATGCGATTCCGGCCCGCCGTGGACCACCAGGATCAATGGCACCGGCTCGCTGCCGCTCCGATCAAGCGGATGCACCAGCACCCCTTCAATCTCCAGGCCGTCGCGTGCGGCGTAGCGAACCACTTCATGCCGGGCCAGGCGCACATCGGCCAGCCACGGATTGCTGTCGGTCAGGCGCCGCGCCTGCTGTTCGCTGGCAGCAACATGAAACACTTCGGCAGGATGCTCCGGTGACTGTCCCACCAGGGCGAGATCACCACCGGCGGATGCGCTCAGCGAACCCCAGATCGGTCCGCCTGCGGCCAGTACCGTGCGATCGCCGCTGCCATCCACGCCAATTTCGCCCAGCCGGGTATCCACCCCCTCGTGGCTCACGTAGACCAGCGTGCCGGCATCGCGCCAGGCCACGCTCCATACATGGCCTTCAAGCTCCGGCAGCGAATCACGCTGGGCGCCGCCGGTGTTGCCGACCACGGTCAGGCGACCTTCGCGCGGATCGTTCTCATCGGCAGCGGAAATGATCGCCAGGTGCGCGCCATCCGGGCTCCAGGCCAGCTGGCCGAGCTTGCCGGGATTGTCGACGCGCCCAAGCTCCCGCCCCTGCAGGTCAACGATGCGGACCCGCGCAAACACCAGGGTGTCGTCGGTGAGCTGCCGCGGCGCCACCACCAGCGCCATCCGGTCACCCGCCGGGCTCCAGTGCACCGACTGCACGCTGCCCTCCACCGGGACCGCGCGCGGCTCGGCATCCGGGGCGTCGAGGTCGGCGATCAGCAGTTCGATCGGGCGCCAGTCCTCCTCGTACACCTTCTGGCTGAAGCCCTTGCGACGCAGCGCCTTGAGCGCATCGCTTTCCGGCTGCTGGGCCAGCAGCGCGGCGCGACGACCGTCCGCCGACAGGCTGAAGCCGGTAATGTTGCGGTCGAGCTTGGCCACCCGGGTCGCTTCGCCGCCCTGCAGCGGGATCCGGTACAGGGCGCGCCCGGCATCGCCGTCGCGTCGCGCCAGAAAGCCCAGATGCCGGCCGTCTGGAAACCATTCAACGCCGCCTACGCTGGACTCACCGGTGATGAAGCCGCGGCTGTTGCCGCTGCGATCCACCACGTGCAGCTGGGTCCAGGCGCGTCCGTCCGCGTCCACGCCGGGGCGGCGCGGCACGCCCAGCACATAGGCAATTTCCGAGCCGTCCGGACTGATCGCCGCGCGCGTGACCGACTTCGTCTGGGCAATCTGCTCCAGGCTCATGCCATCGCGGGCCTGCGCCGCCAGCGACAGCGGGATGAAAGCCAGACAAACCAGCAACAGCGAGCGCCATCGGGCCATGGTGCGAATTCCGTATTCAGGGCCCAGCACTTTGCCACAGCCGACCTGCGCCGATAAACCGGAGCGGTGCACAGCAGCCACTGCGGGTTGCACATCGGCGGCGGGATCTCTAGCCTGCTGGCGGTATTACTTCTTTTTGTGCCGTGTATCTGCCGGCATATCCCCCTTTTCCTTTTCCTTCCATCCAAGGAGTTGCTCCATGGAGATCGCCTCCAATCGCGTCGCCAGCATCCATTACACCCTCACCAATGACGAAGGTCAGGTCATCGACCGCTCGCCAGAGGACCAGCCGCTGAGCTACCTGCACGGTGCCGGCAATATCGTTCCCGGCCTGGAACGCGCCCTGGAGGGCAAGAACACGGGCGACACCTTCAAGGTGGATGTCAGCCCCAACGACGGCTACGGGCCGCGCAATGACGCACTGGTCCAGACCGTTCCTCGCGAAGCTTTCCAGGGCGTGGACAGCATTGAGCCGGGCATGCAGTTCAAGGCCCAGACCGACAATGGCCCGCTCGTGGTGACCGTGGCCGAAGTGGACGATTCCCAAGTGAAGATCGACGGCAACCATCCGCTGGCCGGCCAGACCCTGCATTTCGCAATCGAAGTAGCTGAGGTGCGCGAGGCTTCCGAGCAGGAGAAGCAGGTTGGCCACGTTGGCCAGCCGCAGGAATCCGCGGACTGATCTGCGCGTTCTGATCCAGCTTCAAACGGTTGCCGGCCCCGCAAGGCCGGCAACCGGAAGCGCCTGATCCGATGCGGCTGTCAGTCGCTGCGGACACCCGCCAGCACCCGACGCAGATTGGCACGGGCGGCGGAATCGTAGCGCTGGTGGAACAGGTCGCTGAGGAAGATCCTCGGTCGCCCCAGCAAGGCCTTCAGGAACCGGCGTCGGTTGAGCCGGAACAGCCAGCCGGGCACGCTGCCGCGATATTCCGCGACAATCGCCAGGTTGTAGGCATCGAACACATCCGGGTCCGCGCCCAGGATTGCCATGTCGCAATCGAGGAAATGGCGGACATCATCCGCATCCGCCCCGCTGCCGAAATCCTCCGGCAGATGCTGTCCGTGCCGGGCGGTCAACTCGATCAGCCACGAAACCCTCGCCACATCCAGCTCCGCCTGCGGCAGCCAGCGCGCGATGTGCTGTGCCGCCAGGCTTGCGGAACGGACCTCGTTGTCGCGGCGCTTCGGCTCGTAAATGGCATCGTGGTACAGCACCGCCAGCCAGGTTTCCACCGGCCTCGCCCAGCCCGGACCCGCGGCCACATCGGCATAGTGGCGAAGCACCTCGGTCACGTGGCTGAGGTTGTGATACTCACGCGGCGGAGTGCGGTATGCCGCCCGGATGGCGTCTGTCTGCGCCGCGGGCAGCATCAACGCGCCCACGGTCGCTGGCAACGCGACCCCATCGGCCATCCATCCGTTCACGCTCGACTCCCGCAACAGGACATCGACAGTCTAAGGCCCTGCCGGCGGGAGGCGGCATGAAACCGGCCGCTCCAGGCTCGAAGCGGCTCAGGCGGTAATGCGCTCCAGGCGCAGCGCCGGGTTCTCGGTGCAATGCAGCTGGAAATTGCGACCCGCCATCGACACGGTGATTTCGCGGACATTGTTGACGATGCGCCGGTCCCCACTGCGCACGCTGCTGCCGTCATGGATCCGCCAGGCGAACCGTGACATCAGCACCGCAAGGTTGCGTGCGTCGCCGCGGGCTTCCGGGGCCGCCTGGTCCAGCAGGTCCACCACGTGCTCGGGCCTGACCCGATTCCACGCGCAGACCCCCTGGGTGGAACGCTTGCGGCCGAGCGCGAAGCTGTCGCAGTTATCGATCGCCTGGTCAACATCCAATCCATAGAAATCCATGTTGTTCTCCTTTGCTTCCTGGTTGCCCCGGGCGGCCTCATGCCACCCGGTATTCGAAACTTCCCTTGTCATCCGCAGTCACGTCAATACGCGCGATGCTGCCGCCTTCCGCCATGCTGGCCAGCACGTTACCGGCAATTTCCGGAAGCAGCGTACCGTTGAGGATGTGATCGACGTTGCGCGCACCCGAGTCCACCTCGGTGCAGCGGGCCAGCACTGCCTCCACCAGCTCACCACTCCAGTCGAACACGGCCTTGTGATTGCCAGCCACCCGGTCGCGGATGCGCCCGAGCTTGAGCTCGATGATGCGCGCCAGCACATCGTCGTTGATCGGATAGTACGGCACCACTTTCAGCCGGCCGAGAAACGCCGGTTTGAAGTGTTTCATCAGCACTGGCCGCAGACCCTCGGCCAGGGCGTCCGCACCCGGAATGTCCTTGTCTTCCTTGTTCAGGCAGGCCTGCATGATCTGGGCCGAGCCGACGTTGGAGGTGAGGATGATCAGGGTGTTGCGGAAATCGATCTCGCGCCCCTCCGCATCGTCCATCGCCCCCTTGTCGAACACCTGGAAGAACATTTCCAGCACGTCCGGATGGGCTTTCTCCACTTCGTCCAACAGCACCACGCTGTAGGGATTCCGGCGCACCGCCTCGGTCAGCACGCCGCCCTCACCGTAGCCGACGTAGCCCGGCGGCGATCCCTTCAGGCCGGACACGCTGTGGGCTTCCTGATACTCACTCATGTTGATGCTGATGAGCTTGCGCTCACCACCATAGAGAATGTCAGCCAGGGCCAGCGCGGTTTCGGTCTTGCCGACGCCGGACGGGCCGACGAACATGAAAACGCCGCGCGGTTTGTCCGGATCTTCCAGCTTGGCAGTGGCCGTGCGCACGCGCTGGGCGATGGCCTCCAGCGCGTGGCCCTGGCCGATCACCCGCTCGGTCAGCAACCCGCCGAGGTTGCGCACGGTGCGGATTTCATCCTTGACCATGCGCCCGAGCGGAATGCCGGTCCAGGCCGAAACAATCTCCGCCACCACAGTCCCATCCACCTGCAGCGGCACCATCGGGCTTTCGCCCTGGAGTTCGCGCAGTTCGGCCATCAGGGCGTCGAGTTCCACCTGTTCCGGCGACAGCGTGGCTTCCTTGCTGGCTGCCTTCTTCGCTGTCTTGCGTGCTTTCTTCTTTACGGCAACAGGCGCGGGGGCCGGCTCGCCTGCGTCTTCGGCGGCATCACCGGCAGCTGCAGATTGCTCTGCCGCCGCGGGAGTTTCCATCCGGGTGCGCAGCTCGCGGACCTTTTCGGCCAGGGCCGTCTCCTGCTCCAGTCGGGCCCGGCTTTCCGCCAGCACCTTGCGTGCGCCTTCCTGCTGTTCGCGTAGCTCGCCCAGGCGCTCTCCGTGCTGTCGCGAGCCGCCAGCAGCTTCGCGCTCCAGCGCGCCGGTTTCCACTTCCAGCCGCTCCAGGTGCCGGAGCGTGTCTTCGATGACGGCCGGCGTCGCACTCTGTCCCAGCGCCACCTTGGCGCAGGCGGTATCAAGCACGCCGACGGCCTTGTCCGGCAGCTGGCGCCCGCTGATGTAGCGGTGCGACAGCCGGACCGCTTCGGTGATGGCTTCATCCAGCACGCGGATGCCGAAATGCTTTTCCATCAGCGGCACCATCCCGCGCAGCATGGCCGCCGCCAGCGGCTCGGAGGGCTCCTCCACCTTGACCACCTGGAAGCGGCGGGCCAGCGCGGCATCTTTTTCAAAGTACTTCTTGTACTCGGCCCAGGTGGTGGCCGCGATGGTCCGCAGTTCGCCACGCGCCAGGGCCGGCTTGAGCAGGTTGGCGGCGTCGTTCTGTCCGGCGGAGCCGCCGGCGCCGATCATGGTGTGGGCTTCGTCGATAAACAGGATGATCGGATGCGGGCTCTTCTTGACCTCATCGATCACGCCCTTGAGCCGGTTTTCGAATTCACCCTTCACGCTGGCCCCGGCCTGCAGCAGCCCCATGTCCAGCACGTGCAGTTCCACGCCCTGCAGCACCTGGGGAACGTCCTGGCCGGCAATGCGAAGGGCCAGACCCTCCACCACCGCAGTCTTGCCCACGCCGGCCTCGCCGGTGAGGATGGGGTTGTTCTGGCGACGACGCAGCAGGATGTCCACCAGCTGGCGGATTTCCGGATCACGACCAATCACGGGGTCAATGTGCCCATCGCGCGCCCGCTGGGTGAGGTTGGTGGTGAACTGGTCCAGCGCCGGCGTCTTCGACAGCCCACCCTCGCCCGGCTGGGACACCTCCCCGCCCTCGTCTTCGGCGCCCGGCCCGGCGTCGGCGAACCCGACCGCCTGCCCGCCTTCCTGGGACCCCTCGGTCAGCGCGCTGAAGTTGTGCTTGAGCTCCTCGCGCTTGATCCGGGCGAACTGCTTTGAACCGCGATAGGCCAGCTGCGACAGGTCCGGCTGGGTCAACAGCGCCAGCAGCAGGTGGCCACTGCGGATCCGGGTGGTGCCTGAATCCAGCGATGCCAGCAGCCATGCGTGTTCAAACAGGCTGGGCAGGTGTGGCGAGAACACCGGGGTACGCGTGTTGCCATTGCGGAACTTCGCGATCTCGGCCGCAAGATCCTTTTCCAGCGTGCCTGCGGGAATCCCGCTGCGCCGTGCGATCAGGGAAAAATCGCACTGTGGCTGTTCCAGCAGCGCGAGGAACAGATGCTCCAGATCGACCTCGTAGTTGCCGCTCCCCATGCACAGGCTGGCGGCCCGCTCGGCCGCTTGGCGGCAGCTGTCGTTGAGCTTGCCGATCAGTGTCTTGAGATTGATGTTCATGCTTGAAAGCAACGCTCCATGTCATTCATTGCAAGGTGTGGATTCCATATCCGGCGTCAGCCCTGGCCTGCTGCGAGGGCCGCGTGCACACGTAACTGTCCCAGCCCAGCCGCGCACCGTGGCCACCACCGATGCCCGCGCCGCGGACATCCTCGGCCCTGAGCAGCAACCGGATTTCATATTCCAGGCAGGACCCGGTAAGCAGGGTCAGCCACTTCTCCAGCGCGGCGGCAGCGGTACCGCCAGGCAGGAAGTCATCGAAATGCTCCCGCTGCAGGGGGCCGATCACCAACCGCATCCGCAGGTCCCGCTGCCACACCCGGTCACCGGCAAGCGCGGTGGTGCCCAAGCCCGCGTTGGCTATGCCCAGCCGGGTGGCCTGGTGTTCGGGCACCTGATACCAGGCACCCACAAACTGCTCCACCTTGATGCCAACCTCAAAGTAGTCGGCGAGCACCTGCTGCAGCAGGCGTGCCGACACCGGCCGCTGGCGCACGGCCCCGGCGTAATGGGCAATGGCCTGGTCGCACACCCCGCCCTCACCCTCGGCCATGCGATCGCGCAGTCCGGCCATCCCCACACCGGCCAGCGACAGCACCAGCGGCAGGAATTTCTCCTTCCGGTCCAGCTCGTACTGCATTGCCAGGCGATACTTTTTCCACGCCGCGTAATGCAGCGCCACCGCGCGATTGGTGAAGATATCCAGAAAAGCCCGTGCCGCACGGTCGCGCTGGTAGGTTTCGCGCTCCTGCAGGAACTCGGTGTAGTGGGTCGGCAGCGCGCCGACCGTGCCAAGCAATCCCATGAAAGTGGGCGTGATGGTGATGTCGCCAATATTTCCGCTCGTCGCGGCTTCCTCGATGTCCTCCGGCAGCTCAAGCGGCTCGCCTTCCGCCGTCCGCGCCTGGGCACTTTCAAGCTCGGCGGCGGGGAACGCCAACGACAACGTGTTGCGAAAGCGCACGCGCTGCGCCACCAGGTCCTTGCCATCCCTGCCCTGGCGCAGATGCAGCTGCTCGATCAGCCGCATCGCCTGGAAGAATCCGAAGCGGTGCGGCTGATCCAGCAGCTGCTGGATCAGGCCAGGATCGATTCGCCGCTGCGCGGATCGCATCGGACCAGCTCCTCGCCGTTGCGGGCAGAAAGAAGGACGAATCGGGTGAAGCTGTTGGCATGGACGTAGAGGCCGAAGAAGCGGTCCATCACGTGGACGAAGGCGGCGATGCCCGTACCCACGAAGCCGGCCTCGTCGATCGTCATCCGGATCTCGATCCCCCGCACCACCGAGCCGAAGTGTTCGCCCGCCAGCCAGGTGGTGCTGGAACTGTGTTCCAGTCCGACGATGCCCTCGATCTGGCGGCTGGAAACGCTGCTGGACGACAGGTCGTACAGGCGCAGCATTTCCTTTACCGCAGGCAGGCCGCTCTGGGTCAGCGACAGATGGTTCAATGACAGGTGGGATATGAGCCGCCAATGCGCGCTGTGCCCACGCTCAAAGCGCAGCGGTGATGTCGGCTTGCGCAGCAGCTCGATACTGCGGGCCGGGCTGCCGCCCTCGATCACCAGGTCGCCGCCGGGCACGCCGTAGGCCAGCCGGGTTGGCAGGTCACGATTGCTGCAGGTCAGCTCCACCCCGACGACATCCGTCTTGGGCACCACTGGATTGAAATCCAGGTCCACGAACGAAAGTTCGGTTTCATAGCCCGGGCTCTGCCGGGCCACCAGCTCATCGCGCCGTGACAGCCAGTAATGACCGCTGCGATCCGGATCCTCACCGTGATGCAAGGAATAGAACGGCCGGAACTCCTGCACCTGCTCACCCTGCGGCGTCTGCCGGATCCGGCGCACCGCATCGATCGAGTGGACTTCATAGGCGAACGCCCGGCGCGCATCGGCGACCACCGGATAGGTCGCGGCCCTGTGGGTGACCCGGATCGGCTCGCCACGCTGCTGGAACAGGTTGACCACTGGCGTGCATCCGAGCAGCACGTTGTCGGCGCTCAGCCCTTCCAGCAGGCGGCTGCCCGCGTCTTCACCGCGATTTCCGCGCAGCACCAGGTGCACACTGAACCGCCGGCTGGCACCGGCTGCAACCGGCGCCAGGTCAAGATCGAAGAAACCGAACTTCTCCGGGAAGGCGAAGAGCTCGGTGAGCAGGCGGTAAGCCGGATGCGAACGCGCCGGAAAATCGACCAGCGCTTCGTCTTCAGCGAATCCGACCGGAGCAAGTGGCGTTTCCTGCAACCGACGCCAGCGCCCGTCCCGGTCCGCCTCCACGTAGGTGGCCATTACCTGCAGTGAGAGTGCATCCCGCAGCGCCGCGCAGAATGACGGTTCGCCATTGATGAAAAGGCGCAGTGCATCCACACCCAGGCTGGCGAAAGACACCTGGTCGGACAGCAGTTCAAATTCGAGAGTGATCCTGCCACCCGCTCCGGGAGGCACCGTCGTGGCCATGGGCGCATCGGCAATCGCCCGGTATCCGGCCTTCACCAGCGCCAGCGGCAGCAGGTCAACGTTGTAGGCGGTGCGGAACCGGCACTGCACGCCCTTGACCGGGCGCGACTGCAACTGGGTTCCGCGCGCGACCCGCACCGGCGCACCCAGCTTGGCCGCTGCCGGCCCCATGTCAAAGCGCGCGATCGAGCACGAGGGGAATGGCCGCAGATAATGCGGGTACATCACCTCCAGCAATGCGTCGGTGAACTCGGGGTAATCGTCTTCCAGCTTCTTCGACACCCGCGCACTCAGCAGTGCGAAGGACTCGATCAGCCGTTCAACGTGGGGGTCCTGGCTGCCGTCGGCGGAAACCAGCAGGCGCCCGGCAATCTTGGGATAGCGCTCACCAAACTCGCGTCCGTAGCGGCGCAGGAATGCCAGTTCCCGTTCGTAATGTGGAAGAAGATCGTGCATCGGTCAGGCCGCCTGCCGGCGCATCCGGCTGACGGAGTACTGCAGGGTGTTGGGCTGCAGCAGCGCATCAAAGCTGACCGGCTCGCGTGCCGGCTGCAGGTCCAGCAGGGCCTGGATGGTGAAGTGCAGGCCCCCACCAAGGCGCGGGCTGGCATCCAGGCTGACCTGCACGCTGGTCAGGCGTGGCTCATGGCGGGCAACTGCCTGCTCCAGCGAACGGCAGATCGCGGCGCGGTCGTAGGCGTTGGCCAGGCTCATGGAGGAGAAGTCGCACAGCCCGTAGGTCATCAGCGACTGCCGGCAATTGGGAAACTCGGCCAGGTCCGGTTCGGAGAACGCGGAACGGCTGTTGAGCAGCCCTTCCAGATCGCGGGCCACCGACTCCTTGTACTGCTCGATGGAAATCGATTTGAAGACGCCGCCCCCGGTACTTTCAGGCGCGTCATCAAGGAGTTTTTCAATCAGGCTCGGCTCGAATCCATTCATTGACCGTCGTCCCAGGTTGTTCGGCGGCGGCCGCAAGAGCGGTGGCGCCGGGGCGCCACCGCCGAGGTGGATCAGGTCAGGTAGTTCGGGACGTTCTTGGTGTTGCTCCACTGGGCAACGGTCTTGCCGCCCACGCCGCCTTCCGGCTTCTGCTGGTTGTAGGTCCAGCGGATGGCGCCGAAGCTCAGCTGCACCACTTCCTGCGGCATGCCCTCGTCATCCACCGTGGTGGTGACGCGGTGCACGAGCACATTGAGCAGTTCAATGGAGTAATAGTTGATGGCATGGCCGTCCTTGTCGGCACGCATGAATTCGATGCGGGCCTTGGGGAACGTGGTGCCGTTGGCCGCCGCCTGGTTCAGCGCGGTGGTGGCCAGGTCGATCTCCTTCACGATCTCGACCGGCGACATGTTGACGCGTGCCGCAGTCTGGCCGCCCGACGTCGAAGCAGTTGCCGAGCGCGGCTGCAGGAGGTCCTGCGAGAACGACTTGATCTCGACCCAGTCGCGGTGCTTGTCATCGCGGGACTCGCCCTTGATGGTGTCAATGCTGAGGAATGCGTGCTGCATGATCTGGTTTCCTTTGTTCCGTTCTTCCGTGAGATAGGCGGACTGGACATGCGTCCAGTCCTGTTTGCCACCGCCCAATCAGGACGGCCGCGTCAGTACTACCCAGGGGTCTCCGCCCCTTGACGCTGCAAAAACGCTACGACTTCTTGGCACCGGCCGGCAGTTCGGCCACCAGTCGCAGCGAAACAGACAGCTCATCGAGCTGGAAATGCGGCCTGATGAAGGCCACCGCGCGGTAGACACCGGGCTTGCCCGGCACTTCCGAAACCTGGACGGAGGCTTCGCGCAGCGGATACTGCGCCTTGGCTTCCTGGGTTGCGTTGTCGTCAAGCAACACGTATTGGGCGATCCAGCGATTGAGGAAATCCTCCACGTTGCCCACCGAGGCAAAGCTTCCGATCTTCTCGCGCATCATTGCCTTCAGGTAGTGCGCAATGCGCGACACCGCAAAGATGTACTGCAGCTGCGCCGACAGGATGGCGTTGGCATTGGCCGCATCCGAGTTGTACTTTTTCGGCTTCTGCGCCGACTGGGCGCCGAAGAACGCGGCATAGTCGGTGTTCTTGCAGTGCACCAGCGGGATGAAGCCCAGATCACTGAGCTCCTTCTCGCGCCGGTCGGTGATGGCAAGCTCGGTCGGGCACTTGAGCGCCACTTCGCCATCATCGGTGCGGAAGGTATGGGTGGGCAGGTCTTCTACCAGGCCACCGCCCTCCACGCCGCGGATCGCCGCGCACCAGCCGTACTCCTCGAACGCCTTGGTCAGGCGCGCGCCCATCGCGTAGGCGGTGTTGCACCACAGGTACTTGTCGTGATTGCTGGCTTCCACTTCCTCAACGAAGTTGAAGCCTTCCACGGTGGTGCCGTCCTTGGGGTTGTACGGCAGCCGGCCAAGGAAGCGCGGCAGGGTCAGGCCCACGTAGCGGCTGTCTTCACCATCGCGGAACGACTTCCACTTCGCGTACTCGACGGTGTCAAACACCTTGGCCAGGTCTCGCGGCTTGCCCAGGTCGGCGAAACTTTCCAGCCCAAACATGTCCTCGGACGCGGCACTGATGAACGGAGCATGCGCAGCGGCGGCCACGTGCGACATCTGCTCGATGAAGTACATGTCCTCCGGCTGGCGGCCGATGGTGTAATCGCCAATCAGGGCGCCAAACGGCGCACCACCGAACGTGCCGAACTCTTCTTCGTACACCTTCTTGAACAGCGCACTCTGGTCGAAATCGATCGCCGACTTGAAGTCGCGCACCAGGTCTTTCTTGGGCGCGTTCAGCACCTTGACCTTGAGCAGCTGCCCGGTCGAGGTCTGCTGGCACAGGTAGTGAAGCCCGCGCCAGCTGCTTTCCAGCTGCTGGAACTCCGGCGCATGCATGACGGCGCTGACCTGCTCGGAAATGATCCGGTCCAGTTCCGCGACCCGCGCGTCCAGGGTCAGACTCAGGTTCTCGGACACAACCACCGTGCCATCGAGTACTTCCCTGGCCAGCTCGGAAATGATGTCCTTGGCGCGGCGATGCTCTGCATCCGACCTGGCCACCTTGCTCTGCTCGACGATCTGGTCGAGCAGCCCGGCATCGGCGACAGTGGCGACGGCTTCATTGGCGGTCGTGGCTTGTGCGGACATGCTTTACTCCTGGTTCCCGTCGCCGCCCAGCTGCTTGAGCTGCTCGGTGTTGTTGAGGACGTCGTTGAGCAGGTCCTCGAGTTTCTCGTTGCCGGCGAGCTTGTTGCGCAGATCAGCGAGCTTCGCGCGCGACTCCATGAGCCTGCGCAGGGGCTCCACCTGCTGGACCACCGACTCCGGGCGGAAATCGTCCATCGAGTTGAACTTCAACTCGACCCCGAACTCGCCGCCTTCGTCGCTGATTCTGTTCTCCACGCGGTAGGTCGCGCGTGGCGTCATGCCTTCCATCACTTCATCGAAGTTGTCGAGATCGACATTGACGAATTTGCGGTCCTTCACCCGCGGCAGCGGCTGCTCGGGGTTGCCGCTGAAGTCGCCCATCACGCCCATCACGAAAGGCAGCTCCTTCTCTTCGATCGCGTCGCCTTTCTCCACGTCGTAGGTCAACTGCACGCGCGGCGCACGCACCTTCTGCAGGCGCTTTTGCACGCTATCCTTCTTGGACATCCTGTCGTCTCCTTGACGATGTGTGTTGGGGCCGTCAGCTCAGTTGCCGCCGATCCTCTCGAACGGATTGGAAGAGGCTGGGCCGCTGGCGGCCGGCTGCGACGCTGGTGTCGACGTATTGGCGGGCCGGGCCGGCGTGGCCGCGGCCGACGGGGCCCGACGGGCGGGCGCACTGCGGCGCGGGGTAGGCGTCGGGGCGTCCTGCCCGGCAAAGATTTCCGGGCCCATGGTGTTGCGCAACGTGCCGGCCAACACCTCGGCTTCGCGGCGCGCGGTGGCCGAAGCCAGCGCGCCACGTCCCTGCAGCCGCTGCAGCGAGCCGGTCGCAATGCGGAACCCGCTTACGGTGAGAATGCCGTCGGCTACCAGGTCGTCCGGATCGCGCTGCAGGACTTCCTCGGCCGCAACGATCGCGTGGGCGTAGTTGGTACGGTCAAATTCCAGCTGGGCGGTGCGCACCCAGGGTTCCTTGCGGATCGGGTCGGCGCGGGCAGCGTCAGAGAGTGCGCCCACGGCATGATCAACCTGTCCGGCCTCGATGGCCGCTTCGGCCTGGGCCATCAGCCCGGCATAGTCGGGCGCACCTGTCTGTGAGGTGGTGGCGCAGGCGCCCAGCATGGACAGCAGCGCGAAACCGGCAAGAAGGCGAACGCCCCCTTCGATACGACCACGCAATCCCTGCATCTTCCCTGTCAAACGCATCCCTGTAGCACTCCCTTCGGTCATCGATGACCTGTTCAATCAATCCTGATTGGTTCCTTTACACGCAGCTTGTCCCCGCTGCGCACGCCTGGGATCCGATGCGCCGAAGCACGTTGAATCCCGTTCCCTGCTGTATTCCGGTCTGGGTATAGTAGCCTTTCCGCGTTACGTCAAGACTGACGTTTCACGAAGACGCAAGCGACGCTGGATCGTGTCGTTTGCCCCCGTTGTCCAGAAGCCAGCCGTACCCGGCCGGCGCGGACATTAAAAACCAGCGCACCAGGCGATTCAAGTATGGACACTCATTTCGCACGCTCTACCCGCCCCTTTGCCGTTGGCCCGCACCTGCCGGCCCGCTGCGTTTTACTGCTGTTTGCCGCGCTGCTGCTGGCGGGTTGCGCGAGCAACGGTGGCATCGGAAAAGCCGTCAATCGCACCCTGGAATCAGTGGGTCTGCGCGAAACCGACGCCGATGCAGAGGCCGGGATCCAGACCATCCCGCTGCGCCTGTACGCCGGGGACAACCTCAACGCTGGCAATGGCACGCGCGGCCTGGCAACCGTGGTCAGGATCTATTACCTGCGCGGCACCCAGCGCTTCGAACAGGTGCCGTTCGATGCACTGCTGGACGAGGGCCGCGAGCGCGCAGAGCTCGGCAACGACCTGATCGAAGTACGCGAGCTGGTACTCACTCCGGGCATCCGCCGCGAATTGGAAGAGCGGCTGCCGGCGGAAGCCACGCACCTGGGCGTGGTCGCGCTGTTTCGCTCACCAGCCCACGGCCGCTGGCGTTACGCCTTTGATGCACGTCATCGCGACGCACGCTCCCAGGGGATCACCATTGGCTTGCATGCCTGCGCCCTGACCACCAGCAGCGAGGCCTTGGCATCGGCCGTGCCGGGCGACCCAGGCAGTCTGGTTTCGGCTCGCTGCGCGCCCTGAACCGCAAAAACATCCGCGCCCGTTGCCTGATCCAACGATGCATGGGTAAGCTTCACTCCCGCGCCAAGGCAGGCCCGGCAACAGCAAAAGGATTGCAGCGTGTCGCATGTAAGTCAGATGTCGAAGGTGTTCTGGGGCGAAGGACTGTTTCTTCGACCGCAGCATTTCCAGCGCCAGGACGCCTATCACGAAGCCCGCCTGCACGACCTCGCCCGAAGCCTGCATCCCTGCGCCTGGGGGGTGAGGCGGCTTCGGGTTGATACCCAGAGTCTGGCAACCGGGACCCTGCGCCTGCTGGAAGCTTCCGCAATATTTCCCGACGGGGAGAGCTACGACGCTCCCTCTCACGATGCGCTTCCAGACGCTATTGCACTGTCTTCGCTGCCCGAAGGCGTGCAGTCGAGCACGATCCATCTCGCACTCCCGCTGCTGCGCGAGCACGGCGGCAACTGCGGCAAGGGTCTGGAAGAGGGCCAGGCAGCGCGTTTCACCCAGCGCAACCTGCCGACGCCGGACCTGTTCAGCGATGCCGCCGAAGCGGACCTTGCCTATCTCGGCAAGGCCGTGCGCCTGCTGACGGACGACAAGCCGCGCGACGCCTATGTCAGCATTCCCGTTGCCAGGGTGCGCCGCACCTCCACGGGCGGGTTCGAGCTTGATGAAAGTTTTATCGCGCCGGTCCTTCACATCCACGGCAGTCCGCGCCTGCACAACCAGCTGCGGACCCTGCTCGATGCGCTGCAGGCCAAGGTGGATGCGCTGTACGGCGTGCACCGGCAGCCTTCCGAACACATCATCGAATTCCGCTCCGGGGACATTGCTTCTTTCTGGCTGCTGCATACCGCCACCTCGTCGTTCGCGACGCTCTCGCACCTGTTCCAACAGGCCGGGCTGCATCCCGAACGCCTGCATCAGGAGCTGCTGCGCCTGGCCGGCAGCCTGCTGACCTTCTCGCGCAGCTATGCGCTGGCAGACCTGCCGCGCTACGATCATGAGGCGCCGGAAGCCGGCTTCGAGCAGCTGTTCACGATGATCCGCGAGCTGCTGGATACGGTGATCTCGGCCCGCTATTTCCAGATCACGCTGCAGGAAATCAAACCCTCGTTCCATGTGGGCCGGATCGATTCGCAGCGCATCGACGACAACTCGGTCTTCTACCTGGGCGTTGCCGCCGACATGCCCGCCCAGGAACTGATCCAGACCGTGCCAATCCGCTTCAAGGTGGGCGCACCGGATGACGTGGAAAAGTGCGTGCTCTCCGCCCTGCCCGGCGTCAAGCTGGTCCACGCTGCACAGGTGCCCGCGGCAATCCCGGTGCGGCCCGGCAGCCACTATTTCTCGGTCGAGCCGCGCGGTCCGCTGTACGAACGCATGCTCAAGGCGCAATCGCTGATGATCTACGTGCCCGGCGGCGTACGCGAACTCAAACTTGAACTCATCGCGGTGGCGCCATGAACACCAACCAGCCTCCCGTCCCGGGCTCGATGCCCTCGCTGAGCCCGCAGCTGGCGGCAACGCCGGTGGGCGGCGCGCCCACGCCACGCACGCTGGCCGATCTGATGTCCGACGGCTTCTACCTGCTGCTGCTGGTCAAGCGCGGCCAGCTGCCCTCTGACGGGGAAGCCTTTGTCCAGTCGGTGCAGCAGTTTCTGGACCGGGTGGAACGCGGCGCGATGAAGATGGGCATCGCCTCGGAAGACGTCTACGCCGCCAAGTACGCCTTCTGTGCGGCGATGGACGAAGCCATCCTGGCGCAGCCCTCATCGCTGCGTGATGCGTGGGAACTGCAGCCTCTGCAGCTGCGTCTGTTTGGCGACCATCTGGCCGGCGAAAACTTCTTCGAGCGCCTGGAAGAACTGCGTGCACAGGGCGCGCCGCGCCTTCCGTCGCTGGAGGTCTATCACTACTGCCTGCTGCTCGGCTTCGAAGGCAAATACCGTCTGGAAGGGCCGGAAAAGCTGGGATATCTCACTGCCCGCCTGGGCGATGAGATCGTCTATCTGAAGGGCAAGCGCACCGGCTTCGCTCCGCACTGGCCACCGCCGGACAATGTGAAACACACCCTGCGCCGCGTACTGCCGCTGTGGCTGCCCGCTGTCCTGGTAGCCGGCTTTGGACTGCTCGGCTATCTGGGCCTCAATGCCTGGTCCGGACAGCAGACGGACCAGACCCTGGCCGCCTACAACAACGTGGTCCAGATGCCGGAGCGTACCGCCCATATCACCATTACCCTGCCCTGATAGCGGCTGCCGGTGGATCGTGACCCGGGGCCGCAAACCAACGGCACGCTTTACTCCGTCGCAGGCCGCCTAGAATCCAGTACTCATTTGGATTCCAAGGCCTGCCATGCACGCTTCGCGCTCCCTGACTCTCCTCGCTTCCGCCGTCATGGCCGTACTGGCCGTGGGCGGATGCAGCAGCCCTGTTTCGAGCAGCGGTGATACCGCTGGCAACACGCAGCAGCAATCCGGCTTCAACAACGCCACCGGCGTCAGCGCTTTCTTTGAAGCCTTTACCGACGAGTGGATGCTGCGACAGCCTTCGTCCGCCACGGGCAGCCGCTATTTCGGCGATGCGCGCCAGGATGAAATGGACCGGCAGCTGACACCGGGCACTGCAGACTTCCGACAGGAAACAGTGGAGTTGGCGCGACGCGGCCTGCAGGAGCTGGAGCGTTTTGACCTGGCTGCCATGAGCGATACCGAGCGGGTGTCCGCCGAAATGATGCGCTGGCAGCTGCAGGTGATCGTGGAGGGCGCGCAGTTCGAGCACCTGCGCTTTCCGCTCAACCAGTTCAGCGGCGCCAACGTGGGGCTGCCCAACCTGATGACGGTGGTGCACCCGGTAGGCAGCGCGCAGGATGCGGACAATTACCTGGCCCGCCTGCGCCTGATCGGGCCCCGGATCGGCGAGGCCCGCGAAGATGCCGCGGAGCTGGCCACCCGTGGCACCCTGCCCCCACGGTTCATCCTTGAAGCCACCATCAGCCAGATGGAGCAGTTCATCGCTCCGCAACCGGACTCGAATCCGCTGGTCACCACCTTTCAGGATCGTCTGGCTTCGGTGGATGAGCTCGATGACGCGCGCCGCGCAACGCTGACCGATGAAGCCACGGCCATCGTGACGGACAGCGTTTACCCGGCATGGCAGGAAACCATTGCGATGCTGCGATCGCAGCTGCCGCAGGCCACCGACGATGCCGGTCTGTGGCGCTTCGATGATGGCGCACAAGCCTACGCGTACCACCTGCGCCGTTTCACCTCCACCGACCTGGACGCCGAACAGATCCACGAACTCGGCCTGTCGGAAGTGGAGCGTATTGAAGGGGAAATGGACGCGATCCTGCGCTCCCTCGGCCGCACCGAAGGCAGCGTCAACGAGCGCGTGGCCCAGCTGCGCCAGGATCTCGCCTACCCCGACAACGACGACGGCCGGGCGCAGATCATGGCCGACATCGAGACCATGATGCGCGACGCCGAGCGCAGGGCGGACGAGCTGTTCGATATCCGCCCCGAATCGGCGGTGATCGCGCAGCCCTACCCGGAGTACCGCTGGGAAAGTGCTGCGGCCAGCTACACGGCGCCGCCGCTGGATGGCTCACGTCCGGGCGTCTATCAGATGCCGCTGCGCACCAACCGGCTGACCAATTTCGGCCTGCGCACGCTGGTCTATCACGAAGCCGTCCCAGGCCATCACTTCCAGGTGGCGCTGTCGGTGGAAAACCGCGAGCTTCCGAAGTTCCGCCAGACCCGCGCACTGGGCGGCATTTCCGCTTTCAGCGAAGGCTGGGCGCTGTACGCCGAACGTCTGGCCGCGGAGGAAGGCTGGTACGAAGGTGATGCGGAGGGTCGCCTGGGCCAGCTTGATGCCGAACTGTTCCGCGCCCGCCGCCTGGTGGTCGATACCGGCTTGCACGCCAAGGGCTGGACCCGTCAGCAGGCGATCGACTACGGCATTGCGCCATCTGAAGTCGACCGCTACGTGGTCATGCCCGGCCAGGCAACGTCCTACAAGGTTGGCCAGCTGGAAATGATCCGCCTGCGTGACATGGCCCGCGAGGCGCTGGGTGAATCCTTCGATCCGCGCGAGTTCCACAACCGCGTGCTGCTCACCGGCACGGTGCCGCTGAACCTGCTCGAGCGCGAAGTGGACGCCTGGATCCAGGCAACCCCGTAGGTCGGAGCATGACGAAAAAGGGCGGCCACTGGCCGCCCTTTTTCTTTCAACACATGACGCGGTGGATCACCAGATCCGCACGCGATCTTCCGGGGCGATGTACAGCGCATCGCCTTCGGTCACGTTGAACGCGTCGTACCACGCATCGATATTGCGCAGCGGAGCGAACGCACGGATGTGACCCGGCGAGTGGGTGCCGTTGACCAGCTGCTGGCGCAGCGCATCGTCACGCCACAGGATCCGCCACACCTGGGACCAGCCCATGAAGAAGCGCTGCTCGCCGGTGAAGCCGTCCAGCACCGGGGCTTCCTCGCCATCCAGCGAACGACGATAGGCTTCCAGCGCAATGGTCAGGCCACCCAGGTCGCCGATGTTCTCACCCATCGCGGTGCGGCTGTTGATGTGCATGCCAGGCAGCTGCGGGAACTCGTACGACTCGTACTGTGCGCCCAGCTTCGCGGCCTGCTCTTCGAACTTGGCAGCGTCCTCGGCGGTCCACCAGTCACGCAGCAGGCCCTTGCCATCGGACTTGCGGCCCTGGTCGTCGAAACCGTGGATGATCTCGTGCCCGATCACGCCGCCGATGGCGCCGTAGTTCACTGCCGGATCTGCTTCCGGATCGAAGAACGGCGGCTGCAGGATGGCGGCCGGGAACACAATCTCGTTCTTGACCGAGTTGTAGTACGCGTTCACGGTCTGCGGGGTCATGCCCCACTCGGCCTTGTCCACCGGCTGGCCGATGCGGGCGCGACGGTAGTCCCACTCGAACCGCGCCGCACGCGCAGCGTTGCCGAAGGTGTCGCCGTTCACCACTTCCAGGCCGCTGTAATCGCGCCACTCGTCGGGGTGACCGATCTTCAGGCCGAAGTTCTGCAGCTTGGCATGGGCCTCGGTCTTGGTCTCATCGCCCATCCACTCCAGCGCATCCAGGCGCGCGCCCATGGCCGCCTTCACGTTGGCAACCAGCTCATCCATCTTGGCCTTGGCGTCGGCCGGGAAATACAGCTGCACGTAGTCACGGCCGATGGCTTCGCCCATCACCGACTCGGCAAACGACACGCCGCGCTTCCAGCGCTCACGCTGCTCCGGCTGGCCGGACAGGAACTTCTCGCGGAACTCGAACTGGGCGTTGACGAAGTCGCTGGAAAGCAGCGACGCGGCGCGGTCCACGGTGTGGAATGCCTGCCAGGCCTTCAGGGTATCCAGATCGGTGTCGGCATAGATCTCCGCCATCTTGGGGATCGCGGTGTTCTGGCGCACCACCGCCTGCGGGGCGTGGCTGACACCGGCCGCGGCGAAGAAACGCTGCCACGGGAAACCCGGCGCCTGTCCGTCGAACTCGCCCAGCTCCATCGGGTTGTAGGTCTTGTCGCGGTCACGGCTTTCGGCGCGGGTCCAGTGCGCTTCGGCGATGCGGGTTTCCATCGCCATGATGGCGTCCGCGCTTGCCTGTGCGTTGTCCCAGCCGGCCAGTTCCAGCAGCTCGGCGATATAGGCCACGTAGCGCTCGCGCTGCGGGGCGAAGTTGTCGCGCAGGTACATTTCGCGATCGCCCAGGCCCAGGCCGGACTGGCTCATGTACAGGGTGTAGTAATCGGGGTTCAGCTGGTCATCGGACACGCCCACGCTGAAGAAGCTGCGGGTGAAGCCGCCATTCTGCGCGCCCATCAGGTGCGCCATTTCTTCCTTGTCGGACACGCTGCGGACCGCGTCCAGGTACGGCTGCAGCGGCTGCGCGCCCACTGCCTCAATCGACGCTTCGTCCATGAAACCGTGATACAGGGCCGCGACCTTGGCGGCGTCGCCGTCGGTGGCCGGATCACCCAGCTTGTAGCTCTCCACCAGCTGGTGCACGCGCGACTCGGACAGGTCGCGCAGGGCCAGGAACGAGCCATAGCTGGAGCGGTCGGACGGGATCTCGGTGCTTTCCGCCCACTTGCCGCTCACATAGGCGAAGAAATCCTCGCCCGGCGACACGTTGGTGTCCATGCCATCGGTATCGATGCCCCAAGTGCCCATGCGCGGCGCGGCAATCGAGTCGGCAGCATTCGCGGCGCCCTGCCCGTCACCGTCCAGGAAACGGACTTGTACGTGGCAGGAGTCGTCCAGGCAGGAACGCGCATCATGCGCGGTGACCGGCGCGGCCAGCGACAGCGCCAGGGTGGTGGCGGCAAACAGCAGGGTCTTCTTCAAAGTGCATTCTCCGGATGGATAACTGGGCCCCCGCAAACTCGGCGGGGCGACAGCCGCCAAGAATACCCGTTGCCCGCCCGGGAAACAGCGCGCCATTGGTCATGGCTTCACACCAGTGCTGGCACACGCTGACCGCCACCAAAAACCGCAGATCACGACCATTTCAGCGCAGTTGACTGCAGAACCAAACATATTCCCGCCAAAAATGCTACGATAACGGGCTGGATCGGGCGGAAGGACTCCCCGTCCAGTCAGCCCCCCGTCGGCCGGTGGCTTTACCCGGACGACTGATCAAGCAACGCCGGCCCGCCGCCGCACCCAGGCCACGGCACACTGCGCACGTAATGCGCGTAGTGCCAGCCGGCTCACAGAACCATGCGCCCGCGCATGTTCCGACAGGAGACGCAATGTCCACGAATGCCAAGCCCCAGACCCGCCAGCCTGCCGCCAGGACCCGCACGCGCAGCTCGGCCAGTAAGAACGACCGCGGGTCGTCGATGACCAGCGAACGCATTGCGGCCGACCTCGCCGCCTTCCGCAAGGACGGCGGCAAGATCGAAGTCCTGGGCACGACCACACAGTTCCAGAACACCAGCCCGATGCGCTCCGCCTCCAAGACCGCACGGACCAAGCAGGCTCCCGCCACGGCCGCCAAGAAGCGCGCCTGAGTCAGCCGCCGCAGCCTCCACAGCACACGGAAGGCTGCTGAACGACACGACCGGGCCGAACTTCCCAGCCGGCCCGGTTCAATACCTCGACCAGCTGCCCCGCTTCAATCCAGGTGGCCAGGCGGATGACTTCCCCGCCGGCGTCAACATCCACCATGGCCGCTGGATCCAGATCCTGCAGCGCAGCTTCGATCACACCCACCTCGGGCATGTCCGGGTCACGGGTGATATGGAATTCCATGCAGCCCTCGCTTTTTCCGCCTGTGGCGGCCCAGTGCCGGGCATTCGCCTTGCGTGCTCCATCTTCACCCCGTCACCGCCGACGCGCCCTGACCTGGGTCAACCGTTGCAGCTGCCCAACACCTGATCCAGGTCAGTGCCCGCTGCCCGCAGGCCGGACACACTGGTCGTCCACCCGGCGACGGAAGCAGGAACAATGTCCAACCCAATGATCGAAATCAGTGGCGCGATGGTGGCCGATGAGCTCGGCCTGGAGCCGGAAGAGTTCCGCCAGCTGATGGACGTCCGCAAAATCAAGACGCTCTGTGAGCGCGGAACGGGCGAAGACGAAGGCCTATTCCGCGCCACCTTCTATCACGGCGACCGCCGCGCCCGCTTCATCGTGGATCGCCACGGTCGGCCTGTCGGCGCTTGACCGCCGTCTAACGGGGTTCCATCAGGCGCTGCATGTCCGCGTCCTTCTCGTCCCACAGGCCGTTCAACCACTGCTGGAATTGGGCGCGGAACGCGCGGTCCTGCTGATAGTTGCCGCCCACCAGTGCAGCCGGGATCGGCCGCTCGCGGACCAGCACGCGCACGTCGGGCACGCGCCCGGCCATCAGGTCGACCATGGTGGGTCGACCACCGGGGTAGGCAATGGACACGTCCAGGATCGCGTGCAGCCCCTCGCCCATCGCATCGAGCACGAAGGCCACCCCGCCTGACCTCGGTTTGAGCAGGTGCCGGTACGGCGCCTCCTGCCGGGCATGCTTTTCAGGCGTGAACCGGGTGCCCTCGACGAAATTCATCATCGATACCGGGATGTCGCGGAACTTGCGGCAGGCCCGCCGCACCGCCTCCGTATCGCGCTTGGCCAGCTCGGGATTGCGCGCGACCTGGCGGTGCGTGTAGCGGCCCATGAAGGGGAAATCCAGCGCCCACCAGGCCAGGCCCAGTACCGGCACCCAGAACAGCTGCCGCTTGAGGAAGAAGCGCAACAACGGGATCCGCCTGTTGAACACCTTCTGCAGTACCAGGATGTCCACCCAGCTCTGATGATTGGCCAGGACCAGATAGTGGCCGTCAACCTGCAGCCCCGGCGGAAGCTCAACCTGGAAGCGGGTCGGTGTGAACCAGCCGATCATCAGGGTGTTGACCCCGATCCAGCTTTCCGCCAATCCGGTCAGGAGCCGGTCGCACATCCGCTTCAGTGCCTTGCCCGGAAGCGCCGCCTTCAGCAACGCCGCGACAAACAGGGGCACCGCGTGCACCAGCGTGTTGATTACAACCAGCGGCAGCACCACGGCCACCCGCAGTCCAATGAACAATGACACCGGCAAATGGCCCCTGTTAAGTCAAGGACGAAGCGTACCAAAACCGGCCACACGGAACGCCCCGGCCCTGCCCGCTACAATGGACATCCATTCAAATCCGAGGATCCCCTTGGCCAAGCCAAACTACTCATTCGAAAAACGTCAGCGCGAACTCGCCAAGAAGAAGAAAAAGGAAGCGAAGTTGGCGAAAAAACAGGGCGATCGCGACACCGAAAGCCCCGCCGACACGCCTGATCCCAGCCAGCCGCAGTAAGACCGGCTGGGAGGAGGCGCGCGAATCGCCCCCAACGGGCTGCGAAATGTCGCGAACGGGCACTTAAAACAGGCGCATCTGCGCGCAGTGCTACCATGGCCGCGGGCTCTCAGCCCCTTTCAAATGGAAGCCAACGTGCCCGGTTACGACACCAAGATCCTCACGGTCCCGATCGGTGACCACTCCTACCAGCTGCGCGTGCTCAGCGACAATCAGCAGTTCTCGGATCCGGACGGCCATGGCGACAGGCTGGGCATCTCGTCCGCTCAGTGGAGCCTGTTCGGCCTGGTCTGGCCGGTGGGACGTCTGCTGGCCGAGGCCATGGACAAGGCGGATATCGGGGGCAAGCGGATTCTGGAGCTGGGCTGTGGAATCGGGCTGTCCAGCCTGGTGCTGCAACGCCGCGGCGCTGAAGTGGTGGCTTCCGATATCCATCCGCTGGCCGAGCCCTTCCTGGCGTACAACTCGGCGCTCAACGAGTTGCCTTCGGTGCACTTCCGCCAGCTGGACTGGGTGGAGCCGCTGCCGAGCCTGGGCAAGTTCGACATGATCATCGCCAGCGACGTGCTCTACGAACAGGAGCACCCCGCGCTGGTGGCCGGCGTCATCGAGCGCCACGCCAACGACCGGGCCGAAGTGGTACTGACCGATGCCCATCGCGGCAACGTCTCCGCGTTCAACCAGGCGATGGCCGCACTGGGCTTCCAGGGCGAAGAAGAAATCCACGAGCTCCAGGACCAGTTCGGCAAGGCCATCCGGGCCCGCCTGCTGCGCTACCGCCGCGAAGCGGCGCCTGGAACGGTCTGAAGCCTTGCCTGATTCGCCCCACTGCAGTGCGTGCGACGCAGTCTGCTGCCGCCTGACCGTGGTGTTGCAGCCGGGCGACAGCGTGCCCGCCCACCTCACCACGCACACCGATGAAGGGCTTCCGGTGATGGCGCGCGACGAGGAAGGCTGGTGCGTGGCCATAGACCCGGCCCGCATGCAGTGCCGGATCTATGACAGCCGCCCCGAGAACTGTCGTCGCTTTGCGATGGCGGGCCCCGACTGCCGCCAGGTGCGCGCCGACTACACGCAGCAAGGCGAACAGGGCATCCCGCTGATCATGTACTGAGCGGGCGGACTCAGGTGCACCCGCCGCAGCAGGTGCTGCCGCCGGACACATGCACATCCGCCACGCCGAAGTCGATGACCACCTCGCCCGGCGCCTTCTGCCTGTATTCCACCACCAGCGCCTCGCCGAAGCGTTCTTGCAGCTGCGCGATCAGCGGCAGCGGATCATGGTCGTTGACGAAGCGCATGGCCTCGCCCGGCTGCAGCGCGTCCATGGCGCCGAAAATCGCCGCATGACGGAAGCGCTTGGCAATGCCGCGCGCGTCAAACGGATGGATCTGAAGGGAGAGCGTATCGATGGCTGCCATGGTGTTCCTGCTGGTTGATGACCCGACCAGCATCGCCCGGCCAGCGCGCCCGGTCCTTGACCTGGGTCATCCGGCCTGCACTTGGTGGCGCGGATAATGTGACCGGGCTCCCGCGCAGCCAGCCCGGCCGCCCCCATCCCCTGCCCTGCAAGGAGCCATGCCATGCCTGTCCGATATACCGGAGTTTCCCGTTCCATCCTCGACGCCGTCCATGACACCCCACTGCTGGAGCTCGAGGAAGGCATCTTCGCCAAGTGCGAATTCCTCAACCCCTCCGGCTCGATCAAGGCGCGTATCGCCACCTACATCATCGAGCGTGCCGAGAAGGAAGGCCTGCTCAAGCCCGGCGACACCATCGTCGAGGCCACCAGCGGCAACACCGGCAACGCGTTCTCCATGGTGGCCGCGGTCAAGGGCTACCGGATGATCGTGGTCATGCCGGAAGGGCTGACCAGCGAGCGCGTGGCGATCTCGCGCGCCTATGGCGCCGAAGTGCTGCTGAGCGGCAACTTTCACGTCAACGAGGCGCTGGACCGCGCGCGCGAGCTGGGCCAGCAGCCGGGGTTCTTCTTTCCGGGGCAGTTCGAGTCGGAGTGGAACGTGCAGGAGAACCGGGAGATCCTGGGCCCGGAGATCCTCGCCCAGCTGCCGGAGGGGCGCACGCCCGATGCGTTCGTTCACGGCGTTGGCACCGGCGGCACGTTGATTGGCGTCGGCCAGGCTTTCAAGGTTGCCAACCCCGGCGTGCACCTGTTCGCCATGGAGCCGTCGGAATCACGCACCCTGCTGTGCGGTGAAGTGGACCTGCACGGCATCGAAGGCATCTCCGACGGGTTCGTGCCCGGGATCTTCGCCCGCCACCGGGACCTGGTCAGCGACTTCCTCAGCGTTTCGAGTACGGACGCGGTGGCTGAAATGCGCAAGCTGGCCAGCACCCGCGGTCTGCTGTGCGGACCCAGCTCCGGTGCGCACGTGATCGCAGCCCGGCGCATCCGCGAACAGTTCCCCGAGCTGAAGACGGTCGTGACGGTGCTGGCTGACAAGGGCGAGAAGTACCTGCACGATTTCTACATGCAGCAGCAGGGCGAGCCGGAATCCCCACCGCTGCACTGATCCTGCGCTGGTAACTGAACGCGCGGCGCGCAGTGCGCCGCGCCTACACGGATCGATCATGATGCGGCTGACAACATCGCCGCATGACCCAGATTCAGGATCACGCGCCAAGCGCAGCGTATTTCACTGCCGGCAAGCTTCCCATCCCCTCCGCCCGGGCGCGTGAGTGGGACATCACCGTCGGGGATGGGCCGGTGATTGCCACTGCCATCCACGACGGCCACGGCCTGCGGCCCTCTCTGCGCCCGCTGGTGGCCTTGCCAGCCGACGAGCGGATGCGCGAGGAGGATCCGCTTACCGGCATGTTTACCGAGGTGGGCGACGTCCGCATCCAGGTGCCGACGTCGCGTTTCGAGACCGACCTCAACCGGCCGCGGGAAGGCGCTGTTTACGCACGGCCCGAAGACTGCTGGGGGCTGGAAGTCTGGCGCGCGCCCATGCCGGAGCAGGAAATCGAAAGCTCGCTGGCCGCCTGGGACCGCTTCTACACCATGTTCGCCGAACTGGTAGAGCGGATGCTTGAGCGCTGGAATGCGCTGCTGCTGATTGATCTGCACAGCTACAACCACCGCCGCGATGGCGCCGATGCAGCGCCTGCTGCCCAACAGGACAACCCTGATATCGAGCTCGGCATCACCACCGCCGACCCGGACCGCTGGGGCAGCGTGGTGACGCAGTTTTCCCAAGCGCTGCGCGTACATCCGGTCAACGGACGCAAGCCCGACGTGCGCGCCAACGTGCGCTTTCCCACCGGCGGCCATTTTCCAGAATGGGTGTACTCGCGCTGGGGTTCACGGGTGTGCACGATCTCCCCGGAGTTCAAGAAAATCTTCATGGACGAATGGACCGGCCAGGCCGATATTGCCGCGCTGTATGACCTGCGCGCCAGCCTGCAATCGGCGGTGGATGCCGTGCGCCCCAGCTTCCAGGTCCGCACATGAGCAGCCCGGGTTTGAATCGTGCCGATACCACGCGACCGCTGCCCCCGATAGCCGCCGAGGTGGACAACGTGCTGGCAGCCATCGACGCCGAACTCGATTGGCTGCTCGCCCTGACCCCGCTGGGCACGGACGCGCTCTGGGAGGGCTTCGAAGCCGCTGATCGCACCAGCGTGCCGCCGCTGCGCTATGCCGAACCCATCCTCGACCTTGAAACCATGCGCAAGCGTCTGGGCGAACTGCCGGTCGAAAAAATCGAATCGCCGCTGCTGGCCGGGGTATTGCGCGAAAAGCAGCGCGAGCTTGAACGCATGATTGAACTGGTCCGCCTGCGCGGCACCGACGGGTTCGTGACCGCCAGCATCGACCTGTTCGGCGGCGTGGAAGCAGGACTGCTGGAGCTTGCCGAACAGATCCTGGCCGACGTCGGCCCCAGCGAGCGGCTGACCGCGGACTGCGGCGTGGACACCGTGGTATCCGCGGTTGAAGACGAAGTGGCCTGGTATCGCGAGCGGGCACCCGACTTCACCCTTGAAATCACCGTCGACGCCGATGTCGGCTCGCTGATGATGGTCTCGCACGGCCGCCTGTACCTGGACGCCGACATGCGTCTGCCCTCCGCGCGCGTGCAGCCGCTGGTACAGCATGAAATCGGCACCCACATCGTGACCCGCTACAACGGCCTGCGCCAGCCGATGCGCCAGCTGGCCGTGGGACTGGCCAATTACGACCCGTTGCAGGAAGGCCTCGGCGTGCTGGCCGAATACCTGACCGGCTACCTGCCCGGTGAGCGCCTGCGCGTGCTGGCCGCCCGGGTGGTGGCCGCCAACATGGCCATCCACGGCGAGGACATTCCCGCCGTCTTCGCCCGCCTGCACGACACCCACGGCTTCGCCACCGACGATGCGTTCGACATCGCCGTGCGGGCGCTGCGCGGCGGCGGCCTGACCAAGGACGCGGTGTATCTGCGCGGACTGTGCGACCTGCTCGACCACCTGCGTGCCGGCGGCGAATTCGAACCACTGTTCCGCGGCAAATTCGCCCTGTCGCACCTGGTGGTGCTGGACCAGCTGGCCGAAGCCGGATGGGCCGAGCCGCCCGCGTTGCTGCCGCGCTACGCCTGCGCCGCAGACTTCAACCAGACCCTGGACCGCTGCCGCAACGTTCCCGTGCAGCGCCTCTTCCAATCCCACCCCACCCCGCCGCGGGAGCTGTGTGCATGAGCGACAAACCCCTCAAGCTCGGATTCGTCGTCAACAACGTCGCCACCGAGCAGGACAACTACACCACCATCCGCCTGGCGCGCACCGCGCTCCGGCTTGGCCACAGCGTGGCAATGATTGGCCTGGACGGCTTCATCTACGACGCCAACGACACCGTACGCGCGCTCGCCCACATGCCGCGCATCGACGGATACGCCGACGACGCCGCGCTGCTGGCCGAAATCCAGGGCAACGACTCGGTCATCGAACGTATCAATGTGGAGGAGCTCGACGTACTGATGCTGCGCAGCGATCCGGCCGAAGAAGTCGAGGATCGCCCGTGGGCCTCCAACAGCGCGCTGCTGTTTGCCCAGCTGGTGACCCGGCGCGGAGTCATCGTGGTCAACGATCCCGCCCACCTCACCAACGCCTCCAACAAGACCTATTTCCAGCACTTCCCCGAAGAGGTCCGTCCGGCCACCTGCATCACCTGCAATGCCGATGAGATCAAGTCCTTCATTGCCGCCCACGACGGGCGCGGGGTGATCAAGCCGCTGCAGGGCTCCGGTGGCCAGGGCGTGTTCGTGGTGGATGGCCACAGCGGGGCCAATCTCAACCAGATGATCGAGGCGGTCACCCGTGACGGGTACGCCATCGCCCAGGAGTACCTGCCCCGCGCCGCGGACGGCGACCTGCGCCTGATCACCCTCAACGGCCATCCGCTGAAAGTGGATGGACAGTACGCCTGCATCCGCCGCTACAACGACAGTGGCGACGCGCGCAGCAACATCAGCGCCGGCGGGAAGTTCGAACTGGTGACGCCGGATGCGGACGCACTGCGCGCGGCGGAAATCGTGGCCCCCAAGCTGATCCGCGACGGCATGTATTTCGCCGGCCTGGACATCGTTGGCGACAAGCTCATGGAAGTGAACGTGGACACGCCGGGCGGGATCAACATGGCCGACGACCTGGCCGGGGTCGATTTCAGCGGCCACATCATCGCCGACCTGGCTCGCAAGGTGCGCCTGCGTCGCCAGTACAACGGCACGCTGACCAATCTCGAACTTGCCATGCTCTAGGAGGCAACCATTCCATCTTGTGTCACCAGCATCACCTTGCCGGTGTGCGCACCGCTTTCCAGATACGCGTGTGCGGCGGCCGCTTCCTGCAGCGGGAAGCTCCGGTCCACCACGGCACGCACCCGGCCAGCTTCCACCCACGGCCACACCACGCGCTCCACTTCCACGGCCAACCTTGCTTTGTCGGCGGCGCTGCGCGGGCGCAGCAGCGAGCCGGTGATGACCGCCTGCTTGCGCATTACCGTGAACGCCGGAACCAGCAGATCATTGCCGCCCTGGGCGGCGATATAGACGATCCGGCCACCGGTGTTGAGCGCCTTCAGGGTCGGCTCCAGAAACGGACCGCCCACCATGTCCAGGGCCACGTCCACGCCGCCAGCCTCGCGGGCCACTTCGGCAAAATCCTCATTGGTGCTGTCGACGACAATGTCCGCGCCAAGCGTCCGCGCCGCGTGCGCTTTGTCCGCACCCCGGCCCGTAGCAATCACTTTGGCGCCCGCGGCCTTGGCCATCTGGATCGCTGCCACGCCAATGCCCGACGTGGCGCCATGCACGAGCAGCGTCTCCCCGGCCTGCAGACGTCCGTGTTCAAACACGTTGGCGTACACGGTGAACAGGGTTTCCGGCAGCGCCGCGGCCTGCAGCAGGTCCAGCCCGGCCGGAACGGGCAGCAAATGGCGGGCGTCCACCGCCACGTATTCCGCATAGCCACCACCGCCCAGCAGCGCGCAGACCCGGTCGCCCACCTGCCAGCGGCCGGCGCCCTGCACTACCTCCCCGGCAACCTCCAGGCCCAGCGTTTCGGAAGCCCCGGGTGGCGGCGCGTAGTTGCCTTCGCGCTGGACGATGTCGGGCCTGTTGACCCCCGCTGCCATTACCCGGATCAGGACTTCCCCCGCCTTCGGCACCGGTCGTGGGGTCTGCACGGGGTGCAGCGCATCGGCTGCTCCCTTCCCGCCGCGGATGGCAATCGCCGTCATCAACTCGTTCATAAGCATCTCCTTCAGCCCACCATCATAGAAGCCCGGCGCCCCCACTGTAGGAGCGCGCCATGCGCGCGAAGCCGCGTGAATTCTGTTTCCTGCAGATCGCCACATCGTTGGGGGCCGGAGGGGCAGAGCCCGTCAGGACTGTCGGCGACATGGACGTCGCCGACAAGCGTACATGGACGTATTCACAGCGTGTCCTGACGGGCTCTGCCCCTCCGGCCCGCCCCCCCAACCCAATCGTCACGCGGCTTCGCGCGCATGGCACGCTCCTACAGAGAATGGACATTAGTCCCGATTGGGACTAATGTATTATTCATGACCCTTTCTGCAACCAGGAGTTCTCCCGCACATGGCCGCGATCTGGCGGGGCCGGCGCTGCGTGCGTTCTTCAATATCACCCGGCTGTGGGGGCTGAGTACGGAGCAGGAGCGTCTGCTGCTCGGCAGCCCCGGCCGCTCCACCTTCTTCCGCTGGAAGCGCGATCTGGATGGGGCCCTGCCCCGCGATTCACTGGAACGCATCAGCTACCTGCTGGGCATCTGGAAGGCACTGCAGGTGCTGTTCGCCGACCCGGCACAGGCCGACGCCTGGGTCAAGCGGGCCAACCAGGCGCCGCTGTTTGGTGGACGCAGCGCGTTGGAGCGGATGCTTGGCGGACAGGTATCGGACCTGTTCGTGGTCCGCCAATACCTGGACGCCCAGCGCGGATGACTACGGCCGCGGTGCCCAGGCGCACGCGGGTGTCCTGGCGGCCCAGCTGGCGCATCGTGCCCAGCCGCTTTCCGCCGGTGGGTCTGTTCGACCGCATCGCCTCGCCGAACGACCTGGACGCCCTGTTCGAACTGGAAGGCATGACCAACCCCCGCCTGCGCCAGGAGCTCGGTGAGCTGTCACTGGTGCCGCCGGAGCGGCGCATCAGCGGCCCCGGCACCACGCCCATCATGGCTGCCTTCACCCATCCCAGCCCGGACGGTTCACGTTTCTCGGATGGCAGCTGGGGCGTGTATTACGCCGCCCGCGAGCAGGAAACCGCGATTGCCGAAACCGTGTTCCATCGCGCCCGGTTTCTGGCGCACACCAGCGAGCCGGCCTGCACGTTGCAGATGCGTTCCTACCTCGCCGACGTGAAAGGGCATTTCCACGACATCCGGCGCGGCTGGCCGGAGCTGCATGATCCGGGCAGCTATGCGGCCAGCCAGGCGGCCGCGCGGCGTTGGCATGCCGCGGGCAGCGACGGCGTCGTCTACGACAGCGTGCGCCGCCCGGGCGGGCAATGCGTGGCGGTGTTCCATCCGGACCTCGTCACCCCGGCCATCCAGGGCCCGCACCTGCACTATCACTGGGACGGCCAGCGCATCTCCCATTACAGCGTGGTGGACGCGGTGGTGGCCCTGTAGGGCCAGTTGTTCTGCAGAGTTCGGCAGCTCAGGAGCTGACGCGCACCCCATCCGCCACGATGCGGTATTCCACCGGCTCCGCAGCCGTACCACTGCCGCTGTCGTCGGTGAAGTGCTCTACCTGCTCGGGACTGAGTTCCTTGCGCTCCAGCACCCCGTGCACCATCGCGCTGCCGGTGGCGTCCTTGGGCAGGAAGAACGCATGGTTGCCGAACATCACCCGGGCCGCCTGGCCCTCGTGTTCCAGCATCATCCAGCAGCCTTTGGTCTGGCAGACCTCGGTGATGCGGCCGCTGAAGCGCTTCGGCTCGCCCGCGTGCTGGTCGAAGCCCGCGATTGCCTCGGACACTGGCACCGCCGGGCCGTCGGTGAAAGGTTCGCCGTAAACAGCCGGGTCCGCCGCCTGGGCGGACAGCGCAACAGCAGCAAACAGGACGGCAGCAAGGACGCGCATGGCAACTCCGTTGGGTTGTGTCAGAGCGGCAAAGATAGCGCAGCCGTCAGCCGCGGTCGCTGCGCAGGCCGCGATGCAGGGCAGCCACTTCCTCCTTCAGGAACCCGGGCACGCCCGGCACCGTCGCATCCGCGGTTTTGTTGCCCTCCACCGCCAGCGCGGCCTGGCCCAATGCATCCCGAAGGGTCTGCAATCCACCCTGGCCGAACATTGCCCGTGCCGCTTCGCGGCCTGCTTCCTCATCCAGGCGCTCCACGGCCCAGCAGGAAGTCAGCACCCGGAAGGCGAGCTCCTCGGTGGCGGCGATCGCCGGCCACAGACGCTCGACCTCGCGGCGCGGCTGGCGCGATGCGGTGGCGGCCTGCCGGTAGGATTCCAGCAGCACGAAGCAGCGGTGCTGCAACTCGCGGCGCGCGCCATGCGCGGTATCGCTGGCGACCTGGCCGGAGGCCAGCTGGGCGGCGACCGTTTCAATCGCGGTGAAAGTTCGCGTCAGCTGCTCGGGGACCAGCGCGGCCGAAGCCCGCGGCCAAGTGAGCTGGAACACCACCAGCGCCACGGCGCACCCCACCGCGGTATCCACGCCGCGGGCAAGCAGGAAGCTGCCCAGGTCAGGCACCGGCATTCCGCCCGTGGCCAGGGTCAACGCTGCCGCCGTGATGAAGGTCGCTGCCAGCGCGTAGTTGCGCAGAATCAGCATCTCCACCGTGAACTGCAGCACCGTGATCGTGGCCACCAGCCACAGCCCTTCCGGATAGCGCCACAACAGGGCCCCGGCCAGCAGCAACCCGATCCAGGTACCCACTACGCGCTCGATGCTGCGCTGTAGCAGATCCAGCCATTCGCGCCCCTGATGCAGCATCAGCACCGCAGCCGCCACCGCCCAATAGGCGCGATCCAGGCCCAACAGGGTGCCGATGGCGCCGGCCGCCACCGCCGCCACGCCCACCCGGAACACCACCAGCATCGACATGGACCGCCATCGCACGGATTCGCGCAGCAGCGCCCGGGCATCCATATGGCCCAGCGGTGCACGTGCGCGCGTGGCCACCAGCTCGGCTGGCGGATCCTGATCCAGCTCTCCCAGCTGTCTGGCATGCACCGGCGCGTCGGCCGGCAATGGCCTGCTCTCTGCGGCCGCTTCCATCGCATTGGAGAACAGGCTGTTCAATGCCCGCGTGCGCTGGCGCAATCCGGCCAGCGCCGTATCAGCACCCGCATGCGCGGGCTGAAAGCTCACCAGTGCGTTCCAGGCATCACTGAGCGCCTGCGCGGCCACCTGGCGCTTGCCGCCTTCGCGATCCGTCCCCACCGCCTCGATATAGTTTGCCACCGAGCGCGCCGCCGCCTTCACCGCGCGCTCCTCCGGTCCGCGCGGGCGCAGCAACGCACCACTCATATGCGCCAACCAGGCAAACGCACCGCCGCTGAGCACAAGCACGAACGCCTCGGCCGGGTTGATGTGGTCGGCCGGCATGGCCGTGGCCGCGGCGCCGGCCATCATGAACATGTAGGCACCGGGCGGACCGATCCGCAGCGCATTGCCCAGCCAGGTGGAGACCATCGCGATCAGCACCACCGTGGGCACAATCGCCCAGGACACCCCTGACACCGCGTTGCCGATTCCGACCACCAGCGCAAAGGCCAGCGCGATGATCCCCAGCTCTACCGCGCGGCTGCGGTAGGGCCTTACCCGTCCGTACAAAGCGGTGAAGCCGCCGGTGGCCGCCATCATCCCAGCGGAGATATCGCCAAGCAGCCAGCCCACCAGCACCGGCACGCCCATGCACAGTCCCGAACGGGCCGCGAACGCCAGCCGCGGCCGCGCCAATGGGCGCACGGTGACCATGCTGCGCAGCATGCCCATGGGTGCGGGCTCTCCAGCCGAACCGGATTGCATCAGATGTCGATCACGATCTTGCCGAAGTGCTGGCCGCTCTCCTGGTGCCGGAACGCCGCCACCAGCTCATCCAGCGGGAAGTGCCGGTCAAGGACCGGACGCACGCCACTGGCTTCCAGCGCGCGCACCATATCCTGCTGCTGTCGGCGGCTGCCCACCACCAATGCTTCCAACCGCAGGTGACGCCCCAAGGCCAGGCCCAGCGGCAGCTGACCCTCGGCGCCGGTCAACACCCCGATCAGCGAGACGTGCCCGCCCACGCGGGCTGCCAGCATCGACTGCAGCAGCGTATCCGGGCCGCCCACCTCGATCACGTGGTCCACGCCCCTGCCGTCGGTCATGCCGCGCACCGTCTGCCCCCACTCCGGGTCTTCGCGATAGTTGATCACCTCGTCGGCACCCATCCTGCGCAGCCGCTCAAGCTTGGCGTTGCTGGAGGAAGTCGCAATCACCCGGGCGCCGGTCATTTTCGCCATCTGCAGCGCGAAGATCGAAACGCCGCCGGTGCCCTGTACCAGCATCGTTTCACCCGGTCGCAGGCGCCCGTTTTCAAACAGCGCCCGCCAGGCGGTGAGGCCAGCGGTCGTCAACGTCGCCGCCTCGGCGTGGCTCCAGCCTTCGGGGGCACGAGTGAAGGCAGTCGCAGACGTCGTCACCTGCTCGCGGGCGTAGCCATCGATGCCGTCGCCAGGCACGCGGCCGAAACCTTCCACCAGCGGCTCGCCATCCAGCCAGTCTGGGAAGAACGTGCTGACCACGTGGTCACCGACGGAGAATTCCGTCACGCCATCGCCCAGCGCGATCACCTCGCCGGCGCCGTCGGACAGGGGAATGCGCCGCTCTGCCGGCCCGGTCGCGCCGCTGACCACCAGGTAGTCATGGAAGTTCAGCGAACTGGCGCGCAGGCGCACGGTGATCTCGCCCGGCGCGGGATCCTCCGCTGTGCTGGTGCCAATGCTGACGTGGTCGAAACCGCCGCCAGCGGGAATATGGATGGTCTTGATGCTCATGGGGGCTCCTTTTAAAGGGGACGGAGGTGATTATTAACTACCTCCGTCCCCTTTGAAGACAGGCTCCAGCAGGCGGAACGTGCCGGCATCGGCATCCATCTCCGCCATACCGCCCACCGGCACGATGAACTGCTGGCGGATGTGGCCGATCATCGCGCCGCGATAAGCGGGAATGTCGAGCGGCCGGATGTGGTCGTCGAGGATCTGTTCCAACGTCAGCGAGCCGTGCCCGCGCCCGGGCGTGCAGTCGGTGCATTCGCCGAAGATGAAGCCGGCGATCCGGTCCAGCGCACCCATCAGCTTCAAGGTGCTGAACATGCGGTCCACCCGGTACGGCGCCTCCGATACGTCTTCCAGGAACAGAATCTTGCCGTCGAAGTCCGGCATGTACGGCGAACCCGCCAGCGCGGTCAGCACGGTCAGGTTGCCGCCCACCAGCTCGCCGCGCACCTTGCCACCGGTAATCGTCACGGTGCGATTGCGCCGCTGCACCAGCTCATCGCCCGGCTCATCAACATTGCGGTACTGCATCAGCTCGCGGTCGAAGAACAGCCGCCGGAACTGGTCGGCGTTGAAGCGGTTCCAGCTGCCCGATCCGTTGGGCCCGTGGAACGTCACCAGCCCGGTCTGCGCCTGGATCGCGCAGTGCAGCGCGGTCACATCGGAGTAACCCAGCAGCGCCTTGGGGTTGGCCCGGATCACGTCGTAGTCGAGCAGCGGCAGCAGGCGCGCGCCGCCCGAACCACCGCGCACGCACACCACCGCCCGGACCTCAGTGTCGGCAAACATGGTGTTGATGTCGTCCGCGCGTGCTGCATCCAGCCCCGCCAGATGCCCGCGTCGATCGCCGTAATGCTTGCCGGTTTTGACCCGGAAGCCCAGCGCTTCCAGCACCTCCCGGGCCAACTGCAGGTTGAAAGAGTCATCCACCGCTGATGACGGGCTCACCAGCCCGACCGTGTCACCGGAATTGAGCGGCACCGGCAGTAATCGCCGCCCTCCGGCAGATGGCCCCTGTGCCGCCGCGATACCGCCCGTGCCCAGCGCCGGCAGCAATGCCGCCATCGCCGTGCGTCCAATGAACTGACGCCTGTCCATTCACACCCCCAAAAAAGTGGATCACGCAGCCTACCCAAAAAAGGGGACGGAGGTAGTTAAAGCGTTCGTCGCTGGAGCCCCAAAACGCGTTGCAAACACCTCAGGCATTCCTGACGGACATTCAGGTCACCCACCGATTTCAGGCAGGCATGACCGCCGGCATCGTAGGCCCACTCCTTGAGCGCCTGTCCAAATGCCTCGCCAACCTCGTATTGAACTCCCCGGCGTTCCGCTGCATGTCACCCAGCGTGGCGTCAATCGCTGCGCAATCTTCGTGGACAACGCGGACCGCTATCACTACCGACGTGTATTACGCATCGCGTGCCGCAAACACGATGTCGCGGTTCACGCCTTCGCCCTGATGAACAATCACGTGCATCTGCTGCTCAGCGCAACCGCGGCTGGTCGCATTTCCCAGGCGTTGCGATTGGCTGGGCAGACCTACGTGCAGTCCTTCAACCAGCGACACGACCGCACCGGCACCCTGTGGCAAGGGCGATTCAAGTCCAGCCTGATCGATTCGGAGGCGTACGTGCTACGCGTGATCCGCTACATCGAACTCAATCCTGTGCGGGCCGCGATGGTCGAACGTCCCGAGCACTACCCATGGTCGAGCGTGCACACACACCTGGGACGTTCCCAGGACCCCTTGATCACCCCGCATCCAGCCTACGTCGAAATGGGCGCCGATCCTGCGAGCCGCGCAGAGGCCTATCGCGCATGGCTGCTTGCGCCGCTTGATCCGGAAGAGCTGGCGCGCATCCGCGCATACATGACGCAGGAAAAGGCGCTCGGCGATGCCCGCTTCCAGGCCATGGTGGAGAAGACGTTGAACCGGCCAGTGGCAGTCCGGCCCCAGGGGCGGCCGCGACGCAAGGTTCACGACGGCTTGGATTAATCCCCTCCGTCCCCTTTTCTGGGGATGGTCAGCATGATCGCCACGATCGCCGCCACCACCATCGCCAAGTTGCAGGCCAGGGCCACGAACGCGGCCTCGCGCAGGGCCAGGTTGTCCTGGCGCCCGGCGAACGTGGTCAGCGATTGCAGCCAAGCCACCCCGGCCCCGCTACCGGACAGCGTGGTGAAGACAGCGGCGGAGATCGCCACCCCAAACGCCGCGCCCAGCGAGGACGCCATCTTGTAGATCCCCGCGCCGGCCCCGCCCTGCTCGGCCGGCAGGTTGGACAGCGCCGCATCGGTGGATGGCGTGGCATAGAACGCCAAACCCAGACCGAACAGGGTGAAGCCCACCAGCGCCAGCCCGCGGTAGTGCTCCAGGTAGAGCTGCGTGGGCATCAGCAGCACGATCCCCAGCGCTGTGATCGAACAGCCCCAGATCATCGGCCGGCGCGGGCCGAAACGCTGCAGCAGCTTCTCGCCCACCCGGATGAAACCGATGATCGCCGCGGCGTAGCCCAGAGTCAGCAACCCGGCCTGCTGCGCATCCATGCCGCCGCCACGCTGCACCAGCTGCAGCGACACCACCAGCGTGCCCGCGGCCCCGTTGACCAGGAAATTCGACAGCGTCGCGCCTGCGTAGGTGCGGTTGCGGAACAGGTCGAAGTCAAAGAAGGCATGTGGCGACCGCCGCTCCACCGCGAAGAACACCGCACCTGCGACCAGCGCCGCCACCATCAGCCCCAGCGCCGCCGGCGAAGCCCAGCCCAGCGCGCTGCCCTGGATCACCAGCACCTGCAGCGCCAGCAACGCGACCATGAAGGCCAGCACGCCCGGCAGGTCGAACTTCCAGCCTTTCCGCGCCGGCGCCCGGCTCTCCGGCGTGCCGCGCAGCAGCCACAGCCCGGCCACGCTCACCAGTACCGCCATCCAGAAGATCGAGCGCCAGCCGAAATTCTCCGCCAGCAGCCCCCCGACCAGCGAGCACAGCCCCGCGCCGCCCCAGGTGCCGATGGACCACATCGAGACTGCCCGCTGGCGCCCTGCGCCATCCCATCCCGCCTTCAGCAGCGCCAGGCTGGCCGGCATGATGCAGGCCGCCGACAGCCCCTGCAGCGCCCGGCCCCCGAGCAGTGCCGGCGCGGCCAGGCTGCCCGCTGGCGTCAGCGCCACCAGCAGCGAGCCGGCGATGCCGAGTCCGAAGCCGATGCGCGTGATCCTCACCCGCCCCACCCGGTCGGCCAGCCCGCCCATCACCACCACGAAGATCCCCGCGAACAGGGATGTCAGGGCGACCGCGGTATTCATCGTGCCGGTGGCCAGGCCCAGATCAGCCTGCAACACCGGGGCAATGTTGAGCACCGTCTGGGCGAACAGCCAGAACGACATCACCCCCAGCACCAGCCCGGCAAGCAGCCGGTCGTTGCCTGCCAGCGGCGCAGGCGCGGATGTGTGCATCGGTGCGGCAACGGTTCCCATGCGCCCTCCCGGTCCAGGTTCGCCGAGCATATCGCACGGTAACCAGCGCATACTGCCCCGCAGCAACTGCACCCGCAGTTCAGCGCCCCTGGCGCCCGGAGGTTCCAATGAGCAAGAGCCTGGACCAGAAAAAGGATCAGAAGAAAAAGCCGGCCAAGACCATGAAAGAGAAGAAGGCCGACAAGCGGGAAAAGAAGCAGACCAAGTCGTTCGCCCCCGCCTGAAGCTGTTTCAGCTCACAGCGCGCGTCCGCTCAGGCGGACGTGGCGCTCCCGGACGACGCCGCGAACGAGCGGCGCTCGCCTGTCATCGGATCATCAAATGCCAGAGACCGGGCGAGCAGCTGCAGTGGCCGGGCGTGGTCATCCGCGCCCTCTTCCTGCAGCAACGGATAGAAGCGGTCATTGAGGATCGGCGCGCCCAGTGCGGCCATGTGCACGCGCAGCTGGTGCTTGCGGCCGGTCACCGGCTGCAGGCGATAGCGCCATAGGCCCGGCCCCCGCTCCAGCACATCGATCACCGTCTCACTGTTGGCTTCCCCCGGCACTTCACACATGCGGAAAAAAGGCGCGCCCCGCTCCAGCCGGCTCCGGTGTACACACGGAAACTCCCGCCCCGGCAGCGGCGGCGCCACGGCCAGATACTCCCGGTGCACGCGGCGTTCGCGGAACAGCGCCTGGTAGATCGACCGGGTTTCCGGATTGGCCGAAAACATCACCAGCCCGGCGGTATCGCGGTCGATCCGGTGCAGCGGCACCAACGCAGGGTTGTTGAAACGCTCCACCAGCCGGGTCAACAACGTTTCCCGCACCCAGGCGCCGGTGGGCGCCACCGGCAGAAAGTGTGGCTTGATCGCCACCACCAGGTGCGCGTCGGCATGCACGACGGTCTCGGCGAAGGGAACGGACGGCTCGACTTCCACTTCGCGGAAATAGTGGATCAGCGCCCCCACCCGGTAACCGGCGGCCAGATCCAGTGCGCGCCCTTCCTCGTCCAGCACCCGGCCGCGTGCGAAACGGTCGCGCCAGGCCTCGGGCGTCACCCTTGGAAAGTGCGCACACAGCGCATCAAACACGGTGGCCCACGGCCCCGGCGGCAGCTGCAGGCGGCTGGCAGGAACGCCATCGAAAATGGGGCGTGGGGCGGACTTCACGCTGAACAGCTTATCCGCGCCAGCGTGCCCCGTCGCGCGTCCGGCACGTGTTTCGTCCAGACTGTGCGTCCGTCGCTGGGCCGAGCCCGATGCGATCCAAACCGGGGACCCCGTGAGAACTCCAGCAAGCCTGCTGACGCTGATCGAAGAAGGCGTCATCGATGAAGTCATCCGCCCGCTCAAGAGCGGCAAGGAAGCCGCGGTGTACCTGGTGCGCTCCGGCGGCGAGGTCCGCTGCGCCAAGGTCTACAAGGACATGGCGCAGCGCAGCTTCCAGAAGCGCGCCCAGTATCAGGAAGGCCGCAAATCACGCGGCAGTCGCGAGGCCCGCGCCGTTGCCAGCGGCAGCCGCTATGGCCGTCGTCAGCAGGAGGCGGAGTGGAAGAACGCCGAGGTCGACGCGCTGTACCAGCTGCGCGACGCCGGCGTGCGGGTCCCGGAGCCCTATGGATTTTTCCACGGCGTGCTGCTGATGGAACTGGTCAGCGACGCCGGGGGATTTCCCGCACCGCGCCTGGGTGAAGTGGAACTGGACGAAGAACAGGCCCGCCAGTTCCACGGCGTCCTGGTGCGTCAGGTGGTGCAGATGCTGTGCTGCGGGCTGATCCACGGCGACCTGTCCGAATACAACATCCTGGTCGACCCCGACGGACCCGTGCTGATCGACTTCCCGCAGGTGATCAACGCCGCCGGCAACAACTCCGCGCGCACCATGCTGCTGCGTGACGTCAACAACCTCACCGCCAGCCTCGGCCGCTGGGCGCCGGAGCTGCTGGACACCTGGTATGGCGAAGAGATGTGGGCGCTGTTCGAGGCCGGACAGCTGCATCCGGATACGCCCCTGACCGGCCGCTTCACCTTCGACAAGAGCACCATTGACCTGGACGGCGTGCGCGACGCGATCAACGATGCGCGCGAGCTCGCCCTGATCCGCCAGCAGGGCCGTGAAGCGGCGCTGGAAGGAGACTAGACTTCGCCAGCACCGTCAGCGGCAAGAATCACCGCGGCGCTCGACGAAGAAATCGATCGGCTTGTAGCTGAAATTGTTGGACTGCCCGGCCGAGCACGCGGTCATGGCCACCACCATCGGCATCTCGGCGCGCAGCCGCACGAAATCCCCGGGTTTGCTCAGCGGCGGACGCACCGCGATCTCGCCGCTGTCGCCGTCCACGGTGACATTCATGAAAATGTTGAATGCGATCGGCACCCGGTCGGTGCCGATGCCCCACGGCGCCAGCGCCGCAGCCAGGTTGCCCTCGCAGCCCGGCCGGCCTTCCTTCTCGTCGTAGAGCAACTCGAACATCCGCTTCGAGCACGGCGTCAGGGTGAAATCATGCCGGCCGCAGGTGTCCTCCACGATGGTGAACATCGGCCGGCTGCGGTTGGAATACAGCACGTCGCCGGTGGTCAGCCACAGCTTGGATGCGTAGTCGATCGAGCGGCCCGAAGAAAGGTATTCGGCCAGGTCGTCGCGCGAAAACGCGGTGAGATCGCTCACCTGCTGGCCCATCGGATCGATCACCACCAGCTCGTCCCCGGCTTCCAGCTCCACCGCCCGGCCGGAGCACGGGTCAATGCGTTCAACCACCGTCTGCTTCATTGCACCTTCCTCACCCGCAGCGGGCACTGCCAGCCCGGTTCAACCGCGCGGCCAGTGTACTGCAGCGCCTCACTGGCCTCGCCGAAATCGGCAAGGTTGGGATTGATCGAGCCCTGCAGCGCGATGTCGCGCTTGCGGATGGCGGATTGCATCTTCCCGTAGCGGCCATCGGCACGCAGCCGCATGAACTGGCGATGCGAGTTGAACACCAGCGTGGGATACCCGAACCGGCGCGCGTGCCGCGATGCGCCCGGATGCAGGCCGATCACGAAGAACGGATGCCCACCCAGGCTCAGGCTGAAATGTGGGCTTGCCGGGTCGGTGCTCACATCACTCGCCCAGGCATGACCGCGGCGCACGTCCAGATCATGCAGGCGCTGCAGCTGCGACCACAGCAGCGCTTCAAAGCGCCGCTCATCCGTATCGGAGGGGCCATCGAACACAACGGCAAACGAATGCAGCGCGTATTTATCTCCGGCGTCATGCGCAAGGCCCTGCGCGAAAGTGCTCAGACTGTCGAGCAGCCGAACGTCGTTGCCTTTGTCACCCAGCCGTCCGCATTCAAGGATGCACAGCGACTGGCGCGAAACGGCGGTCTTCGCCCCGACGCAAGGGAAATTGTCATCGGCGATGAAGTCGCGCAGCAGCGCGCCGCGTGATCCCTCAGCACGGTCGCTGGTGGCATCCGCGTGTTCGGCTTTACTCGTGTGGGGACAGGCGTTGTGCCTGACCCGGGCCAAGGATCCCATTGAACGTCCTGCTCCAGATTCGTTGGAGAGAACGCTACGACCCGGCTCGAGAAGCCTGCGTGTAGGACCTGAACCTCAGCTTCAGGGCAGCAACGCAGTCCACTCCGGCGTTTCGAACTTCTCCCGGGCCAGCTTCACCGCACGGCCCAGTTCATCCGGATGCAATGACGCCTGCTGCAGTCCACCATGGCGGGTGCGGAATGTTTCGATCATCCGCTCGATCACCTCGGCGCGCGGCAGACCGGTCTGGCTGCGCAGCGGGTCCACACGCTTGAGCGCGCTCTTGGTGCCCTTGTCCGACAGCTTCTCGCGGCCGATGCGCAGCACGTCCATCATTTTCACCGCGTCGATGTCATAGGCCATGGTCACGTGATGCAGCACCGTGCCACGGCGCCGGGCCTGGGCCGCGCCGGCAATCTTGCCTGCGGGCGAAGTGATGTCGTTCAGCGGCACGTACCAGGCCTTCACCCCCAGCCCGGCCAGGGCTTCGATCACCCATTGGTCCATGTAGGCATAGGCCTGTTCGAAATCCATGCCGTGCACCAGCGATTCAGGCGCCACCACTGAATAGGTAATGGTGTTGCCGGGCTCGATGAACATCGCCCCGCCACCGCTGATCCGGCGCACCACCTGGATCCCGTGGCGTTCGGCGGCTTCCGCATCCACCTCGTTGCGCAGCGACTGGAACCGGCCCACCACCACCGCCGATGCGCCCCACTCCCACACCCGCAGCGTGGGTGGCTGGCGGCCCGCCGCCACCTCATCCAGCATCACGTCATCAAGCGCCATGTGCAGCGCCGGCGCCTGCGGCTCCATGTGGATCAGCCGCCAATCGTGATCCTGCCATTGGCTGCGGCTCATGGCTGGCCCCCCGTGCCCGCAGCGGTGTCGCCCAGCGCGCGGCGCACTGCTACCGCTACGCCCTCGGCCGTGATGCCGAACATCTGCGTGTCCACGCCCAGCGCCACCTCAACGGCTTCGGTCAGTTCCGCCTGAGCCGTCTCGACCGGCAGACCCTCCAGCGCCGCATCAATGGCGTCACGCGCGGTGGCAGGCTCAAGGAAAAAATCCCCGCTCACCTGCACCGCGGTCATCCGCCCGGCGTCGATCACCAGGTCCACCACCACCAGCTTGCCGCCCGGCACTTTGTACTCGCCGTGGGACGTTGTTGTGTTTGTCTTATCCATTCGCCCAGTTTATCTGCAATAGCGGCGCGGCCTCGCCCCTCACCGTTCTGGCACTGCTTCTGGCAGCGACCACCGTCAACGCCGAAGAGCCCAGTCTGGATCCGGTCCGCCCAACCCTGTCCGATGGCAGGTTTCAGGCGGCGGCCGCTTAGCCTAGGATGGCCCGGAATCCGCATCCTTCCGGCCGCCCTTGAACCCTACCAGTATCCAGCTCGTCGCCAGCATCCTGTTTGCCGTGGCGATCATCCACACCTTCAGCACCAAGTACTTCCAGCGCCTTGCCCAGCGCCAGCCGGCGCACTCGGGTATCTGGCACCTGCTGGCCGAAGTGGAGGTGGTGTTCGGCGTCTGGGCCATGGTGTTCGTGGTGACCCTGATGGCCATGGCGGGGCCCACGGAGGCCACCGCCTACGTCAATTCACGCAATTTCACCGAGCCCATGTTCGTGTTCGCGATCATGGTGATCGCCGGCACCCGGCCCATCGTGTGGCTGGCCAGCCAGCTGGTGGATGGGCTGGCGCGGCTTCTGCCGTGGCGCAATGGGCTTGAATTCTGCTTCAGCGTGCTGGCGCTGGTGCCGCTGCTGGGATCGTTCATCACCGAGCCCGCGGCCATGACGCTGGCCGCAATGCTGCTGGCCCGGCGCGTCTACCCGATGAACATCTCGGACAAGGCCAAGTACGCCCTGCTGGGCACCCTGTTCGTCAACATCTCGATCGGCGGCGCACTGACCCCCTTCGCCGCGCCGCCGGTGCTGATGGTGGCCGGCAAGTGGAACTGGGACCTGGCCTTCATGATGGTCAACTTCGGCTGGAAGGCTGCCCTGGCGGTGGTGTTCAACGCCGCCCTGGTGGTGTTCGTGTTCCGCAGGGAGCTGAGCCAGCTGCCCTCCGGTGAAGACGGCACGCCCACCCGGCCCATCCCGATCTGGGTCGTGGCCCTGCACGTGCTGTTCCTGTTCGGCCTGGTGGTGTTCGCCCATCACCCGGCGATGTTCATGGGCGTCTTCCTGCTGTTCATGGGCACGGCCACCGCCTACAAGCAGTACCAGGACCGCCTGATCCTGCGCGAAGGCCTGCTGGTGGCGTTCTTCCTCGCCGGGCTGGTGGTGCTGGGTGGCCAGCAACAGTGGTGGCTGCAGCCGCTGCTGATGGACATGAGCCCGGATGCCGTGTTCTACGGGGCCGCCGCGCTGACCGCCATCACCGACAACGCCGCGCTCACCTACCTCGGCTCACTGGTGGAAGGGCTGAGCGATGAGTTCAAGTACATGCTGGTGGCCGGCGCCGTGGCCGGTGGCGGTCTGACGGTGATCGCCAACGCGCCCAACCCGGCCGGCATGTCGATCCTGCGCCGGTTCTTCAAGGACCAGACCGTGAGCCCGCTCGGCCTGCTGGCCGCTGCACTGCCGCCCACGCTCATCGCGTTGGCGGCATTCCGGCTGCTGTAGCGCGCCTGTTGCAGCCCGCCGGCTCAGGCCCCGCGCACCCGCGCCGTCAACCCTTTCAGGAACGCGCGCAGCAGCTGGTCGCCGCAGGCGCGGTAATTCTTGTGCCCGGGGCTGCGAAACAGCGCCGACAGCTCCGGCCGGGACAGCGGGAAGCCGGCATCGGCAAACACCTGGTGCATGTCGGCATCCTGCAGCTCAAACGCCACCCGCAGCTTCTTCAGCACCACGTTGTTACTGATCCGCTGCTCCACCGGTCGCGGCGGCCGGCTCTCATCCCTGCCCCGCAGGTGCACGATCAGGCCGTCCAGGAAGTGCGCCAGCACGCCATCGCTGCAGTCCACGTATCCAGGCTCCTCGTCCTTGAGCAGGAAGACGCGCACCTGATCCTTGTCCAGGGGGAGGGCCGGATCGACGAGGTGGACGATCTCCACCACCTTCTGGTCACTCAGGTCGAGCATGTAGCGGATGCTGCGCAGTACGTCGTTGTTGATCATGGTTTCTCGCGCCGGGCGCCGGTGGGGGTGTGCATCATCGCTTCCATTGGGCCGCATTCCAAACCGCCACCGCCGGATCCCGGCCTGTCGCCACGGCGACTACAATTGCGCCTTCCCTTTTCCGGCGCGCCCATGGCACCCAACTCCAAGATCTACAAGGCGGAACTCCAGGTCACCGACATGGACCGGCAGTACTACGCCAGCCACAACCTCACCCTGGCCCAGCATCCGTCGGAAACCCCGGAGCGGCTGATGGTGCGGTTGATCGCCTTCGCCCTGTACGCCGATGAGCGGCTGGAATTCGGCCGCGGGCTGAGTGACACCGACGAGGCCGATCTGTGGCAGCGCGACTACACCGGCGATATCGAGCGCTGGATCGACCTGGGCCAGCCCGATGAAACCCGCATCCGCAAAGCCTGCGCCCGGGCGCGCCAGGTAGTGGTGGTGAACTACAGCGGCAATTCCGCGGAAATCTGGTGGAAGAAAATTGAATCTTCCCTGTCACGGCTGAAAAACCTCACCGTGCTGGATCTTTCACCGGCGGATGTTGAAGCCGCTACCGGCCTGCTCGAGCGCGGCATGCGCCTGACTGCAATGATCCAGGACGGCGAGCTGCAGCTGATGAGCAGCGAGCGCAATGTACCCATGACCCCCCAAGTGCGGATGGGCTGACTGATGCACCTGCCTGACGACGAATTCGACCCCGACGACAACTTTGCCATCGGCCACGCCCCCCACGTGGATATCGATGAGGACGCTGCCACCGAAACCTTGGTCTGGCAGTTCCTGCTGCTCATCAACCCCGGCGATGAGGAGACGGCGCTGCAGCAGTTCTCCACCTACCAGGAGGCAGCCTCCCATGCCGACGGCGAGGAATTCGAGCCGGCCTGGGCTCTGAAGGACATCATCGACTGGAAATCCGGCTTCCAGGTCCGCGCCGGCGACACCGCCACGCTGATTGAAAGCATCACCGAGCTCGTCTCGCGCTGGAACCTTGAGATTGACTGGGGCGTGGACGACCCGGACGACGATGATTCTCTGGCCGAGGCCAGCCTTTACAGCCTGCTGCAGGCCGCCTATGAGGCCCTGCGCACATACGGCTACACCCTCTGGGTCTGGGAGGCCGACGCCGACACCATGGCGGGCTGGATCACCCTCACCCAGGACAACGAAGCAATGCGCACCATCGCGCCGGCGCTGGGCATCAAGCTGGGGTAAGGCCGCTACACTGCTGCTCCCCTTTTTGCGGCAGCCCCCATGTCCTCTCCTCCCGTACGCCCGGCCGCGCAGCCTGATGCCGTGGAACCGGCAACGATCCTGCTGCACAAGCCGGCCGGCTACGACACCATCAGCGGGCCCAATCCCGCGGCATTGCTGGTGCAACCGGACAGCCGCTGGGGCGAGGATGCTTCCCGGATAGAGCTGCAGCAGCGCCACTTCAACCGCCTGACGCCGATGATGCCGCTGGACGCCGAAGCCAGCGGCATCATGGTGCTCACCCAGGACGGCCGCGTCTGGCGCCGCCTGAGCGAAGACCGCGACGACATCGAGCAGGAGTTCATCGTGGAAGTCGCTGGCGACATCGCGCCCTACGGCCTGCACCGCCTCAACCACGGCCTCAGCTACGGCGGCCGGAAGCTGCCGCCCTGCAAGGTGAGCTGGCAAAACGAAATCCGCCTGCGCTTCGCCATCAAGGGCGTCCAGGGTGGGCAGCTGCGCGACATGTGCGCCCAGGTGGGGCTGGATGTGGTGGCCATCCGCAGGATCCGGATCGGCCGCATACCGCTGGCAAAAATGCCGCCGGGCGCCTGGCGCTACCTGCCCGTGGGCGAGCGGTTCTGAACCGCAGGCGGCGACCGCGGGTTGCGTTCACCGGCCACAACGGGCAAGCTTGTCCGCGCTGAGTTACAAGGTCACCAATCGAATCGTGGCCTGATGTTGTAGATTCTGTACCACTACACCGTTTACCCGTTTCTCCTTGCAGCCAGCTTCTTGCCGCCACGCGGCTCTCAATCTTTTTTTGCTCCAAGGAGAATTAAAATGTCCGACAAACAGACCGGTACCGTGAAGTGGTTCAATGACGAGAAGGGCTTCGGCTTCATCACGCCGGAAAGCGGCCCCGACCTCTTCGTTCATTACAACTCGATCCAGTCCACGGGCTTCAAGAGCCTGCAGGAAGGCCAGCAGGTTTCTTTCGTGGCCGTCCAGGGCCAGAAAGGCATGCAGGCCGATCAGGTTGAAGTGATCTGATCCAGGTCAACGCCTGTTGACAGAAAAGCCCGGCTCACGCCGGGCTTTTTTCGTTTCGGTCCGCGGCACGGTAGGATTCAGAACCCGACAGCCCGGTCATGCCGGTGAACCGGTGCAGCGCATACCGGCCCAGGGCTTCATCCGCTGGCGCGAATCCCCCACCTCGTGGACCGTGCCGTCCAGCAGCGCCAGCGCCATGCCAAAGCGATCCTTGGGCACATTGGCCAGCGACAGGATGTAGTCGGCCCACCTTATCGCCAACGCGTGCAGAATACTGATCTGCGCTGGCCGCCCTACAGCGTAGCCAGCGCCGCCCGGGCCAGTTCGATCGACTGCTCCTCGCGCTGCGGCAATACCTCCGCCATCCACGCGTTACTGGCCGCCACCAATCCACTGGCTCCGGGGAAGCCATCCGCGAACGACATGGGGGCGCCGTGGTAGGCGCTGACGCTGAAAAACAGATTGCGGTAAAGAATGTTGAGGTCCCCTTTTCCGACCTGCATGCGCGCCTGATCGCCGATCCCCGGCACGTCACGGAACTGGATTCCGCGGGACCCGCTGCTGGAGGCTTCTCCAGCAGCGCCCAGAATTGCATCCGTCGTGCCCCCGGCCTCGCCCGCCTGTTTCCGTGCCTGCTCGCGAACGGAATTCATCGCAGCATCCAACTCGGCACCACTCAGCCCCGCGGTGGCGCGGCCAAAATACTCCGCCGCCGCGGCAGCGCTTTCAGACACCCTGGTCACGTGGATGGTTGCATCCAGGACCTGACCGTCACCCTTCCAGTTGTAAGTACACATTCCCATCGCAGAGTGCTGCTCAATCTCCTCCACCGGCAGCCCGAACACGCCCGCCACGGTCTCGGCCGTGACTACCCCACACGGCGCGTCCCGCAACGAGGAGTCGAACTTCGCCGCGCCATCCCCACCGCACCCGACCAGCGTCAATGCCAGCGCAATTGCAGAAGCAGCCGGAAAGAACACCCGCACGACCTCGCGCCGGTCCGCGACGCGGAAAGATAGCTGCAAGATGTGGATCTCCTGGCGCGACCGTGTGCGCGTTCAAGGGGGATGTGCGGGGAGCGTCTGGCTCCCCCCGGTATACGCTGACCAACCGGCAGACCGGACACAGGCCGATATGGGCGCCGGACCCGCACAATCTCTTCTTGCGCTTCTTCATCACAAGGGGCAAGCTGTGCGCGCTGAGTTTCAAGGTCACCCCCACGAATCGTGGCCTGTTGTCGTAGATTGCGTTCCACTACACCGGATACCCGCTTTTCCTCCTTGCAGCCAGCTTCTGCCGCCATATGCGGCTTCCAATCCATTTGCTCCAAGGAGTTAAAAAATGTCCGAGAAACAGACCGGTACCGTGAAGTGGTTCAACGACGCCAAGGGCTTCGGGTTTATCACCCCGGAAAGCGGCCCTGACCTGTTCGTGCACTTCAACTCGATCCAGGCCACTGGCTTCAAGAGCCTGCAGGAAGGCCAGCAGGTGTCCTTCGTGGCCGTCCAGGGCCAGAAAGGCATGCAGGCCGACCAGGTCGAAGTGATCTGACACAGGCCAACGCCTGTTGTTGAAAAGCCCGGCTCCGGCCGGGCTTTTTTGTGAACGCAAAAATCACCGCCACAAGTATCCATACTTCTGCCACCACGCGAGCGCGAGCCGACGATTCACTGCATTGCTTTCTTCCGTCAACACCGTCTCCAGTTGCAGATAGTCACCCTGAGTCTCAACCCGCAACACCGGATCCTGCGAAGCGAGCATCAGCGCATAAAGCACCAGTTTCAGCTCATAAGGACTGGAGGTATCGAGTCGTGCAATCAAAGCCGGGATGGCGGGCTTGCCCAACTCACCCAAGGCTTCGGCAGCGATATACCAATGCCGTGGATGCTCATCATCACCATATGTCCGGACGTAGGTCTGATCAGGCAACTTGCCGATGTAGTAGCCGACAGCGTCCTGCCGCGTTGGCAACGCAGGTGATTGCTCAGCATGCCTTGCAACACAGCTTGTCAGGATAATCGCGCTCAACAATATGTAGACTGTCGTCAAGCGGTAGCTATCTGAAATCATGCCTGCCTCAAGTTGGGATCTGTCCAAGTTGTGCACCCGCATCCGCAAATATCTGTGGCGTCTGAGCCGAGACATCGGACCTCAATCGCCGACTTTCGCCGTGCCGTCCAACTCTTGATTTTTCCTTCTATCATCACGCTCATGGGTGCCTCCTTCGTGGAATAACACCTGAGCAGGAAATCACTGAGTCATTACAGCCACCCGCCCGAAGCTTCGCAGTTTGCCAAACAGTGGCATCGCCCGCGCGATATGCGAACCCAGACCGGAGATCTCGAGCGCATCAAGGGCGCGGGTTTCCACGAACACGTGCACCTTGTCGTGAGCCGCCAGGCTGCCTTCCAGGCGGTCCATCACCGCGGCAAGGTCGGCGCTGGTGACCTTGTATTCGATCGTTACCGCAATAACGTCGTCGGGGCTCTGAATGAATGTGAGCATTGGGAACCTCCGGCTCTGCGGGATTGTGTGGGAGTGGCCAAGTCTACAGTCCTGACCCCGCCGCCCAGTCTCAGAGCTCCGCAAGCCACTGCCAAGCGACGCGCGCGCTTCAGTGACGAATCAATTACGGATACGGATAAGTTGAAGTCGTGAGCTTACATTCGGATCTGACTGGGGAGTCCAGCTCGCCGGCGATATCACCATCTTGGTCATAAGAGAAGTACTCAATATATTGCCTACACGACTCGATCTTTCCTTCAAAAAGTACGGACTTAAGCACTGATGTGTTTTCCCAAGAATGGTATTCACTTACCAACTTGGCAACTATCGGATGACCAGTTTCATCGTAAAAAACGACACTCGATGCCAAGCCGGGGCCAAACTCCCCGATCGATGGATAAACAAATTGAACCCACGGAGTCATGCCACTGATCCCTGCCAGCACATCGACATAGTTAGGCGCTTCCCAAGGGGCCATAATCTCTTCTGGATCGTCCGGAACAATTTCTCCAAGGCCACAACCCGACTCGATGGACTGAAGCGCGTCATATGCGGCTGTCAACTCGTTTGACGTCGAGATGTTAAGGAATTCTTCCAAATCGTAGCTAACGGGTGCGTTATCGGTCCCGACGGGAATCTCCTTCAAAAACTTCGCACAGGATTTTCCCGAATCCTGATCGTCACCGGCATGCGTGATACATCCGGCCAGAAATGAGGCAGACAAAACAATGGGAAGAAGCGCCAAATTATTAATTTTCATTGATTTCTGCGATTGTCGGACTGTAGCCCTGAAGGTGCAAATGATGCTGGTGGTTCCTTAAGTGTTGGGTGTGCCTAAGAAGCCTACTTTCACCACCAATCACGTATCGCCAAGCTCTGAGATCACTCCACCCATATTTTCGTAGGGCATCATTAAATCTGTTCTGCCTTTCCTCATCCATCAGCTCGGGATTGACATCAATATGAAGACTGGTTTGATCTTGGGTTGTCCCGTCGGCTCGAAAGTACTTGAAGTCGCCATTTACGCCATTTCTATGACTCGAGCTTCCTCCGATGGAATGCCCTCTATGGTCGCTGAAGCCATTGCATGAAACATCAACAAAGCTGGTGTCCAGCATGGCGCCAAATAGACTAGCCATCGCATCATCCGCAACATATGGGCGCAGCGTCAATCGCTCATCGTAGTGAAATCCATATCGGACGTCACCCGACGCATAATCATCAACGTCCCGGAGGTCCATCAGCCGGACAATCCCTTCCGCTTGCGCGTTACCGGGCCCCACACGCCCGGCGAGAATAAACGTATACTCTCCCAAGTCGTGCTCTGACCCTATCGCGTCGACATATATGTATCTAATTATATTCGTCTTCGCTGGATTTATATCCGAAGGCGTGATTCGCTCCAACGAACCATCTTCGTACAGGATCCGGTAGGTCAAACAGTCATACTCCTGCCTCGAGAAAAAGTTTTCAATAAAACCGATGGAATGTAGGTGATGTACGTCTGAATTCGATGGGAACCCATGTTGTCCGGCGACCTCAGACCAGATGGTGAACTTCTCAATCCGGCCCTTCTCATGCTCCCAATCCTTGCGTAGCGTCTCGTCTTCAATCAGGTCGTCGATCCTGCTCCAACGATCGGTCGGATCCGACCACTCACTGGGATAGCGGATCACCAAGCGCGAAATTGCGTCTGCCAGCCACTCGGTTTTCAGCGCATTGCGAAGTTCCAGCGGAGTGATTTCCCGGTTGCCGTCGCGGTCGATGGCGCGACCCAAGGCGGCAAACAATGGGCTCTGTTCAATGTTGCGGGCGGTATTGTCGAACTCGTCGCGTTCCTGCGGCTGTGCACGTCCGCTGGCGGCCAGTTCGCGAGCGAACAGCTCCCGAGGCTCCAGCTCGGCGACATCGAAAAGCTCGAAGCCGGGCCAGGCCCAAGGGGAACAGATCTCCACGTTGGAGTGTCCGCTCTCCCGCACCCAGCCGCGGGTCAGCTCCCCTGACGACGTGGGGGCATCAACCTGGAACCATCGGGTGCCATCGGCCTCTTTGAGCGACTCTTCTATTGCGGCGACGGGAATCACCCGGGAATACCCCACCGCCTCTCCTCTGGCATTGGCGGCTTGCAGGGGAGATCGCGACCAGGCACGGCCCGGCGACGTGACCAGCGCCTGTTGGTCGGCGGTGCCGCGACTGACCCAAACTTCGCTCCCAGTCGGCGTCAACAGCTTTCGGCGCGGATAGGAGGTTTTGTCAGGCAGGGCGTTGTACTCGTCCAACGTAATTTCATTGCCCTCTGCATCCACCGCTGCAATGAAGATCCTGCCGTCACCGTAGGTGCGGGTGGCAGCGTTGAAGCCCCCGGCCCGCTGGTCGACGATGGCCACCGTGCCCTTTCGGCCCATGACCCACCGGCCGTCGCCATCGTCTTCAATTTGAACGACGGCCTCACCAGCTTCCAATTCGATGTCCGGCTTGGAAGGCTGGACCAGGCGGGCACCCGGCCTGACATGCAGCAGGGTCTTCTGGCGTGCATCAAGTTGTGCGTCCCGGGACCTGCTTTGAGCGATGAAGCCCGCCAGATCCTCGTGGGTGAAAACGTCCATCTGGGCCAGCGGACGTCCAGAAGAACACTGTGCCAGGGCGTCCATGTCCAGATAACGCTGGTACTCGCCGAGGTGGCCGACGATATCGCCAGCCTGGATCTCCACCGGCTCGGGCGGGATGTACAGCGCGAGCGCAAATACGCCGAACGTTGGGAGCATTTCAAGGCCAGCGTGCGGGCGAAGGTGGAACACCCGTTCCGGGTGGTGAAGCGGCAGTTCGGCTACACCAAGGTGCGTTACCGCGGGCTGGCAAAGAACACCGCGCAGGTGCTGACACTGTTCGCGTTGTCGAACCTGTGGATGGCGCGGCGAGATTTGCTGGCGGCTGCGGGATAGTTGCGCCTGAAAGGCGGGAAAACCCGCCGAAATAGGCGAAAAGTGGTCGAAATCGGTCCGAATTCGGGAAAGATCATAATCTGGCGTCAAGCTGGCGCCGCAGAGACGACAGTTGTAGCCTCAGGGCCCGTTATTCAGATGATCCCTAGCGCGCCTGCTGCCTTGTAAGCGTCAAGACTTTTGCAGCCACGTCTTCCGAAGTGGATAGAAACACCTCGTCATCATCCTCAAACACCCGGCTGCCGTTGTCTTTGATGACGATACTCTCCCCAGATTTAATGAAAGTCCTGGGCGAGAAACAATAGGGAATGTTGTCATTGCCTGTCGGATACTTGATCAGGCTGACGAATTCAGCAGATTGCAAAGAGTTGGAGTCGAGCGCTTCGCAGAACGGATGGGAAGCCATGATGTCGGTCACGATGTCAACATTGATCAGCTCCTGCGCGACCGCCGGCTTTCCAAGTCCCACCCCCTGGACCCTGCCGGTCGACACATCGACCAGCCATCCGGTGTTGTCGTGCGAACTGCAGTCGCATTCACAGGCGAACAGATAGCTCTCTCGTCCCTGGTTCCAGTAAAGCTTCGGCGCATTGCCCTCGCACAGCGCCAGCGCGTCCGGACTGTTGGTGAGCGCCAGCTTGCAATTCCCTGCGGAATCGCAATGGTTTTCCGACACCTGCGCCGCTTCGGCAACCGGCCCCATTCGTGGCGGTAATGGCTCCGCGGATTGCGTGTCGCCGTCCACGAGTTCCACGCACGCGGTAAGGATAAGAACCAGTGAGAGCGTGGCGACCCTATAACTGGCAGATAGACTTATCATGGACATCCTCCAACAGTTTGAAGTTGGCATTGGAACGCTTCGCAGAGTAGCCACTTTCGGAAGCCGAGTAAGGCTCGCGTTGGATGATTCCCATCCGGCGACTCATCGCATCTGCGCGCCAACGACTGTTAGCCGTTCGGGCGCGCTCCTGCACGATGATCTCTAGGAACTTGGCCTGTGTGCTCGGGCGTTCATCACCGTAGCGCTTTCTGGCCGCGGCAAGCGAACCACTTTTGTCGATCGTGCCCTGCTGTACGCTCAGATCGTATAAGGCGGCATAAGTGCCCACGTGCACTTCCTGCATCAGATCGGGAGCGATGCCACGCATCAAGGTGATCGCCTTCACCACGTTCTCATGGTAATCGAGCACAGCACCAAGCTGAATCTCTTGAAATGCAGGGATGTCTCCCAGGTTATTGAAAGCCTGCGACCAAGCGGTGCGGTTGGTACGCAAGAGATTTCGCGCCCAAGTCAGCTGCGCTTGCTGATTCTGGTTGCGGAGAGCCGTTTCCAGAGTCTGATAGTCGGAACCGACGGGGAAAGCGGCTGCGAACGCGGTTGGATCGCGATTGTACATCTGCAGCAGTAAAGGCCCGAGCGTGTTCTGGCCGAAGTTCCATTGGATCAATCCGAACGAAGTGCCCTGCCCATCAAAATCATCTGCGAGCGCATGATAATCCAGATTTGAACGACCTTCGTAGCCACCGCTGACCCGCAACGCGATTTCCTGTGCTTCTTTCAAAGGGAAGCAGCTGTTCGAGGTTGTGCCATGGAAATTTTTCACCAGTGCAACAGGGTGGATGCAATGCACGTGCGTCGATTCAGGAAAGCCCTCGAGTCCCGAAGCTTCTTCCCACCACATCAACTGTTTGATTCGATCCTTCTCCGCCTTCCAGTCGTCGGCATACTCACCGTCCATCAGCTCATCCAGGGCGGTCCATTTGGACATGTCGCCGCCCCATTCGGTCTCGTAGCTTGCGATCAGGTGCGAAATTGCTTGTGACAGCCAGGGGCGGCGAAGCCCCGCACGCATCTCTTCGCGGGTAACCCCATCGCGTTTGTCTACATCCAGTGCATCACGCAGCCGTTGGAAAAGTTCACTTTTCTCGACGGCATCTGCGATCGCCTCAAAGTCTTCTGCAGATGTGGTCTCCTTGTTGACCTGCAGACTGTGCCTGTAGTGATCCGCGTTACTGCCTCGCTCATTGACGATCTCGAAGCCCGGCCAGGCCCAGCACGAACAAAGTTCCACGTTGGCTTGTCCGGTCTCCCTGGCCCATGCAGTCGCACTACCCCCACCTTCGAGACCTACTTCGACCTCCCACCATCGCTTGCCTTCATCATCAGTAAGCGTCTCCGGAAGCCCGGTGATCCGCGCCACCCGGGGAAAGCCCGCCGTTGGCCCATTGTCAGCAGAGGGGTCGAGAGGAAATCTCGACCAGGCGTTGAGCGTGCGGCCATGCTCTACGCGAGCGCCGGAAAGGTCGGTACGCTTGATCCACACCTTGGTCGCGGTAGGGGACGCCACTTCGCGATCGGGATATCCCGCACGGCCGGTGGAGTCCAAGGCATTGAAGGCTTCCAGCGTTATCGCACCGCCACTGCGGTCGAGTATGCGGAGCAGGTGCTTGCTGCCGTCATAGGTCCGGGTGGCATCCCCGCTGTACGCGCCGAGCGCAGAGCGTGGAATAACACTTACGCTGCCGATCGTCGCCTGGATCCACTCAGCCTCCTCGTCGCCAGCGTCCAAGATCAGCACTTCGTTCGCGAGGACAGGGCGATCAGGCTCTAAAGGCAAGGCCAGCTTGGCACCGCGCTTGACGTACAGCAGGTCCTTGGCAGCATCCGGCAGCTCCCGGTCACGTTCGCGACTGCGTCGGAGAAACTCCTTGAGTTCGTCACCGGCAAAAACTTCCAGGTGCAACAGAGGACGATGAGAGCAGAATGGCCCCGCGTCGCGACGACGTCGGTACTGTCCAAGATGCCCGAGAAACTCACCCGAGGCGACGCTGACCGGCTCCTCCAGAATATGCACGGAATCGGTAGTGGCGGGTTCACGGATGTCGACCTTGGTCAGCTCAGGAGTGTAGATCCAGCCCTGAGGTGCATCTTCCGACGGCGTGTTGACCGGGTCGATGGCGGGACCGCCCTCTTCGTAGCTCTCGATTTTGCGCCAGTTACCAGTCCCCGACGTGCTGAGCCTTACCCCGGGCGGTAGCCAGCCGATGACGGGCGTACTGCTGCTCGAGCCACGACGGACCCTGATGCCCTTGCGCTTGTCCTGGGGGTTGTAAGGGTTGCGGTCCACGGCTTTGCTGCCGACGGAGAAGCTACTGTCGGGAGCGCTCCAATAACCCGGTCGCGGCTTGTCTTCCGGATAGTCGTCCACCCTTGCCAAGTGCATGTAAAGGCTGAAGAAAGTAAGGGATTCATCATCGGCCTTGCTTTCGTCATCGGCAGCCGCGGAATGCGATTTCCCAACACTCCCCTCGCTGCCAGCCTTGTCCTCTGGCGGAGGCGGCAGCTGGAGTTTGTGGCGAACAAGGACGAACCCGCTGGAATACTCGGCCTCGCCGGTGGAGTAGCCGGTGACCGGGTACTTTGAGTCCACCCGATACGCCAGCACCTCCCCCGCAGTCAGGCTGTGTACGCCCTTTTCCTGATCAAGGTGCGCGCCCGTATTCCGATCAAAATGGACTCCACCGTGCCAGATCCCACTGAGGCCAATCGGATAGAAGCCGCTCTCAGCCCCGGAAAGTGCCTCGTAGTACAGCTCGGGAAGTCCTTTATCGGAATCACGCTCTTTGGCTGGGAACGGATATGACCAGTCCCCAGAGGTGTTGTCGGCCTGAACCTCTACAGGGAAATCGAATGTGGCGGGGTCGACGGGAGTACCGTCGACGATCACTTCGAAATGAAGGTGGGGACCGGTGCTTCCGCCAGTGCTTCCGACCTCGCCGATGGTCTGCCCTTGGACAACGGTCTGGCCAATCGAAATGGGAGACTGGACGCGCATATGCGCATAGCGCGTACTGACCGTCTGCCCATTGATCTCATGCTCGATCAGCAAGAACCATCCCCACCCCGTACCGCTGGCGGCGTTGTACTGGTGTCGATTCTCGATGACACGCCCGCCAGCCGCCGCGGGAATTGGAGTTCCACTGTCAGCTGGCCAGTCATCTCCCGCGTGGCCGGTCATGGCTCCGGTAATGGGATGGCGGCGACGTCCGAACGTCCGATTACCTCTGCGGAACAGCGGACCGGGATTGTAAGCAGGCATATGGCGCCTCTCAGTCGGGTTTCGTGCAGATGAGGACCGAGGCCGAATCATCGGCCGGGTCCTGGACAAGCTCAGGCTCGACGCCAAGCCGTGAATTTGTGGATTCGCGGAAATCCTTTCCAAGCCTTGCCATCAGCGTCGACCTGCCCTCCTCGAGATCAGCATCGAAATAGAGCGCGAACACCGGCAGAGTCGTGCTCGGAACCGCCAGGCGGGTCACATCGAGCCCGTGGAACTGCTCATCAATGCAATAGGTCACCAGCGTTTCGGACACATCACAGCGGCGGTCTTCAATCGTCAGCAGGTACGGGTTGGACGTCGTATTCGTGTATTCGTCGACGAACAGGTCCCCAAGGTCGCAGGTGGTGAAACCCCGCGTGGCTTGCTCAAACAGAGAAGGCGGCTTAGTCGGCGCGACAGGCTCAGTGGGCATTTTGCCGACTTGATCGCTGCCACAACCCGGAAGTGCGGCAGACACCAGCAGGACGACCGCCAGGATGCCGTTGGCATGCAGAGTCTGAAGATGCAGCATGAGGTAACCCCTAATCGGAGAAGCTGAGAAAACGGCGGTGCTCGATGTTGACCAGACCATCGGGAAGCGACAGATCCACGTTGCCGCTCGCCCCACCTCTGAACGGCCCCTGCGCCCCCTTCACCGTAAAATTCCCCGGACACTCGAAGGTGATATTCCCGCCTTCCAGCGTCACCCGGGTTTCGCCGGCCTGCAGCACGATCTTTTCCTTCGCCAGCACGTCAATCCGCTCGTCAGTGGCGGTGACGGTGACTGACTTGTCTGCCAGCACTTCCAGCTCACCGGTATGCGCCTGCAGGCTGACGGGACCGTTGGCGGCGATGGCGCGGATGGGGCCGGCGTGGGCGTAGAGGGCTGCGTGTTGGCCGCTGACGCTGGAAAAGGTCTGGCCGGCCGCCAGATGGGCATCCTGCTGGGCGGTCAGGTGCAGCGCTCCGCCGGCGAATGCGACGGCGCTCTTTGGCGTGGCGAAGGCGATGGACTCCGGCGATTCGGCGATCAGCTTGGCATCGGCGAAGCGTTCCACCGGATCTTCGCCGGGCTCGCGACTGCCCGGGGCGGGCTTCATGACACTCTGCCCCCCAACGCTGCCGCTGTAGCGGCCCTGCTCTTCCGGGTCGATGGCTTCGCGCAGGACGGTCAGCTGCTCGTTCGCGCTGAAGCCCGGCACCTGCTGCTGCTCCAGGGTGTCGTGCAGCGCTTCGGCGGTGCGCTCGGCACCCTTGAGCTGGGCGACGGCTTCACCGATATCCAGTTGGGTCGAGGCACCTTCCGGTCGGGCGCTGGTGGAAAGCAGCAGACCCTGGCCGGCGTGTACGTTGCCCCAGCCTTCGGTGGCCAGCTCAACGCCCTCCCCGCGCAGGCCACCGCGGCTGCTGCCCTGATGGTCAATCAGATATCCCAGCTCCAGCCGGCTGTCGGCAAGCGTGGTATGCAGCCGCGTGCGCAGCTGGCCGGGGGTGTCGTCGATCAGCCACTGCTGGGTGCTGGCACCGTCGTGCGACTGCGTATGCAGGCCGCTGAGGGTGCCGGGATGGTTGTCGGCTCCGTCGATGCCGCCACCAAAAGGCGGTGCGACCTCGCAGTTGTAGAGCTGGCCGGTGATGCGCGGCTGGTCGATGTCGCCATGGGCAAACTCCACCAGCACTTCGGCGCCGATACGCGGCAGAAAGTGGCTGCCCCAGTTGGGCCCGGCGATCCATTCGGCCACCGGCACCCACGTGCCACTGGTGTGGTCGCCCGGCGCATGACCTGCATGGCTGCTGGCTGTCTCGACAAGCCCGCCGGCATGCGGCGCCGGACCGCGCTGCCAGGCGAACTGGATGCGCACCTGATGATCGCGATTGGGCGTGACCGCCGCATCCGGCAAGCCCACGACCCGCGCGGTCTGCGGCCCATGCGCGGTCGGGCGCACCTGCGGCAGCGGTGCGATCGGCACGCCGGCCGGGGTGGCGATGAACCGGTTGCGATAGCTGCCCTGCTCCAGCTCCGGCGCGCCCAGCAACGCGGTGATGCCTGCGCCCAGGTTGTTTACCCCCACGTGCACCACGTTGAGCGGAACGAATCCGGCGCCCTCGTGCACGTTGTGCTGCACCAGCGAGTACGTCACCCCCGCGGCCAACTCACGCACGCTGCCACTGCCGCCGTACAGATCCTGTGCCAGGCGCAGTGCGTCCAGCCGGTGCTCGGCTTCGGCCTGCGCGTGCGTGCTGTCTTCAAAGCGGCCGTCACGGGGCTGGGTATACACCTCCAGCGCCGGCAGGCTTCCGGCATTGGCCTCAGCCAAACCAGTGGTGCTCGCCAGCCGTTCGCTGTGCCAGCTGCCCACCTGACTGCGGTTGGGCACCAGCTGGCGCCGGCGCGTAAACGCACTGATGGCGTCGTCGCGCTCGGTGGCGTCGGTGCGGTGGAACCGCAGCGCGCGACCTTCCGGCAGCTCGGTCTGCTGGTCGAAGATCACCAGCGTATGACCCGCCTCCGCGCCGTCCTCCTCGTCCGCCTGGGCGTGCTCGTAGCGCCAGGCCAGCCCGGATTCGGACAGCAGGCGGGTGGCGAACTCCCAGTCGCTCTCGCGATACTGGGTGGTGATCGCGCGCACCGGCATGTGGCGGGTGACATCGAAACGCCAGTCGGCCTGCGGATAGTCGGCGAACAGCTGCTCCAGCAACCCCTGCAGATCAAGATCCTGGAACACCAGCGCGTTGCGGCGGTGAGTCAGCAACGCGGTCCACGGCTCGATCAGCAGCCGGTAGCGGGCCAGACCGCCGTCGCCGCCCAGCGGTGCGACTGCGGTACACAGCCCGTGCCAGCGACGCTTCTGCCCGTCCGCGCGCGCCAACCGGAGCGCCAGCGGCTTGCCGAGCAGTTCATCGGGATCAAGAAACGCGCTGGTGGCCAGCACATCCACGTCGAAGCGAAACGGCGCGCACACCGCCTCGCTGCCTTCAAAGCGCTCCACCACCAACCCCTCCACCGGGGCATCCAGCTGGATCAGTCGCGCGTGCTGGGAGGGTGTGGCCAGGGCGGCAAGCGCCTGGTGGGCCATCAACCCAATGTCCGGGTACGTCCTTTGTACGGCCATCGGTGCATCCTGCAATCCGGAATGACAGACGGAAAGCGTGGGAGACGGGCCGCGTCCTGTCAACTGCGCTGGTGACAGTGAGTCCTGCCATGGCCGGGTTACCCTGCCCCCATGCCCAATACTGAAATCCCGGCGCCCCGGATCTGGGTCGACGCCGACGCCTGCCCCGGCCCCATCAAGGACATTCTGTTCCGAGCGGCCGAGCGCGCAAAGGTGTCGGTGACCCTGATCGCCAACCAGTGGCTCAGCACGCCCGGTTCGCGCTTTATCCGCGCGCTCCAGGTACAGGGTGGCTACGACACCGCCGACGATGCCATCGTCGACCGCGTCGAACGTGGCGACCTGGTCGTCACCCAGGACATCCCCCTCGCCGCCCGCGTCCTGGAAAAAGGCGCTGAAGCCGTCAACCCCCGCGGTGAGCCATTCACGACCAACAACATCGCCGAACGGCTGTCGGTGCGGAACTTCATGGAGGAGCTGCGCGGCGCCGGCGTGCAGACCGGCGGGCCGGCGGCGTTCAGCGCACGGGACCGTCAGGCGTTTGCGAACCAGCTGGACAGGTGGTTGGCACGGCGCCGATAGCCGCTGACCTCGGTGCGAATCGGGGCAACAGTTGCGAACTATGGCTTTCGCTGTGCGACAATCTGCAGGAAGTAGCTCCGGAGCCTTTCCATGTCTGAACGCATCAACGCCCGCCTGTCCCGGCCCTTGGCCGAGTTCGTGGCGCGAATGGTCGGTGAAACGGGTCTTTACGAAACGCCCAGTGAGTATGTGCGCGACCTGATCCGTCGAGATATGGAACGACGTGACGATCAGGGCATGCAGGACGCAATTCTCACCGGTTACCGCGACCTGGCAGCGGGTCGCGTGTTTACCTCCAGCGGCGACTTCAAAGCCGACATGGCGGCGCTTGACCGCAAGGAAGCCGATGGCTGGCAATGACCGGCCATCACCTGCTGCATTCCTCCTCACCCGGAACGCCGCAATGGATCTGCGCCGCATCCATGCGCGCTCACGCCGCGAGTGGGGTGATGCCGTGGCCGATCGGTACCTCACCGAGCTTTACGAGGTAATGGCAGACGCAGCCCGCACACCGGAAAAGGGCCGCTTGCGGCAGTATCGTTCGGCGCCATTCATGATGGTCCCTGCACGAAAGCACTTCGTGATCTACGAGTTGGTGCCGCAGGGGATTGTCGTGCTGACGGTGCAGCTCCAAGTGCGCGGTATCGAAACCCTGATCGCCGAACTGACTCCAAGATTTCACGCTGAAGTGGAACGGCTGAAACAGAAGGAATGAAAAGGCGCCGAAAGCGCCTGCGCAGGCTGGGCCGGAAGTAATCCAATCCGATTTCCCGTCGCCAGGCCCATTTTTCACGCTCCCGCCCGCACCCGGTCCGCATGCTGATCCGTCCCACCCACATTCCCGAAGTGGAGGACGTCATGGACCAGCTGCACAGCCACACCGCGCACGCGCCGCAGCCCACACCCCCGGATCCGGTACCGGGCCAGGTGCCCAACCCGGGCAGAGACCCGACACCTGACCAACCCGTTGATCCGGTACCCGATCAACCGGTTGACCCGACGATTCCCCCGATCCGCGATCCCATCCCGGGCGGAACGCCAGACGATCACCCCATCCGCGATCCCGATCCAAACCCAAGGGACCCGCCGCGCCACTGATACCGGAAATCGGGACCCCTTACGCCGCCAGCCGCTCAATCCGGGACGCCGCATCGCCCAGCGCGCGATGTGCTTCCTCCAGGTCGAAATCCGCCTGTAGTCCAAGCCAAAATCGCTCGCTTGTGCCGAATACCGCGGCCAGGCGAACCGCGGTATCGGCGCTGATCCCGCGCTTGCCGAGCACAATCTCGTTGATCCGGCGCGGCGGCACGCCAGCCGCGCGCGCTACTGCGTTCTGGCTGAGCCCCATCGGGTCGAGGAACTCATGCTTCAGCACTTCGCCGGGATGGATATTTGGCAGGGTCTTCTTCATAGGAACACTCCCAATGCTCAGTGGTAATCGACGATTTCCACGCCGTAGGCATCGCCATCCTTCCATTGAAAGCAAATACGCCATTGCTCGTTGATCCGGATGCTGTGTTGGCCACGGAGGTCGTTATATAACGCAAAGCGTTATGGGGGCTGCAACGGACCTCAGCCCAGCGCATCAAAACCGATAGGCCATGCCGACGTTGACCGACAGCACGCCGTCGGCACCACGCTCGAGCAGCGGGCTGTCGCCCAGCTCGCTGGGCAGGAACCGATAGCGCGCCCCAGCGTGCAGGCGCCAGCGCTCGCTGACCCGACGGGTGACCATCACGCCGGCATCCGGCACCACGGCGTCGCCGGGATCGTAGGCGGTGACGCCGCGGGCAACTTCCCGGTCCAGCGTGCCGAAGTAATAGCCGGACAGGTCCGAGGACATCCAGCTCACACCTACGCCCGGCAGCCAGGTCCACGCGCCCGCTTGGACGGGATACACATAGTTAACGGCAACCTCCTGTCCGCCGCCGGCATCGCTGATATCCGTCACCGCCTGCACGCGCACGCGCCCGTAAGCACCTGCCCAAGCCAGACCGATACCGGCGTCCAGACCATGGTCGCGATCGCTGAGCAGGCTCGCATCCACGCCGTTGGCCGCAAGACCGGACGCGCTGAGGTCGTCGATATCGAAGCCATCCAGCCGCGCGGATGCCAACGCATCAACCTGGAAGGTGCCCGTGTTGACCAGGTGGAACACGCCAGTGAGACCTCGCAACGAGAAGCGCTCGCCCTCATAACCGAAGGCCGGCACCGGCAGCACGCGGGTGCCTTCACCCACGTAGGGGCTGTCGGCGGCGATGACCACCGCGCCGAGCGACCAGCCGCCTCGCTCGGCGCCGGGGCGGTCCTGGGCAAGAGCCAAGCACGGCACGAAAACGAGAGCGGAGGTGAGCACGGCAAGGGTGGATTTCATCGGTCATCCAGAATGGAGGGCACTCCGCCGCCTCACGGCAGCGGCGGAAAAACAGTAACCGGTAAGGAGCTCGCCTCAACCATCCTTCCTGAGCAGCGACGCCAACCCCGCAAACGGGGTGGACGTTGACGCGGCGGGCGCGTCTTCCGCGTCACCTGCACCCACGCCGGTGTAGTCGAGCTGGCGCGAGTGCTCGTTGTCGTGGCAGTACACGCACAACAACTCCCAGTTGCTGCCGTCTGCCGGGTTGTCGTCGTGGTTGTGGTTGCGGTGGTGGACCGTCAGCTCCTGTACGTTGGCGCGGGTGAACTCGCGTGCGCAGCGGCCGCAGATCCACGGGTACATCTTCAGCGCACGCTCGCGGTAGCCCTTGGCGCGCGCGTCGGCGCTGCGCCGGGCTTCGGCGACGATGCGGTCAAGCTTGGCGTTGTCGGGGGTGCTCATGGCGCCAAGTATTACAGGCTCAACCCTCCGGTGGATGCCGCCCCTCGGCGAACTCCTCCACGATCTTGCGGCAGAACGCCGGCAGATCATCGGGATTGCGGCTGGAGACCAGCCCGTTGTCGACCACCACCTCCTCGTCCACCACATCGGCGCCGGCGTTGCGAAGGTCGGTGCGCACGCTAGGCCAGGATGTCATGCGGCGCCCGCGCACCACGTCGGCCTCGATCATCACCCACGGTCCGTGGCAGATCACGCCCACCGGCTTGCCGCTCTTGACGAAGTCGCGCACGAAATTCACCGCGTCCTCGTCCATGCGCAGCGCGTCGGGATTGAACACCCCGCCGGGCAGGATCAGCGCATCGAATTTGTCGATGCTGGCGTCGGCAACTTTTCCGTCGACTTTGAATTTGTCGCCGGGCTCGTCGTGGTGCACACCCTGGATTTCGCCGTCCTTGATCGACAGCAGACGCACCGTGGCGCCCGCCGCCTCCACCGCCTTGCGCGGCTCGGTCAACTCCACCTGCTCCACGCCGTCGGTGGCGAGGATGGCGACGGTTCTGTTTTCGAGACTCTTTGTCATGGGGCCTCCTGTAAAACCAAAAGCGCCGCCCACCCTCCGGTGCACGGCGCGTTCTTCTGCGGCTTACCGGTCAGCGATCAGCGAACGGTCAGGCCGGCTGTCTGGACGTCGGTCACGCCCTCGATATCGCGTGCGATCCGGGTGGCATGATCGATCTGGGACTGCTCATCGACCTGCCCCGTCAGCGTCACCACGCCATTGAGGGTTTCGACCTCAACGTCCAGTCCCGCGACGTCGGAGTCGGCCAGCAGCGAGGACTTCACCTTCGTGGTGATCCAGGTGTCATCGATCGGCTGATCGGAGTCCTGACCATCACCGATGCGGCCGTCGGTCAGGTTGCGGTCCTGCGCGGCCTCTCCATAGGTGGTCTGATCCTGCGGCATCGTCCCGGCCGGCGGTGTGGTCGTCTGTGCGTCGCGCTCGGCGGCCGTCTGCATGTCGGTGCGGTCATCAACGCGGTTGTCGCAACCCACGGAGAACGCCAGGGCGGAGGTCAGGGCAATCGCGAGGGGGATGCGGGTCTTGATTGCATTCATATCTGTTGCTCCGGGGAGAGAGGGGCCAATACTGGACCCGGCGTTGTCCACAAGCCGTGACAGGCCTGGCCGGCGTGGCAGATCTTTAACAGCCGCTGCGGTACACCTTCCCCCAGGACCAACGCGGGAGTGCCGTGACATGAAACTGGAAGGCTCGTGCCACTGCGGCAAGGTGCGGTTCCACTGTGAGGCGTACGCGCCAGTCCCATTCCTGCACTGCTATTGCTCGATCTGCCGCAAGACCGCCGGCGGCAGTGGCAGCGCGATCAACCTGGGGGCGCGTGCGGACACGCTGGAGGTCGAAGGGCGCGAACACCTGGGCGTGTACCAGGCAAAGATCCGCGACGACGAAGGCGGCTGCCAGATCAGCTCCGGCCGCCGCCACTTCTGTACGGCCTGCGGCAGCGCCCTGTGGCTGTTCGACCCGCAGTCGCCTGATCTGGTCCATCCGCACGCCTCGGCCATCGACACCCCGCTGCCCAAACCGCCCGAGCGGATGCACATGCTGTTGGACTCAAAGGCCAACTGGGTGCAGGTACCGGACGGGGAGAACGACGTGCGGCTACAGCACTATCCCGAAGAATCGCTGGAAGCGTGGCATCGGCGACAAGGATTGCTGGAAGGCTGAAGCGCCACCCGTTCCCTATCTGCAGCAGCTACCTCAGCTGCAGCTCAACCCGGTTCCTGAGCACCAGCTGGGGGATCCCCTCACGCTGCCCAACCTCGGCAAAGGCGCAGATATCGCGACCTTCCAGGCCCTGATCCAGCAAGGGGAGGAATTCGGCCCGCTCGCCCTGCCAGATCACCAGATCCACGCGCTGCCGGGATGGAAAGGACTGGCCAATGGTGATGAACACCGGACGCCCACGGACGTCATCGCGAATGGCGACCCGGGCCACCGGCCCCGCGATCGCGACAACCTCGCCGACGCGCTCTTGGGCGACAGGCCAAGGAAGCGGCTCCGCGCAGGAGCTGCCCGCAAGTGGTGGCGCGGGCTGAACGGGCACGGGTTGGACGGGCGCAGCCTCGCGGGCGGGCTGCGGGCTGCTCTGCGAAACCGCAGGCGCCGCTATCTATCGCCGGCTATCTTGAATCCGTGCTGGAAAGCGGCGATCTGCGGGCATTGCCCATCGCCTTGCGCACCGTGGCCGAAGCGATGGGCGGCATGACCGCCTTGGCAGCACGTACGGGATTGAGTCGGGAAACCCTCTATCGCACGCTCTCGGAAAAGGGCAATCCGCGCCTCGACACCCTGACGGCGATCCTCACAGCGTTCGGACTCCGACTCGCGGTAGCGCCTGCCAGCGCAAACCATGCCGCTGATCCGCGAGCCGCCACAGGCTGCTAAGCCCCAATCAAAGCGGGATGCGCCGCCAGGATCGACTGATCAGCAAGCCTAACTGGGCGTTGGCTCGCGCCAGTTTTTCGCGCTCCAGCCGGTGATAGTGGTCCACGCAATTCAAAGCAGAAAGATCCCCGGCCTGGTATCAGGCGTGCGCACGGGCCACTCGGGGCACAGGGCTTCGACCACCTCCATGAGTTCAAACAACACAACGAACGGGTCCTCATGCGCCGGCGCATAGGGCACGTCGTCTTCGCGAACGAGGACAGGCTCGGGCCTGATCACGAATAAAGCGCCACATACCCCTCGCGGTCCACTTGGCTCAAACCCATCCGGTCGAACTGCTCCCACATGCCCTGCCAGCGCGCGGCATCGCGCTGCACGGGGCCGACCAGGCGCGGGCAGGTGTCGGCGATGATGGCGTCCATCAGTTCTGTCGGCTGCGTGCCGCTGTAGCGGTACCAGAGCTCCGCGGCCTGGGCGGGATCATCGCGGCACAGGCTGGCGCCCTGCCCGACCAGCCCGACCACCTTTTCCACCACGTCACCGTGCCGCGCCAGGAAGTCCGCGGAGGTGAACAGCTCCAGCGCCGAGAAGTTGTGCAGGCCCACCTCGCCGGTGGTGATGAAGTCCGCATCCAGCCCCGCCAGCTTCGCTTCCACGCCCTCGAAGTTGGCGAAGCACAGCCAGGCGCCATCAAAACCGGCGCGCAGGTTGTCCAGGTGTTCGAAACCGGCCTCTTCAATCCGCACCTGGGCGGGATCGAACGACGCGCTCCGGGCCGCACACCAGCGCGCAAGAATCTCCACCGCGATCGCATCGGTCACCCCGCCCGCGACCGGCGACGCCAGTCGCACCGTTTCACCCCGAAGCAGGCGCTCACCGGCTGCGCGCTGCAGCAGGATGCCGCCGTCCGTCTCGAAAAAACAGCCCAGCGCCTTCAGACCCGGGCGATGCGCATCGATCATGTGCAGCGGCTCGTTGCAGGCAAAAGCCACCTCGCCCGCAACCGTCTCGGCCAGCCCGTCGTAATGGTCGTCCGGAACCAGCAGCTCCAGGTCCAGACCCGCATCCCGGTACCAGCCAAGCTCGATGCCCGCGATCAGCGGCAGGTGGTCGGGGTTGAGGAACCATTCAAGCGACAACTGGAGTTTCATGGAGGCATCAGTGCGGTTTTGAAGGGGAACGGATTGTCGCATGTGGCCCCAGCGGCGCTGCGCTGCCGAGGCCACGCCGCACCAACACCGGGTCGGGTAGAGTTAAATCAGGTGACAGAACCTGACCCCGTCAACGGGGTCACCCAGAGGAGAAAACGATTTGAAGATCCAGCTGAACACAGACAACCAGATTGACGGCACCGACGCCCTCGAAGAGCGCGTGAGCGGGATGATCGAGCAGTACCTGGGGCGTTTTTCCACCCGGCTGACCCGACTTGAGGTATTCCTGTCGGACAACAACTCGCCCATCAAGGGCGGTCCGCACAACAAGCGCTGTGCCCTGGAAGCCCGCCCGCGCGACGGCGACCCGATCGGCGCCAGCCATGACGACGAAGACGTGGAAAAGGCCATCCGCGGCGCCGCCGACAAGCTCCGCACCAAGCTCGACACCTGGGTGGAGAAGCAGCGGGGCTACTGAGCCCCCGCCCATGTTCAGAACACCGCCAGATCCGTCATCCGCGAGAACCGGTGCAGCGCATAGCGGCCGAGCTGGGAATTGCCTTTTTCATCAAGCCCCGGCGACCACACGCACAGGCCCATCACGTGCGGCACCACGGCCACGATCCCGCCGCTCACCCCGCTCTTGGCCGGCAGCCCCACGTAGAAGGCGAAGTCACCTGCGGCATCGTAGGTGCCGGCGGTCATCATCATGGCGTTGATGCGCGTGGCATCTTCCGCGCTGATCACCTGCTCGCCGGAAACGGCGCAGTGCCCGTCGTCCGCCAGGTACTGCACGCTGCGCGCCAGGTCCACGCAGTGCATGTTCAGCGAGCACTGCAGGTAGTAGAGGTCCAGCACGTCCTGCACGTCGTTGTTGAGATTGTCGAAGCTGCGCAGGAAGTTGGCCATCGCCACGTTGCGGTGCCCGCTCTCGCGCTCGGACTTCGCAAGCGCCTCGTCCATGCCGATATCCGGATCGCCGGCCCGTGCGCGCATGAAATCCATCAGCGTCTTTTCCGCATCGTCATATTTCGAAAGCAGCACGTCCGTGCAGACGAGCGCCCCGGCATTCATGAACGGATTGCGCGGAATCCCCTGCTCCAGCTCAAGCTGGATCAGCGAGTTGAACGAATCACCGGAAGGCTCCCGGTCCACCCGTGTCCACAGCTCGTCGCCCACCGCATCCAGCGCCAGCGTGAGCGTGTGCACCTTGGACACGCTCTGGATCGAGAACCGCTCGCGCGAATCCCCCACCTCATGGACCGTGCCATCCAGCAGCGCCAAGGCCATGCCGAACTGGTCCTTGGGCACGTCGGCCAGCGAGGGGATGTAATCGGCCACCTCGCCCTCGCCGAAACGCTTGCGCACCTCCTCGTTGATGGTGCCGAGGATGTCGTCGAGGTCGAGCCGACTGAGGTCGTAGGGATTCTTTGGAGGCCTGGGCATTGCGCGGGTCACAAAACGGGGCCGCACAGTCTACTTCCCACCCGTTTTTTCCGAACCCCTTGCATCTGGCGGCACGCCCCGGCCTGCCCTAGGATGCACTCCGGACATCGCCCGCATGGAGCAACGCCGTGACCCTGAAACTTCCTTCCGCCTGCCTGGCACTCGCCGCCGGCCTGATGGCCGCGCCCATCGCCGCCAACGAACCGGTCCACGACCCGGTCGGCTTCGGCGCCAAACAGCCGATCCCGGCAACCCTGACCCTGAATCACTCCGCCGAGGGCCGCAACGCGCGGCTGAACCCCGTCTACAACCACTACCGGCCCAAGGTGGTCTTCGGCGGCCGCGAAGTGCCCTGCGGAATGAAATTCGCACCCGGCCTGCGCACCATTTCTCCCGGCGAATCCGGCGAGGTACATCTGGAATGCAGGGAGCCGGTTGCCGTGCCCCGCGCGGGCACGCGCCTGACCGTCCGCGAAGGGAAGGACGTCGGGTACGTCGACGTGCACCTGCCGCCCGTCCCAGCCGACGCGCCTTGAAGATCCTTCCGGCGCTTACCGCGGCGATGCAGGTGGACTGGACCATGCAGGGCCACTGATGCGCCGGGGCAGCGAATAGAGCGCCGAGTCCGACCCTCGCCGCGCTGTACGCTGCACGCATGCAACCCCCGTCCCCGCCCGGCGCGCCTGGTCCCGACGCCGATGACCGCGCCCTGCTGCGCGGCATCCTGGTGCACGACATCCGTCGTGACCTGCGCCGCCACCTGCGCCCGATGCTGGCCTGGTACCTGCTGTTCACCCTCTTCGCGACGGTGGCGGCGGCGCCGCTGACCACGTGGTCGCTGGCGGCGCTCCTGCACTGGATCGAACGCCCCTTCTCCGGCCACCTCGGTGGCGTGCTCGACAACCTGCTGGCGCTGGTTTGGATCATGCTGGCCGGCGCCCTGTCCTGGTACGTGGTCATGCTGCAGCAGGCCGGCATGCTGCTGGTCTCCGCCAGCCACGGCGCCCGCTACCGCGTGGCGGCGAAGGCCCTGCTGGGCATGCTCCGCCGCGCCCTCCCGCTGGCCGCGCTAGCCGCCCTGCAGGTGATCGCCCACGCCATCCTGGCGCTGCCGTGGCTGCTGATCGGCGCCGCACTCTACTGGCTGCTGCTTCGCGGCTACGACCCCTACTTCGTGCTGGTGGCGCGGCCCGCGGCACTGTGGTGGTTCCTGGGCGGCTTCCTGCCCGTGCTCGCGATCGGCCTGCTGCTGCACACCACGCTGTACTTCCGATGGCTGCTCGCCACGCCGGCGCTGGTGCTGGAGGGGCGCTCCCCGCTCGCCGCACTGCGCCGCAGCCGCACGCTCACCCGCGGCCGCCACCTCCGCATCGCCGCGCTGGTGGCCAGCGTCGCACTCACGGTCGCTGCCCTGCCGCTGGCCGTGACCTGGCTCTACCAGCAGGCCGCGACCCCGCTGCTGGACTGGCTTCCCCAACACCGTCTGCTGCTGAGCCTCGGGATGCTGGCCTACCTCACGCTGCACGCCGCGACGGTGCTGGGCGCGCTGCTGCTGGGCACCACCTTGAACACGCTGCTGGTGCGCGCCCTGTTCCACCGGCTGGGCGGCACGCGGTGGCCCCGGGCCGTGGACGCCACGCCGCACCAGCCGGGGCGGCTGGTGTGGGGTGCAGAAGCCGCGTTCCTGGTGATCGCGCTGGTGCAGGCCAGCATCGCGGTGGGCAGCATGAACCTGCGCCGCGACATCACCGTGACCGCGCACCGTGGGGCCGCGACGATGGCCCCGGAAAACACCCTCGCAGCGTTCCAGGCGGCGATCGACGCCGGCGCGGACGCCATCGAGTTCGACGTGCGTCTGAGCGCCGACGGCGCCGTGGTCGTGTTCCATGACAGCGATTTCCGCAGGGTCGCCAACGACCCGCGCAGCGTGCTTCAGACGCCGCTGGCGGACATGCGCGAGATCGACGTCGGCAGCTGGTTCGATCCACGCTTCTCGGGCGAACGCATCCAGACCCTGGCCGAAGCCCTCGCCTTCATCGACCGCCGCGCGCTTGCCTTGGTGGAGCTCAAGCCCGACCCACGCAACGCCGAGGCACTCCTCGCCGCCACCCTGCGCGAGATCCGGCGCAACGGCTACCAGGATGCCGTGGTGCTAGCCTCGCTTTCCCCGGACCTTATCCGCGCCGCGCGGGCCGCCGCCCCCGAGGCACGGCTGGCCCTGTTCGCGAACGCCGCCCTGCCGGGCACCGCGCGCCGGACCGACTTCGACATGCTCGGCCTCAACCACCTGCAGGTCGACGCGGCCGCGGTCGCGGAGGCGCGCCGCCGCGGCTACCTGCTGCAGGCATGGACGGTGAACGACCCGGTGCGCATGGCGCGCTACATGGATCTGGGCGTCGACGACATCAGTACCGACGTCCCGGACCTCGCGGTGCGGCTGCGCGCCGAACGGGCCGCGTTGACCGACGTCGAGCTGCTGCTAGTGCGCCTGCACAGCTGGTTCCGGCGCTGAAGTACCCCGCCGCACGCGCTACCAGCGGCTGCGCTTCATCCATGCGGGCATTGCACCGTCCGGCAGCTTGCGCGTGGCGACGGCAGTCCTCGCCCGTCCTGCGGGTGGCTCAGAAAAACACCGCTGGTGCCCGACCCGCTGTACGCTTCCCAAAACACGGAGGGGACACCATGCGGAAAGCAACAATGGCTGGCGCGGGTCATATGAATCAGTGGATCGCTGCCCTGCTCTTCCTCCTGTTCGCCACCGCCGCGCCAGCGGCTACGCCTCTGCCAGATGCCCCACACGTGGTGGTCCAGGGCGAAGGCCTGGTCAGCGTGGCCCCGGATTCGGCAACCGTCACCATGGTGGTTCGCCACCGCTCTGCAGATGGCGCAGAAGCCAAGCGGGTCGTCGACCGCGCAGTCGAGGCTCTGCTGCAGGCTGCGCCCCGGTTCGATTTGAAGGCCGATGACCTCACCGCCTCTGACATCTCCCTGCGCGAGGAGATCGAATATGGCGTCGACGATCGCCGCCTGTCCCCGGTCTTCATCGGCAGCCGCGAGGTAAAGACCCGCATCAACGACCTCGACAGGCTCGGCGCGTGGATGGACGCCGCACTGGCCGCGGGCTTTACCGATATCGCCGACATCAGCTTCAAATCGAGTCGCGAAGCCACCCTGCGCGAAGAAGCGCGGGCACTGGCCGTGGGCGATGCCAAAGAAAAGGCGTCCGGCCTGGCCGTCGCCTTCGGTGGCGCGCTCGGCCCGGTGTACAGCATCAACAGCCTCAACTCCATGCAGGCACACGGCTACGGCAACACCACGCTCGATCGGGTGATGGTGACCGGCTCACGGATGGACAGCGGCCGCTACCTGCAGCCGCAGATCGACTTCACGGAGCGGGTTTCGGCGGTGTTTGAGATTTCGCGTTAGAAGTCGCCTGGCGCCCGCCTCACATCTCAGGCGTTGAAGCCTCAAGAATCCGCCGTGCGGCCTCACGCCGTTCCGCACGGCGGCGGGCGTCTTCCTCGTTCCAGGGGCGCATGGTGGTCTGGGCTTCCCGGTGCTGCTGGCGGATATCCGCTGGAATCACGTCCATCTGCCTGGGACGCTGCGCCAGCGCACGCTCTCCCGGCGGCAGCTGACAGTTGCGCGTCAGCGTCTGCATCTCGTCAGCGGAGCGCGCTACCGCACTCTGCAGATTCACCACCACGCCGAGCGTATCTCCCAGCGGCTCCAGCGCACCGCACACGCGGTCGATCATGGCCTGCGTGCGCAATTCGTAGCCATCCACGCGAACCAGCAGATGGTCCCGATCAACCCAGCCCGCAGACCGCACCCCTTCAACCCGCATCACCGCAGCCCGCGCAGGCTCCTGCTCGATCCACCGCATGGGGTCCGGCAGGCGCATGGCGAGGCGCAGATCTTCCTGCATCGCCGCCGCATGCTTCTGGATTCCCTCCTGGTCACCGCGCAGGGCCGCTGCGCGGATCGCGGCGAGACGTGCCGCGTTTTGCAGGCCGTCCGGTGGCTGTCCGGCCTGGCGCTGCTGGCCCTCGTCCGGATCGCGCTCAAAGGAACACGCTGAAACCAGCAGTCCCAGCGCGGCCAGCAGCATCAACACGAATAGCTGCCTACACCTGTGAGTCCCTGCTTCCCATCTGTGCACGGCTGTCCCCTGCCCCACGTTCCTACCCGGATTCTGCCACGACTGCCGCCGCACCCGTTCCGCGGGGAAAGTACGAACTAAAGATCGCAATTCGGCGACAACCGAACATCCCACCGACGAGCGGCCCCCTCCATCCGGGCCAGCATCGCGTCCAAACTTCCCCACTCTGACAGATCGCCTTCAGCCCCCTTCGGCTGCCGCAGGCAGACGAACTCATGGAACGCGTGATCCAGATCAGAAGGACCATCCTCCACCGCCTCCCAGTGCTCCATGCAAAGCGATGGCACGCCGATCTGCTCGGCGACAAACTGGCCATCTGACTCAAGGCACAGCCGGATCTTGGCGTCCGCCCGCTCCTCCCAGCCCGTCAGCCTCAGCTGGCCAAACGTCTTGAAGTTGCCGCCGTCGCGGTACATGTATTCAAAGATGCAGTCGCCGCCGCTCATGTGCGTTCCTCTTTGCAGTTCGGCCGCCCACACTAAAAGCCTTGTGTCGCAGCGACTGCGATTCCCGCACCAGGCTCGACGCGCTAACCTGGGGCGCTTGAGTCAGGGGGAACGCATGGCATTTGGAACGCATTGGAGTCGCGAGGAGGTAGAAGCCTGTGTGGCTGACTATCTCAGGATGTTGACGCTTGAGCTCAACGGCCAGCGGTACAGCAAGACCGCGCAAGCCAATGCCCTCATGCGTCTGCTGAGCGGACGCAGCCGGCAGTCGGTGGAGTTCAAGCACGCCAACATCAGTGCGGTGATGATTGAGCTCGGCTATCCGTACATTGATGGCTATAAGCCCCGGGCCAACTATCAGGCAATGCTGTTTGAGGCCGTCGAGCAACAGCTCGCGCAGAACCCAGATATCCAAGCGGCTGTAGAAGCCGCCGTAGTACGTCCGGCAGCGACGGTGGAGGTGGAAGACCACATGAGCGTGTGGGTGCCCAAACCGAAAGTGGCGCGGCTTCAGCAGAAGTCGCCGGACTACAAGCCCAATTTCTCACCTGCCAGACGCGACTACCTCGCGCAAGAAGCGCGCAACCGCTCGCTCGGACAAGCCGGGGAGATTTTTACTGCCGAGATCGAAGCCCGACGCCTGCATGATTTGGGCAAGAAAAACCTTGCCGACCGGGTAGAGCACGTGGCCCGAACCCAAGGCGACGGGCTGGGCTATGACGTTCTCTCGTTCGAAACTGACGGTCGCGAGCGTCTGATTGAGGTCAAGTCGACTACGTTCGGCCAGCTCACACCGTTCTACGTCACCCGGAACGAGGTGGCGCGCTCTGAAATGGATTCTGAGGCTTACCACGTGTACCGCGTGTTCGACTTCCGAAACCGCCCGCGCGTGTTTGCAGTCCCTGGTGCGATTTCCGCTTCCTGTGATCTGCAGGTCGTGTCGTATCTGGCGAGATTAATTACCTAACACCCGACCAGATACGCTGAGCGCCCCGTCAAAGGCAGCCTCTTGCGTGTGTGATGCAGAACAGGAGCTTTTGACTGTGTGTCCGCCGCCGTCCCGACTATGGACATTGGCGACTCAAGGGCGTGGACAAGGCGCGCCCACACCGGGCGCGGTGATCTAGCCTCATTGCTCCCCTGCTCCGCTGTAATGACCCAGCGGTTTCTGCACAGGTCAGGTCGCTAAAGCATAAGCCTCAGCGGGTGTCTTCATGCCCAGCGCCTGATGTGGGCGCCGGAAGTTGTAGAACTGGATCCAGTCACTCAGCACGC
>NZ_JBCLVE010000011.1:0-172740 GCF_039548515.1 Luteimonas qiangzhengi | reverse complement strand
CCCCCCCCCCCCCCCCCCCCCCCCCCCCCCCCCCCCCCCCCCCCCCCCCCCCCCCCCCCCCCCCCCCCCCCCCCCCCCCCCCCCCCCCCCCCCCCCCCCCCCCCCCCCCCCCCCCCCCGCTCCTACATCGGCGCCGGGGTGGATAAATCTGCTCTGCTAGAATGCGTGGCATGAATGTGTCGTCCCGGCCCGGCGTTTCGCGGGGCCGAATTGCGTCCGCTTCCCTTGCGTGGCGCTGCTGCCACCGCCCGGCCACGCCGCACGGGCCTGAGGAAACCCCACAGTGAAACCCGCTTCCCGCCTGGGCCAGGAATGGTTCGGCAACGTCAGGGGCGACGTGCTCGCCGGCCTGGTCGTCGCGTTGGCGCTGATCCCCGAGGCGATCGCGTTTTCCATCATTGCCGGCGTTGATCCCAAGGTCGGCCTGTACGCCTCGTTCTGCATCGCGGTGGTGATCGCTTTCACCGGCGGACGCCCGGGCATGATCTCGGCCGCCACCGGCGCCATGGCGCTGGTGATGGTGGGGCTGGTGAAGGACCACGGCCTGCAGTACCTGCTGGCGGCCACGCTGCTGACCGGCGTGCTGCAGATCATCGCCGGGGCGCTGAAGCTCGGCGCGCTGATGCGCTTCGTCTCGCGCTCGGTGATCACCGGCTTCGTCAATGCGCTGGCGATCCTGATTTTCATGGCCCAGCTGCCCGAGCTGATCGGGGTGCCGTGGACGGTCTACGTGATGTGCGCGGCCGGCTTGGCAATCATCTACCTGCTCCCACGCCTGACCCGGGCCGTGCCCTCGCCGCTGGTGGCGATCGTGCTGCTGACCGCGGTGGCAATGATGATGGGGCTGGATATCCGCACCGTGGGCGACATGGGCGAGTTGCCCGACAGCCTGCCGGTATTCCTGCTGCCGGACGTGCCGTGGAACCTGGAGACGCTGAAGATCATCTTCCCGGTGTCGGCCACGCTGGCGGTGGTGGGCCTGCTGGAATCGCTGCTGACCGCGCAGATCGTCGATGACCTGACCGACACCCCCAGCAACAAGAACCGCGAGTGCGCCGGCCAGGGCGTGGCCAACATCGCCGCCGGCTTCATGGGCGGCATGGCCGGCTGCGCGATGATCGGCCAGTCGGTGATCAACGTGAAATCCGGCGGCCGCGGGCGCCTGTCCACCTTCGTTGCCGGCGCGGTGCTGCTGGTGATGGTGGTGTTCGCCGGGCCGTGGGTGGAGCGGATCCCGATGGCGGCGCTGGTGGCGGTGATGATCATGGTGTCGATCGGCACCTTCAGCTGGAGCTCCATTCGCAACCTGCGCACCTATCCGCCCAGCTCCAGCATCGTCATGATCGGCACCGTGCTGGTGACGGTGTTCACCAGCGACCTGGCCAAGGGCGTGCTGACCGGCGTACTGCTGTCGGCGCTGTTCTTCGCCCGCAAGGTGGGCCAGGTGCTGCATATCGATTCCGAGGCGGATACGGATGGGCTGGGCCGACGCTACGCGGTCACCGGGCAGGTGTTCTTTGCCTCATCCGACAGCTTCGTGTCGGGCTTTGATTTCCGGGAAACCCTGGAGCGCGTGGTGATCGACGTCAGCGGCGCGCAGTTCTGGGATCTGAGCGCGGTCGGCGCGTTGGACAAGGTGGTGATGAAATTCCGTCGCGAAGGCGCGCAGGTGGAAATCATCGGCATGGACGCGGCCAGCACCACCCTGGTCGACCAGCTGGGCGTGCATGACAAGCCGGATGCCGAGCGGCTGATGGGTCATTGAGCGCGGATCATTGAGGAGCGGCACATGAGCGATTCTGCACAGACGGATCCACACCCCGGCGGCCACGTGCTGGCAGCGGTGGACAGCTCCATCTACACCGAAAGCGTCGGCCACTACGCCGCCTGGGCGGCCAAGCGCCTGTCGGCGCCGCTGGAATACCTGCACGTGCTGGACCGGCATCCCGAGACGGCGCCGAAGCTCGATCACAGCGGCAGCCTCGACCTCGGGGTGAAGAGCAAGCTGCTGGAAGAGCTGGCCGAGATGGACGAAACGCGCAGCCGTCTTGCCCAGCAGCGTGGCCGCCTGCTGATGCGTCAGCTGGATGCGCTGGCCCGCGAGGAGCATGGACTGGAAGCGATCACCACCCTGCGCAACGGCTCGCTGGTCGACACGCTGACCGGGCTGGAGGATCGCGTGCGCCTGTTCGTGATTGGCAAGCGCGGCGAGCACGCCGACTTCGCCAAGGGCCACCTGGGCAGCCAGCTTGAACGCGTGGTGCGCGCGGTGCACCGGCCGCTGCTGGTGGCTTCACGCAGCTTCATCGACATCCAGCGCGTGCTGATCGCGTTCGACAACAGCCCCACCTCGCGCAAGGGCGTGGAGATGGTGGCCGACAGCCCGCTGTGCGCGGGGCTGGCAATCGACGTGGTGACGGTGGGCGCGGACAGCGAAGCCAATCGCAGTGCCCAGGCCTGGGCGCTGGAGCGGCTGACGCAAGCGGGGCTGCAGGCCACCGGGCGGATCCTGCCCGGCGACCCCGACGAGGTCATTACCCGCGAGGTGGAGCAGGGCGGGGTGGATCTGCTGGTGATGGGTGCCTACGGGCATTCGCGCATCCGCCGGCTGCTGGTGGGCAGCACTACCACGACGCTGCTGCGCACCTGCCGGATCCCGGTGCTGCTGCTGCGCTGAGCCGGCTGGGCTGCGTGGATCGGCCGGGCGCAGGGATTCAGCGTTCGGCGTCCACCGACTGCTTCACCGCTTCAACCAGTGCGCGCCGCGCCGCCACCAGTTCGCTGGAGGTGGCCTGCGGCCAGGCCGCCAGCTGGGCGATGACCAGGTTCCGGGCGGGATCGATGTAGAGCATCTGGCCGAAGATGCCGACCGCGAAATAGCTGCCGTCGGTATCGGTCCACCACTGGTAGCCGTAGCCGCGCTCGGGCGCGCCTTCGCTGTCCTGGCCGCGCACCGCGCCCTGCATCCAGGCTTCGGCGATCACCTGCTGGCCGTTGATGCGCCCGCCTTCGAGCATGAACTGGCCCAGCCGGGCGTAGTCGCCAAGGGTCGCCGAGAGGCCGCTGCCGCCGGTGTTGCTGGCGTCGCATTCGTCGCGGATCCAATAGGCGTCGGCGGCCATGCCGTATGGCTTCCAGATCGTGTCGGACAGGTAGTGCGCCAGCGGCTGGCCGGTGGCGCGCTCGACCACCAGGCCGATCAGGTCGGTCTCGGCGGTGTTGTAGCTCCAGTGCGCGCCGGGCGCGTGCTCGCGCGGCAGCTGGCGCAGGTACGACAGCGCATGTGACTTGCCAGGCACGCAGGCGCCGAGATACATCCGGGCCACGTCGGACTGCGGGTCGGCGTAGTCCTCGTTCCAGCGCACGCCCGAGGTCATAGTGAGCAGCTGGGCCACCGTGACGCCCTCATAGGCGCTGCCAGCCAGTTCTGGAATGTAGCTGGTCAGCGGGTCGTCGAGGTCGTGCAGATAGCCCTGCTCAAGGGCGATGCCCAGCAGGGTGGAGGTGATCGACTTGGCGACCGAATACGACTCCCAGTGCTGCTCCGGACCGAACTCCAGACCGTAGCGCTCCAGCCGGACCTTGCCATCTTGCAGCACCATCAGACCGGCGATGTGGTGCTGGTCCATGTAGCTGTCGAGCCTGTCGGTGTTGAGCACGTCGGCGTCCAGCACCAGCGGCGCGCCTTCCGGCAGTGGGCGTACTTGTGCGCCATGAGTGGCGACGTCGCTCGGGAAGAGCAGGTGCATGTTCCGCATCCCTGCTTCGCGCTCGGCCTGGCTCCAGAACAGCGTGGCTTCGCGCTGCTCGCCAATCCTTGGCCCGGTGTCGGCAGGATCGGGCGCGGTGACGCAGGCGGTGAGGGTCAGTGCCAGGCACAGGGCAGCGGTGAACGTGGGCAGGCGAGTGGGGAGGCGCAGGGGGAGGTGCATGGCGAAACAGGCAGCAGCGTGGAGGGCTCCAGTCTAGCGGTGCCTTCCGTGAGGCTGATTGAAAAGGCGCGCAATCGGGCCCATCTCCAGTGGTTCGCCCACCTCCCGACCGGCGCCGCTGCCAGGCGGCCGCGCCGGCGCGCCGAATGCCCGCTTCCCGCTCCGACTTCACCGTGGGTTCCATCCCGCGCAAGCTGATGCTGTTCTCGCTGCCGATCCTGGCGGCCAACCTGCTGCAGGCGTCGATGCAGCTGGTCAACGGGCTGTGGGTGGGCAACCTGCTCGGCAGCGACGCGTTTGCGGCGGTGACCATCGCCACCACGGTGCTGCAGGTGGTGCTGGCTTTCGTGCTGGGGCTGAACAACGCCACCCTGACCATCTTCGCCCAGCTGCGCGGCGCCAATGACCGCGACGGCATCAACGCCGCGCTGGGCGCGTTCGTGATCATCCTTGGTGGGCTGTCGGTGCTGGTCGGTGCGGCGGGGTTCGTCCATGCGGAGCGGCTGCTGGTGCTGCTCAATACGCCCGAAGCGGTGATGGAACCGGCCCGGGCGTACCTGCGGATCAACCTGGCCGGCACCCTGGCGCTGGTGGGCTACAACTTCATTGGCAGCATGCTGCGCGGCTTTGGCGACAGTCGTACGCCGCTGTATTTCGTGCTGCTAGCCACGGTGCTTGCGGCTGCAATGGTGCCGTTGGCGATCGTCGGGCTTGGCCTGGGCGTGGCCGGTGCGGCGTGGGCGATGGTGCTGGCGCAGGCGGCGGCCTTCGTCTACAGCCTGTTCCATCTGGCGCACTGGCCGGGCGTGCACGCGCCGCGACCGCGGATGCCGAAGCTGGAGCACGTGCGTGCGGTGCTGGAACTGGGTATTCCTTCCGGCATCCAGATGATCGTCATCTACGCCGGGCTGACGGTGCTGCTGTCGCTGGTCAACTCGTTTGGCGAAGGCGTGGTGGCGGGGTTCGGCGCCGCCCAGCGCCTGGACAGCATCGTGCTGCTGCCGGGCGTCGCCCTGGGCATGGCGGTCAATGCGATGGCCGCGCAGAACATCGGCGCGAACCGCTGGGACCGGGTCGGGCAGGCGACCCGCGCCGGCGTCATCTTCAACCTGGCCACCATGGCGGCGATCGCCGCGGTGCTGATGCTCGCCGCCGAGCCGCTGGTGCGGCTGTTCGTCCGTGACGAGGCCAGCGTGGCGTTCGGCGTGTCCTACCTGCGCACCATCGCCCTGTTCTATCCGTTCATCGGTTTGAACTTCATTTTCAACGGCGTGGTGCGTGGCTCCGGCGCCATGTTCCAGGTGCTGGCGCTCAACATCATCTCGCTGTGGATACTGCGCGTGCCGCTGGCCTACGCGCTTGCCGACCGATACGGCGAGAACGGCATTGCGCTGGGTATTGGCCTCAGCTTCCTGCTGAGCAGCCTGTTCTCTGCCGCCTACTACCGCTGGGGCGGCTGGCGTCGCAAGCGGCTGTTCACTGACACGAAGGCGGGCACAGAGGCGTCGGCACGGAGCTGATTCTGCTCAACCCTGCCGCGCAGCCTCCCACGCGAACGCGGCGATGCCCAGTCCGATCAGGCCGATCGCCGCCAGCTGCACCGGACTCAGCGACTCGCGCAGCAGCAGGATCCCGGCCGTGGTGGTCACCAGCAGCGAGCCGCCGATGATCAGCGGGTTGCCCACCGCCACCGGCAGGCCGCGGCCATAGACGAAGAAGGTGAGGATCTCGACCAGCCCGATCGCCACGCCGGCGAAGGCGGCCAGGGCCAGCCCGCGACTGTTGAAGTGCAGGCTCCCCGCTTGCGTGGCCTGCAGGTACAGCAGCCACGCCAGCCCCATGAACGCGGCCACGAACTGCAGCACCACCGCGCCGAGCACCGCCTGGATGTGATCGGCGGAGAGTTTGATGAACACGTTGTAGAGGCCGAACATCAGCGCGGCCACTGCCAACAGGGCGTAGATCACGGCGCTTGCTCCCGCGCTTACAGGCTGGCGTTGTCGATCACGAAGCGGTAGCGCACGTCGCCTTTGAGCATGCGCTCGTAGGCGTCGTTGATCTGCTCGGCGCGGATCATTTCAATGTCGGCGGTGATGCCGTGCTTCGCGCAGAAGTCCAGCATCTCCTGGGTTTCCGGGATGCCGCCGATCAGCGAGCCGGCCAGGCTGCGGCGCTTCATGATCAGGTTGAATACCTGCGGCGAGGGGTGCGGGGTAGCCGGGGCGCCGACCAGCGCCATGGTGCCGTCGCGCCGCAGCAGGCTGATGTAGGCATCGAGGTCATGCGGTGCGGCGACGGTGTTGAGGATGAAGTCGAAGCTGTTGCGGTGTGCGCCCATTTCGTCTTCGTTGCGCGACACCACGGTTTCGTCCGCTCCCAGCTTGCGCGCCTCCTCGCGCTTGCCCTCCGAGGTGGTGAACGCCACCACGTGTGCGCCCAGCGCGTGGGCCAGCTTGATGCCCATGTGGCCCAGCCCGCCAATGCCGACGACGCCCACCTTCATGCCCGGGCCCACCTTCCAGTGGCGCAGCGGCGACCAGGTGGTGATGCCGGCGCACAGCAGCGGCGCGACCGCGGCCAGGTCGGCTTCGGGGTGGCTGATGCGCAGCACGTAGCGCTGATCGACCACGATCGCCTGCGCGTAGCCGCCCAGGGTATGACCCGGCAGATCATCGGTGCGGCCGTTGTAGGTGCCGACCATGCGATCGCAGTAGTTCTCCAGGCCGTCGCCGCATTCGTCGCAGGTGCGGCAGCTGTCGACGATGCAGCCCACGCCCACCAGGTCGCCGGGCTTGAAGCCGGTGACCGAAGCGCCGACCTCGGCCACCCGACCAACGATCTCGTGCCCCGGCACGCACGGAAACAGGGTGCCCGCCCACTCCGCGCGCACCTGGTGCAGGTCTGAGTGGCAGACGCCGCAGTAGGCGATGTCGATGCGCACGTCTTCCGCGCCGGTGGCACGGCGGGCGATGTCGATGGGGACCAGCGGCTGGTCGCCGGCGTGGGCGCCGTAGGCTTTGATGGTCATGACTGGATCTCCGTGAAGCGCGAGGGGGTGGGGCGGCGCAATCAGCCCAAGGCGCCAACGTCGATAAAGCGGCTGGCGCCGGCGTCGCGCCAAGCGTCCGGATGGCAGGTGAACAGCAGGATCTGATGGCGGCTGGCCGCGTCGTCCACGATACGCTTCATCCGCCCGAGGCGGTCTGCATCGCTGTGCACCAGCGCGTCGTCCAGCACCAGCAGGGTGGGCTGGCCCGCCTGCTGCAGCAGGTCCGCATAGGCGAAGCGGGCCAACACGCCGAGCTGCTCGCGGGTGCCGTGGCTGTGTTCGTCCAGCGCCAGTGCGCTGCCGGCGCGTGACAGGCCGGTCGGCGACAGCTGCTCGATTTCAACGTCAGCCGCCACACCCGGAAACAGGATTGCCAGGTAGTGACCCAGCCGCTTCCTGAGCGGGGCATAGAGGCGTTCGGCCAGCGCGCGCTGGCTGGCTTCGATCCGCTCGTGCAGCAGCTGCAGGGCATCGGCGCGCAGCTGGTATTGCGCATGGCGGCGCTGCAGACGCTCAACGCTGATGGTGGCGGCGGCCAGCTTCTCGTCGATGCCGTCCACGCCCAGCGTTTCCACTTTGGAACGGGTGCGGGTGATGGTGTCGCGCAGGGTGCTGCGCTCGTGTTCCAGGCCCTGGAGCGAGCGCTCGAAGCGGGCGATGTCGGCGCGCAGCAGCTCGGGATTGTGTTCCTGCAGGGCGGCCTGCAGCCGCGCGATCTCAATGCCCAGCCGGGACGCCTGGGCCCGATCGCTCTCCAGTCGGGCGAGCTGGCGTGCGTCGAGCTCGCTGGCCTGAGGGCTTTCCAGCGTGCGGCTGGCGGCCTCGATCCCGGCCTGCAGCCGCCCCAGCTGCAGCTGCGCGGAGGTGACCGCCTGCCCGCACGCCTGCAGCTGGCTGTCTGCGGCCTGCGCCTCGCGCTCGGCATCCTCTAGCTGGCGCCGGGCTTCCTCCAGTGGCACTGCTTCCGCATCCGTGTCCGCGTCGGCAACGGTCAGCGTCGCCAAGCGGCGGCCGGTCTCTTCGGCCTGTCCCTTCGCCTCGGCCAGGGCGGTGCGCCAGTGGTCTTCGTTCTGGCCGCCGAGAGCCACGTCGCGGGTACGTTCGCGCTCGCGGATGTCGTTGAGCACGCGTGCGTGGGCTTCGCGGCGCTCGTCCGCCTCCGCCAGGCTGGCGACGCCAAGCTGGCCGAGCAGGCGCTGACGCTCGGCTTCCAGGGTGTCGGCTTGCTGAGCCAGGCGCTGGACGTCCTGGCCGCCGGGGACAATGTCGATCTCGCCGACGCCGTCGATTCCCAGGGTCAGCGGGCCGCCGACCAGCAGCTGCCCTTTGCCGTCCAGATCGTCCCGGCCGGTGGCCTGCACGGTCTGTCCCGGGTGCAGGCGCCAGCGGATGCGGGTGGCGACGGCCTCGCGGCGGATGCGGCTTTCGTGCAGCGCGGCTTCGACCGTGTGCAGACCTTCAAGCAGGCTGTCGTCGATGGCGGTTGCGGCAGCGCGTGTGCGCAGAGCGGCGATGGCCTCGGCTTCGGTGGCGACCTGTGCGAGCACCCGGGTGGCCTGTTCCTGCTGTGTGGCAAAGCGCTGGGCGTCGGTGGCAAGGCGGGCGCGGTCGGCTTCCTGTTCGGCGACGCGCAGCGCGGCCAGGGCGCGCTTGCGCACGTCCTGCGACGCATCGTGCCGTGACCGGGCCTGGGCCTGTTGCGCGGCCAATCCTTCGATGGCGGCTTCGCCCTGCTCCAGTTCGGCGCGCTGCCGACGCAGTTCGTCCAGCCGGTCCGCCCGGGCCTGGCGCTGGGCCGCGGTGTCCTCGATGCGCTGGCGGACTTCATGCAGCTCGCGGGTTCTGTCTTCCAGTTCACGGGTCTGAGGCTGCAGGCGGGCGAGCTGCTCTTCGGCGGCTTTCTTGCTGGCCTGGATCTCCTCCCACGGCTTGCTGCTTTGCAGCTGGTTGAACTGGTCGCTGTCCCTGGCCAGCTGGTCGATCAGGGCGGCATAGCCGTCGGCCCGCTCCTGCAGCTGCGCCTGCTGATCGCGGGCGGCTTCAAGCTGGCTGGTGGCTTCGGCCAGTACGCCGGTGGGCCGGCCGGTGCGGGTCAGCAGGGTGCGCAATTCTTTTTCCACCGCCGCCGCCACGCGCCCGCCGGCGCTGCTGGCGATGTCGCCGATGATGTCCTGCAGGCGCTCCTGCAGAGTGCTGCGGGCATGCTGCAGCGGCGTGGCCAGGCTGTGGCTGTCGCCCTGTTCGATCCACAGCAGGCCGGGGATGCCGCGGGTTTCGGCACGGCTGGCACCCTTGCCGGTCAGGTCAAACCCCAGGCGTCGGGCCAGCTCTTCATCGGCGTCGTCGCCGTCCCAGCTGCGGTCGGCAATGACCAGTCGGGCGCGCGGCTTGTGTACGAAGCTCTTGTGCACGCTGCACTGCTCGGAGCCCAGGCGGAAGTCGGCCTCCAGGCTGGGTGCGGCGCCGTCCGACCCGGCCGGCACGATGGTGGCGGCAAAGTCGCCGCGGGTTTTGTGCTTCTCGAAAAACAGTGTGCGCAGGGCGTGGGCGAGGGTGCTCTTGCCCGCTTCGTTGGGACCATGGAAGACGTTCAGGCCATCTTCCAGATCGGCGATTTCAATCGGTACGGTGAACTTTCGGAACTGCTCAAGTCGCAGGCGCTGCAGCTTCATGCCGTCGCTCCTTCCGTGCGCTGCAGCACGTCGAACAGCTGGCGCAGGGCCTCGCGCGCCACGTCCGCCTGCGCGGGGTCTTCCTGCAGTGAGCGCAGCTCCGCCACCACGTCCGCCAGCGCGCCATCGACGTGCATGGCGGCAAGGTCGGCCTCGGTGGGATCCAGGCGCAGGCCGGTCAGGTCGGCTTCCAGCACGTGGGCCCGGGCCCGCGCGTCATCGATCGCCAGGCGAAGCTGCCCGGCGGTGGTGAAATCAGCCATGCCCTCGACGGTCAGACGCACCACGTCGCTGTCGCCCAGGTTCCGCAGCTCCTCCGCCAACCGTTCCACGTCAGCCGCTCCGTCCACGCGCAGGTTGCGCTCCTGCCAACGGAAGCGACCTACCCGCAGCGGGGTGACGTCGGGCGCCTCGCCGGGCGCGTCGATTTTCACCAGCAGCACGTTGCCCGGATCGTTGTCCTTGAAGCGGTCCTGCTCGGGTGTGCCGCTGTACCAGGTGCGCGCATCGACCTGCCTGGTGCCGTGCCAGTCGCCTAGTGCGAGGTAATCGAGCCGGGCCCGCGCGGCGCGGTCCGGTGTGATCGGATTGGGCGAGTCGGCCTGCTCGGGCAGGATGCCGGCAACGCTGCCGTGCGCCAGGCCGATGCGCAGCAGGCCGGGCGGGGTGTCCCATCCGTCGAAGGCCGCAGTCAGGTCATCGTGCACGTGGCGCTGGGTCAGGGGCGCGGCGAGGATGGCCAGGCCGGCATCCGCCAGCTCGGTCACTCCGGGCTCCAGTGCCAGCACCACGTTGGCCGGCACGATGCCCAGGCGCCGGGAGCGCGTCCACACGCTCTCGGCCAGCGCCGCGTCATGGTTGCCGGGCAGCAGTACCCACGACCCGGTAAAGCCGGACATCGCGTGGAAGGCGCGGCGCAGCGAGTCATCCGACAGGCCGGGCTTCTCGAACACGTCGCCGGCCACCAGCACTGCGGCAACGTCGTGTTCCACCGCAAGGCGGGCGATCCGGGCCACGGCGTCAAACCGCGCCTGGGCGAGGGCGCCGGCCGGGTCGCGGCCATCGTCGTTGGCTTCGAAACCGAAGGTTTTGCCGAGCTGCCAGTCGGCGGTATGCAGGAATTTCACAGGGTGTCCAAGCGTCATGCATCCAGTATGGACAAGGGTCGACCGGCTTGTCCGTTGGCCGGGGCCGACGCGGGCCGATATACTATCCCCCACTATAGTTTCCACAGCTGCCATGCCGCACTCGCCCGAAGAGAAAAAAAAGGTCCTGGCGCGTATCAGGCGCATCCGCGGGCAGTGCGACGGGCTGGAGCGCGCGCTGGAGGCGGGTGCCGACTGCGGGCCGGTGCTGCAGCAGATCGCGGCCATCCGCGGCGCGGTCAACGGGCTGATGAGCGAGGTGCTGGAATCGCATCTGCGCGAGCAGTTCGGCCAGCCCGCCAGCGACCCGGCCGACCGCCAGGCGCGGGTCACCGAGATGACCGGGCTGATCCGCTCCTATCTGAAGTAGATCGTCACCGCGGCGCCGGGCGCCGCTTCCCCATACATCGTTCGTTGCAGGAGTATCGCCATGAAAACACGTGCCGCCGTTGCCTTCGAAGCCGGAAAGCCGCTTGAGATCGTCGAGCTTGACCTGGAGGGCCCGAAGAAGGGCGAGGTGCTGGTGAAGATCACCCACACCGCGCTGTGCCACACCGACGCCTTTACCCTGTCGGGCGAGGATCCGGAGGGCGTGTTCCCGGCGGTGCTCGGCCACGAGGGCGCGGGCATCGTGGTGGAAGTGGGCGAGGGCGTGACCAGCGTCAAGCCCGGCGATCATGTGATCCCGCTGTACACCGCCGAGTGCGGCGAGTGCCTGTTCTGCAAGTCCGGCAAGACCAACCTGTGCGTCTCCGTGCGCGCCACCCAGGGCAAGGGCGTGATGCCCGATGGCACCACCCGCTTCAGCTACAAGGGCAAGCCGGTGTACCACTACATGGGCTGCTCCACCTTCGCCGAGCACACCGTGGTGGCCGAAGTTTCTCTGGCCAAGGTCAACCCGGAGGCCAACCCGGAGCACACCTGCCTGCTGGGCTGTGGCGTGACCACCGGCATCGGCGCCGTGCACAACACGGCGAAGGTGCAGGAAGGTGACAGCGTTGCCGTGTTCGGCCTGGGCGCGATCGGCCTGGCGGTGATCCAGGGTGCGATGCAGGCCAAGGCCGGGCGCATCATCGCCATCGACACCAACCCTTCGAAGTTCGAGCTGGCGAAGCAGATGGGCGCCACCGAGTGCGTGAACCCCAAGGACCACGACAAGCCGATCCAACAGGTGATCGTGGAGATGACCGAGTGGGGCGTTGACCACAGCTTCGAGTGCATCGGCAACGTGGAAGTGATGCGCGCGGCGCTGGAATGCGCGCACCGCGGCTGGGGCCAGAGCGTGATCATCGGCGTGGCGGGGGCGGGCAAGGAAATCAGCACCCGTCCGTTCCAGCTGGTGACCGGGCGCAAATGGCTGGGCACCGCTTTTGGCGGCGTGAAGGGCCGCACCCAGCTCCCGGGCATGGTCGAGGACGCGATGAAGGGTGACATCAAGCTCGAACCCTTCGTCACCCACACCCTGCCGCTGGAGCGCATCAACGAAGCCTTCGAACTGATGGAGAAGGGCGAGTCCATCCGCACCGTCATCCGTTACTGAGCAGCGGGGACGTCATCTCGAACCCTTGTAGGAGCGCGTCATACGCGCGAAGCCGCGTGACGATGATCCGCACGGAGGGGCTTCGGCCGGATCGCCCCGGCCGATGCCACATCGCGACGCTGGATGTCACGCGGTTTCGCGCGCATGGCGCGCTCCTACTGACGGCGGGACGCGGGCTTACCGGCGCGCGTTCCGACAAGAGGAGGAATCCATGAGTAAGACCGAACGAATTGAACACCGCGCCTGTTTCGGCGGTTGGCAGGATGTGTATCGCCACCGCTCCGACGTGCTCGGCAGCGAAGTGACCGTGGGCGTGTACCTGCCGCCGCAGGCAGGGCAGGGCAAAAAGCTGCCGGTGCTGTACTGGCTCTCGGGCCTGACCTGCAACGAGCAGAACTTCATCACCAAGGCCGGCGCGCAGCGCTACGCCGCCGAGCACGGGATCATCATCGTAGCGCCGGACACCAGTCCGCGCGGCGACGACGTGCCCAACGACGAGGCCTACGACCTGGGTCAGGGCGCCGGCTTCTACGTCAACGCCACCCGCGATCCGTGGGCGAAGCACTACCGCATGTACGACTACATCGTCGACGAGCTGCCGGCGTGGGTGGAAGCCGACTCCGCGGCCAGCGACGTGCGCGCCATCAGCGGGCACTCGATGGGCGGTCACGGCGCGCTGATGATCGCGCTGAAGAACCCCGGCCGCTACCGCAGCGTGTCGGCGTTCTCGCCGATCGTGGCGCCGACCCAGGTGCCGTGGGGCGAGAAGGCATTCGGCGCGTATCTCGGCGACGACCGCGAGGCGTGGAGGCAGTACGACACGGTGGAGCTGGTGAAGCGGGGGGCGGCGGAGAAGCTGCCGCTGCTGATCGACCAGGGCGATGCCGACGAATTCCTCGAAGGTCAGCTCAAGCCGCAGCTGCTGCGCGAAGCGGCCGAGGCCGCGGGTCATCCGCTGGAGCTGCGCATGCAGCCGGGCTATGACCACAGCTACTACTTCATTTCCAGCTTCATCGGCGATCACATCGACCACCACGCCAAGGCCCTGAAGGCCTGAGGCTGAGGGTCAGGCGCTCGCGCCCGGCCATTTTTTGTAGGAGCGCGCCATGCGCGCGAAACCGCGTGACATTGATTGCGGCGCGTGGCTTCGGTACCGATGTCCCGGCCGAAGCCACGCAGACCGCCAGGCGTCACGCGGTTTCGCGCGTATGACGCGCTCCTACAGGGGCGGGGCCGGTTCCGTGAGAGTGAAGTCGGTGTAGGCGAAGCGGCTGTCGCGCAGGACGGTGTCGCCGCGCTGCAGCGGCAGCGGACTGGCAAACATCGGTCCGGCGCTGACGCAGGTGTGGAACTCGCCGTTTTCACCGCAGGGGTCGACGCCCTCGGGCAGTGCGTCCAGCAGCGCCGCGTCGAACAGCCGGCCGGCAAAGCCGGCATCCAGCAGCGTGGTGTCCACGCAGCACAGGTGAGTACGCATGCCAGCGGCAATCATGTCGCCGGCCACCCGCGTGGTGTCCATGCCGAACAGCGGAAACAGCGCATCCCAGCCCAGTCGCGCGCACAGGGCCTGGCGCCAGTCGCGCACGTCGGCCAGCAGCAGGTCGCCGTAGGCCATCGTGGACAGCCCGGGCCAGCGGGCGGCGGCCTGTGCCAGGCCGTCGGCAAACGCCGCTTCGTAGCGGGCGTTGTCGCAGTCCTGCGGGATCATCGATTCAATCAGCGGCAGGCCCGCGGCATCGGCCTGGGCGCGGATCACATCGCGGCGCACGCCCTGCATCGAGGCCCGCTCATGGCCTTCGGTGAACGTGGTGAGCAGGCCGACGACGCGTACCGCTGGGTCCTGCTTCAGCAGATGCAGGGTCCACGCCGCGTCCTTGCCGCCGCTCCATGACAGCAGCACCTGCCGGGAAGAAAGGGTCATCAATGCGCGCCGTCAGCGTACGTCGCGCAGTTCCCACGCCTTGCCGGCCAGCAGGCCGAGGCGATGGCGCAGCAGATCACCGGGAATGGTGGTGGTCACCACCAGGTCGACCCCAAGGTTGCGCTGGCGACCCGTCACCGTGGTCTGCGCATCCACCGCCCCCAGGGCCGGGTCCACTTCGTCCGGCTCGTCCTGAGTCTGGCGCCAGCGTTCAAACAGGGCGGTCCCGCGCAGGGCGTCCTGCAGCTCGGCGGCAATGCCGTCCGGGCCGCGGGAATCAAGCGCGAACTGTCCCGCCTGGTCCAGGCGAGAGGTGTCGGGAATCCGGATGTCGTAGACGGCCATGGGCAATCCTCTGGTTGATAAACGACCCCCAGTTTGCCCGCTCCTGCGTTGCCGCGGCGTTGCGACGGATCAGGACTTGCTGTTGCGCGCTGCTTCGGCGGCTTCGAGCTTTTCGCGATGACGGATGAACAGCGGCACGCCTGCCGTCAGTCCGATCATGATCAGCATTCCCCCGATGGTCAGCCAGCCGACGGGACGGGCCAACAGTTCAACCAGTACCGGATGCATGTCACTTCCTCCTTCTGCCTGTGCAGACCTGATCATCGGCACAAAAAAGAAGCCCGGCCTTGATTGCAATCAAGGCCGGGCTGGCAGGTTTCGGCTGGCCGCAAGGGCTTGGCTGGTGCCGGATCAGCGCTGTTGGTAAGCCCTGGGCAGGCCGCCCTCGGCGCGCGGTGCGGGACGGTGCATGTAGCGGTCGCGCAGCTCGGTCTGGCGCGAACGCATCTGGATCGGTGCACCGTTGAACCACACCTTCTCGGCGGTGTGGGCCACGTCCAGCGGGTCGCCGGTCCACAGGGCGAGGTCGGCGCGCTTGCCCACCTCGATCGTGCCGATCTGGTCAGCCACGCCGAAGGCTTCGGCAGGCACCCGGGTCAGGCCCGCCAGGCCGTCATCCCAGGACAGGCCGTGGGCCACCGCATTGCCGGCCAGCTGGCGCACCTTGCGCGCGTTGTGCGAGGCATCGCCCGACTGGGTGAAGCCCACTTTGACCCCGGCCGACCGCAGGCGCGCCGCGTTCTCCAGCGTGGCTGCGATCTGATCGAAGCCCGAGGGCAGGTTGTCCAGCGGGTCGACGAACACCGGCACGTTGGCCGCGGCCAGCTGCGGGGCCAGACGCCACGCCTCGGCGCCGCCGCTGATGGCAATGCTGACGCCATGGCGGCCAGCCCAGCGCAGCAGCTGACGGATATCAGCCGCCCGGTCCACGCCCACCACGATCCGTCCGTTGCCGTCCAGGAACCGGGCCAGCGTGGTGCGCCCGGCCGGAGTCAGCAGGGCGGCGTGCGAGTCGGCCGGAATGCGGCCGCGGGCTTCATCGATCAGCTGATCAAGCAGCATCCACTGGCCGGCCCGCGAGCTGCCGGACAGGCTGGAGGCGCCTGCACCAAGACGCAGGGCCAACACCTTCGGCCCGGTGGGGTCCGGATCTCCATCCAGGCGGAACACCGCGCCCTGTCCACCAATGATCGAGCCACCGGCGGAGGTGCCGGGACTGACCAGGGTGAAGCCGATGCCCTCGTACGTGGCGACCGGAATCAGCATCGAGTCCGGGTTGTAGGCCAGGGTCACATCGAACTCCGGCCGCACCACCATGTCCTTGGCGCCATCGCCCAGGGCCAGCGAATTGTCGCGCGCGCTGTCTTCGCCCGAGACCTCTTCCACGCCCATGCCGGTGATGCCGCCAAACAGTGCCGGGGTCAGCGGCTTGCCCTGCGCATCGACGCTGCGCACGCCGTCGGCGGCCAGACCGCTGCCGATGCCGACAATGCGCCCGCCGCGCACCATCACGTCGGTGTTCTGCAGCGTGCCGCGCTCGGTGGCGGTGTGCACGGTGGCGTTGCGGATCAGCAGGTCCTGGGCAAGCGCGGGCGCGGCCAGACCCAGTGCCAACGCGGCGGTCGCCAGCGCATGGATACGGAAACTGCGGCGGCTCATCGGGCACCTCCTTCAACGCCGAAGCCAAGGCTGAAATCGGTCACCGGCTGCAGCGCGGGATTGGCGCGGTCGTAGAGCAGGGCACCGTCGATCCACACGTTCTCGGCCAGCGCGTAGGAGCTGAACGGGTTGCCGTTCCACAGCACCACGTCGGCCATCTTGCCGGCCTCCAGGGTGCCGACCTGGTCGGCGATGCCCATCGAGCGGGCGGGGTTGGCGGTCAGCCAGCGGATGGCGCGTTCGGGGGCAATGTCCATGCCCGCGCGGCTGGCGCTGGCGATCACCTTGGCAGCCTCCTGGTTGAGGCGCTGGATGCCCTCGGCCGAATCGGAATGCACGATCGCGCAGCTGCCTTCCGGGCGGTCGACCAGGGCGATGTTCTCCTGGATGCCGTCCAGCGCTTCCATCTTGAAGCCCCACCAGTCGGCCCACAGGGCGGCGCAGGTGTTGGCCTGGGCCAGTTCATCGGCCAGCTTGTAACCCTCCACGCCGTGGTGGAAGGCGGCGACCTGGAAGTTGAATTCCTCGGCCAGGTCCATCATCTGGGCGATCTCGTCGGCGCGGTAGCAGTGGATGTGCACCAGCACGTCGCCGTTGATGGCGCCGGCCAGGGTGTCCAGCTTGAGGTCGCGCTTGCCCGGGCCGCTGCCGTTGGAGGAATCACGCCCGCGGCGGCTGGATGACGAGTCGCCGGAGTCATCGTGCTTGCGCAGGTATTCGGCCGCGTCGATGAAGGCGGCGCGGTAGCCGGCCATGTTGCCCATGCGCGTGGCCGGGCCGCCGCGCTGACCGTAGACCCGCTTGGGGTTTTCACCGCAGGCCATCTTCAGCCCGTGCGGAGCGCCGGGGAACTTCATTTCCTGCACCGTGGTGGAGGCCACGTTCTTCAGCGTCACCCCGCGCCCGCCGACCAGGTTGGCCGAGCCGGGCAGGATCTGCAGCGAGGTCACGCCGCCGGCCAGCGCCGCGCCAAAGCCGGGATCCTGCGGCCACACCGAGTGCTCGGCCCACACGTGCGCGGTGACCGCGCCGGTCATCTCGTTGCCGTCGCTGTGCGCGCGCACGCCGGGGCTGGGGTAGACGCCCAGATGTGAGTGCACGTCGATCAGGCCCGGGGTCACCCACTTGCCGGCGCCATCCACCAGCACGGCGCCGGCGGGCGCTTCCAGGCCCTGGCCTACCGCGGTGATACGGCCGCCTTCCATCAGCACATCGGCACCTTCCAGTCGCTCGCCGTTGCCCGTCAGCACGGTGGTGCCCTGGATCAGCACCGGCGCAGCCGCGACCGGCACATAGGTGCTGGTGTACGGGTCTTCGGCAAAGCGGGGAACCTTGGCTCCCTCATTGGCCCCGGCCGCAGCGGGCAGGGCAAACAGCACCGCGGCGAGCGCGGCGGTCAGTGGTCGCAACATGGTGGTTCCCCAGTGATGATCATCCAGCCCTGCAAACTAGCCCGGGGCCTGCGGCCTGCCAACGTGACTGAAGTCATGCCATGGCAGAATGGCCGGATGAAAGAAAAAGAACAGATTGTTGAAAACTGGCTGCCGCGTTACACCGGCGTGCCGCTGGCCGAATTCGGCCAGCACATCCTGCTGACCAACTTCGGCGGCTACCTGGACCACTTCAGCCGCCTCACCGGCGCCACGGTAGTGGGCCGCGACCGGCCGATGCCCAGCGCCACCGCCGATGGCATCACCATGATCAACTTTGGCATGGGCAGCCCCAACGCGGCCACGCTGATGGACCTGCTCTCGGCCATCGCGCCCAAGGCGGTGCTGTTTCTGGGCAAGTGCGGCGGGCTGAAAAAGAAGAACCAGCTGGGCGACCTGGTGCTGCCGATCGCGGCGATCCGTGGCGAGGGCACCAGCAACGACTACCTGCCCGCCGAAGTGCCCGCGCTGCCGGCATTCGCCCTGCAGCGTGCGGTCTCGACCATGATCCGCGACCTTGACCACGACTACTGGACCGGCACCGTCTACACCACCAATCGCCGGGTGTGGGAGCACGACGAGGCGTTCAAGGATTACCTGCGGCGGCTGCGCTGCATGGCGATCGACATGGAAACGGCCACCATCTTCGCCGCCGGTTTCGCCAACCGGATCCCGAGCGGCGCGCTGCTGCTGGTGTCCGACCAGCCGATGATTCCGGAAGGGGTGAAGACCGAGGCCAGCGACGCGGTGGTCAGCGCGGACTACGTGGAGAACCACATCCAGGTCGGGATCGAGGCGCTGCGCCTGATCCGGCGCAACGGCAGATCCGTGCGCCACCTGCGGTTCTGAATTGCAAAAGCACTGGAGCAAGCGGATGAACCCTATGAAACATCTGAAAGGCTGGATCCTGATCCCAGCGGCTGCCGCGGCACTTGTCCTGGCCGCATGCGCCGAACCGGAGCCCGTGGCGGCGACCTCCGACCCCGTAGTCGCAGCAGCGACAGCCACGGGCGCGCCCGCGCCCGCGACCACGACCACGACCACGACCACGACCACGACCACGACGCCCGCAGACGCCGATGCGCCGACAACCGGCTGGCCCACCATGACCGTCTACAAGACGCCGTCCTGCGGTTGCTGCGTGGTCTGGATCGACCACGTCAGCGCGGCCGGGATCCCGGTGGAAACCGTGGATGTGAACGACATGGGGCCGATCAAGCAGGAGCTGGGCGTGCCCTATGGCAAGGGCTCGTGCCATACCGCGAGCATCGGCGGCTATCTCATTGAAGGCCACGTGCCGATCGAGGACATCCGCCGGCTGCTGGACGAGCGCCCGCGTGCCCGCGGGCTGGTCCTGCCCGGCATGCCGCTGGGCTCGCCCGGCATGGAGGTGCCCGATGGCCGCAGCCAGGCATTTACCGTCGAACTGGTGGCTGAAGACGGCAGCACCACGGAATGGGCGCACCATCCCGCGCGCTGAGCGCGGGGCAATGTTTTCCAAGGGAGCGGTGCAATGACGACGGCGAGCGAAGTGGTGGGGTTCTGGCGCGAGGCCGGGATGCAGAAGTGGTTCCGCGGCGGGGACGAGTTTGATCGCGAGTGCGAATCGCGCTTCCTCACCGCCCATCTTGCCGCGGCCAGGCGCGAGTATGAGCACTGGATGGATGATGCCGAGGGCGCGCTGGCGCTGTTGATCCTGCTCGACCAGATTCCACGCAACGTGTTCCGCGACAGCGGCCACGCCTTCGCTACCGACGGCCTGGCCCTGCACTACGCCAACCGGGCGGTGGACGCGGGCCTGGACGTGCAGGTGAATCCGGCCCTGCGGGCCTTCATGTACCTGCCCTTTGAGCATTCGGAGACCATGGCCGACCAGCGGCGCTCGGTGTCCCTGTTCCGCAGCCTGGGCGACGGGACCTACCTGGATTACGCGGTCCGGCACCTGGAAGTGATCGAGCAGTTCGGTCGCTTCCCGCATCGCAATCGCGCTTTGGGCCGCATCAGCACCGCGGAAGAACACACTTGGCTGGAGGCCGGCGGCGGCTTCTGAGCGGAGGGGTCTCGCGCAGCGGGACCCTCGTAGGAGCGCGCCGTGGTCCGGATGGACCTCAGTAGCGGGCGATCGAGGTGTCGACGCTGGTGGCCCAGGCTTCGATGCCGCCTTCCACGTTGTGGATGTTGGTGAAGCCCAGCGCGGTGAAGTGGGCCACGGCCTGCTGGCTGCTGCCGCCGGTGTGGCACAGGAACGCCAGCGCCGTGTCCTTGGGCAGCGCTTCCAGCTTTGCGCGGGTCTCGCCGTCCAGCGTTTCGTGCGGCACGTTGACCGACGCGTGGGCGCGCTCGGCAGCGCCGCGTACGTCCACCAGGGTCAGCTCGCCGGCGCGCACCTTGGCGTCGGCATCGGCCGGGGAGATCTGGCGCATCGGCTTGGGCGCGTTCGGGTTGTCGATCGCCAGGCCCTTGCCGCGCATGTCGTCCACCCAGTCGATGGTGATGCCGTCGGCGCGGCGCGCGCTGGCCGGATCGAACTGGATCCGCAGGCCGCCGGCTTCCACTGCAATCGCGTTGGGGCTGGATTTGGCCACCTCGAACTTCGGACGGAAGCGGGCGTCGATGCTCAGCGCCAGGGCCATGTCGGGACCGGCTTCGCCCAGCGCATTGCGCAGCATGTCGGCCGCGGCCGGGGTCACGGTCACGTTCTGCGGCGGGGTGCGGTCCACCGGCGGCAGGCCCAGGGCCTCGTTCAGCTCTCCGCTGGCGGACATCTCTTCGATGATGTCGCTGCCGCCCACCAGCTCGCCGCCGATGTAGAGCTGCGGGATGGTCGGCCAGTTGCCGTAGGCCTTGATGCCTTCGCGGATCCCGGGATCGCTGAGCACGTCCACGTGGGCGAATTCCACTTCCAGCCCCTGCAGGATGCCGGCGGCCTTGGCCGAAAATCCACACTGCGGCATTTCCGGGCGGCCCTTCATGAACAACACGACCTTGTTGTCCTGAAGCAGGGTGTCGATGCGCGTGCGCAGGCTGGGATCAAGGCTCATGGCAGAAAACTCTCCGGCGGGGGACCGGCCATTTTACGCCCGTGGCATGATTCGCGCATGGACGAGCGGGGAACACTGCATCGCGTGCCGCGCTGGCCGCACGCCTGGCTGGCGCTGTTCCTGCCGTCGCAGCTGCTGGTGGCGCTGGCGTGGTGGGCGCTGGGCTGGCGCATCGGCCTGCCGCTGCTGCTGCTCAGCCATATGCCGTTCGTGGTTGCCGTGCTGATGCCCCGCGCGCGGCTGTATGCGCCGGTACTCGCACGCTTGCCGATCAGTGAGCGTGCCGTATGGCTGACCATCGACGACGGGCCCTCCGACGACACCCCGGCGCTGCTTGATCTACTGGACCAGCACGGGGCCCGCGCCACCTTTTTCCTGGTGGGCGAGCGCGCGGCCCGGCGGCCGGAGCTGGTGGCCGAAATCGTGCGCCGTGGACACGGCATCGGTAATCACAGCCATACCCATCCGCAGGCCTGGTTCTGGGCGCTGGGGCCAAAGCGGATGGCCGCGGAAATCGACCAGGCGCAGCGGACCCTGGCGCAGCTCGCGGGCGCGCCACCGCGCTGGTACCGCTCGGTGGTGGGCATGACCAATCCGTTCGTGGCCTCGCCGCTGCGGGGCAATGGTCTGGCGCGGGTGGCGTGGACTGCGCGCGGCTTCGATGCGGTGCGCGCTGATCCGGACAAGGTGGCCGCGGATATCGGTCGGGATCTGGCGCCGGGGGCGATCGTGCTGCTGCACGAAGGCGCGCCGCACGGGCGGAGCGTTGAAACGGTGGCCAAGGTGCTGGAGCGGCTGCGCGCTGAAGGCTGGTCCAGCGTGCTGCCTGAAGATCTGGACGGGATGGCAGGTGCCCAGGCGCAACGGCCGGGCGCTACCGCCGGTTCAGCCGTCCGGTAGCGTCGTGCAGCGGCCGGGAGAGGCGGGCGTGGCCACCAGCAGCCAGTTGTTGAACGGCGTGCTGCCGTACAGGGGAGCGGCCGACACCTTCAAGCCGGCCCCTTCCAGTATTTCGCGTAGGCCATCCATGGTCGGGTGGTTGCGCGGGCGCTCCTGCATCCAGCCCACCAGGTTGGCGAACCGGTCGCTCATCCGGCTGGTGCGGCTGCGGCTGCTCTCATCGAGCAGTCCGGTGCGGATCACCAGCCGTCCGCGCGGCGCGATCATGGCAGCCGCCTTGGTCAGCAGGGCCCGCTGTGCCTGCGGATCCAGAAACTGCAGCACGTCCAGGATGGTCACGCTGCCGCAGTGCTTCGGGGTCTCCGCGCCGACATCCATGACTTCCAGGCGCACATCGCGCAGGCCGCAGTCGGCGGCCACCCGGGCCCCGCGGGTGATCTTGTCTGCATCGATATCCACCCCGCGGTAGGGGATGGACTGGCCATCCTGACGCAATGCATGCGACAGCAGGCCCAGCCCGCAGCCCAGGTCAAGGACCGGCGCCTTGGTGCCGCGCAGTGCCGCCAGCACGCCCGGGTACAGCGGATCGCTGCGCAGCTTGATCAGGGAGTAGAAGTAGTCGTGCCGGTTGCCGAGCAGGTGTCGGGGCGCAAAGGCCTTTGCAATCCTGCGGCTGCGCGCACCATCCAACGGCCGCAGCGATGAAAATACGTGGGCGTCGGGCGCGGCGTCGGCGGGGGCAGAGGACATCCGGGGGGCCGGTAACAGGAACGGGCGACAAGCTAACACGCCTGCATCGGGCGTCAATGGAACCGGGCAGCCGGCCCGATTCAGTCGCTGCGCTGCAGGAGATGCCGTACCGCAGGCAGCGCAAGCCGGGTCCACAGCGTGTACATGCGCGCCGAAGGGTGCAGCCCGTCAGGCGCGATCATGTCCGCTTGCGCACCGTGGGCGCGGCTGACAGGGGTGATATCGATGAACGTCACGCCCAGCTCTTGGCAGCGACGCGCGGCGGCGGCGTTGAAGGCGTCAATCTGCGTGGCGATCGTTTCGGTGTCGCGGTCGGAGGCGGCGGCAAACGGGGTCACGCCCCAGTCTGGAATGGACAGCACGAACACCCGGGCGCGGTCGCCGCCGGCGAATCCCACCGCCCGATCCAGCAGGGCCGCGAACTGCGCTGCGTACTCTTCAACACTGCGGCCGCGGTACTGGTTGTTGACCCCGATCAGCAGGCTCACCAGGTCGTGATCGTGCGCCGGCTGGGCGGCGTCGATGGCCGCGTCCAGCTCATCGGTGGTCCAGCCGGTGGTGGCGATGATCCGCGGTCCGTCCACTGCGATGCCCTCGGCGCCGAGGACGCGCACCAGCTGCGCCGGCCACGACTGCGCGGGATCGACGTCTTCACCGACGGTGTAGGAATCACCCAGCGCCAGGTAGCGCAGCGGGCGGTCCGGTGCGGGTGCACTCATGCCTGCCTCCGTTCAAAGGGCGCCAGCATAGATGCCAAAGTGCCTGCGCGGCACGCTGGGCTGCCCGCAGGCGCGATAGAATCGCCTGATGCTGACCAGGACCGTTCCCGCGTGACCCCAGACGCCGCCGAGACGGGCCGGGCCGCGCTGCGCGCGATCGGCTGGCCCGCCGCCGGCGAAGCGCTGCCGGAGGCCTGGGACACGCTGATGGCGGAGCACCCGCGGGCGCGTCCTGCCCGCATCGTCGAGCAGCACCGTACCGGCTATCTGGCGACCGACGGCCTGGGGCCGGCCGCCGTGGTGGAGTCCCTGCCCGAATGGCAGCTGCCGCGCTTTCCATCGCAAGGGCGGGCGGCAGTCGGGGACTGGGTGCTGCTGGAGGAGGGCCGGATCGTGGCCCTGCTGCCGCGGCGCAGCCTGATCAAGCGTGCAGCCGCCGGTGAGCACTATCGCCAGCAGCCGATCGCCGCCAACGTGGACGTGGTGATGGTGGTGACCGGTCTGGACGGCGATTTCAATCCGCGCCGGATCGAGCGCTACCTGCTGCTGGTTCGCGGTGCCGGCGTGCAGCCGGTGGTGGTGCTGACCAAGGCCGATCTGCCGGACACCGACGTGGATGCCGCGCTGGCCGCACTCGCCGCCACCCTTGGCGATGACGTGCCGGCACTGGCCCTGGATACGCGTGATCCGGCCAGCGTCGATGCGCTGCTGCCGTGGCTGCGTCCGGGCGTGACCACCGCGCTGGTCGGCAGCTCCGGCGCGGGCAAATCCACCCTGGCCAACACCCTGGTCGGCGAGCAGCGGATGAAGACCGCCGCGGTGCGCGAGAGCGATTCGCGCGGGCGCCACACCACCACCTGGCGCACGCTGATTCCGCTGGCTTCGGGCGCCTGCCTGATCGACACGCCGGGCATGCGCGAGCTCAAGCCCACCGGCGAGGAGCGCCTGGCCGATGGCGGTTTCACCGAAATCGAAACGCTCGCCGAACAATGCCGCTTCCGCGACTGCCAGCATGGCCAGGAGCCCGGCTGTGCGATCCGCGAAGCGCTGCAGGCCGGACAGATCGAGGCCGGCCGGCTGCGGAATTACCTGAAGCTGCGCGGTGAACTGGCCACCGCTGCCCAGACGCTCCAGCAGCGGCGGGCGAGCGGACCGCCGGGCAAGCGTCCCGGCGGATCGCGGTCGCGTTGAGGGCTGTCATTTCCGCGTCTTTCGACTCTGGGTTGATGGCTCAGCCGGACCCAGGCCTTTCGCGGCTTTGAGGGATGTCCGGAATTCTTCAATGAAGGCTTCCGCCAGATGCGAGGGAGGCCGGTCTTCCAGGTACACGCACTCGATCTCAAACCGGATGGCAGGTTCCAGTGGACGAAACTCCAACTCCGAGCCAGCGATAGCCCGGGCTGTGAACTCATCGATGATGCTCATGCCGGCGCCGCACCGGGTCAGCGCAGCCGCCAGGTAATAGGTCTGGTTGGAGACCACTTCACGCAGGGTGACTTCCTGCGCTTCCAGCTCACATTCGACGAGGTCACTGAGCGGCCCGCTGTTGGCCAGTCCAACCATTTCGCGACCGGCCAGGCGTTTGATGGGTACGCGCTCTTCCGGGTTGGCCAGCGAAGCGCGGTCATACAGAAGCACCAGCTCTCCATTGCCCAGGCGCCGGCGTTGCATGCGGGGGTGCATGGGTGGCATGTAGGCGAAGGCAATGTCGCATTCGCGCTCATACAGGGCCTGGAAAACGTCACTGTGGTGCAGGGTCTGGACATCGAAAGTCACCTGCGGAAAACGCTTCCGATAGCGGGCGATGGCGCTTGGCGCAATGTACAGCCCCAGAGACGGTACTACTGCCAGGCGCAGGTGGCCGCCATCCATGTTGCGGATATTCGAAACGGTTTTGCGCAGAGAGGCCATCCGCTCGAAGATCTCCTTGACCTCTTCGAACAGCGCATGTGCTTCATCGGTGGCCACGAGCCTGCCGCGCACTCGGGTAAACAGCTCAAAGCCCAGTTGGCTCTGGGCGTGCTGGAGCACCTTGCTCACCGATGGCTGGGAAACATGCAGCGTTCGGGCCGCTGCGCTGATCGAACCCGCAGTGTAAACCGCGTAGAAAACTTCAATATGACGAAGGCGCATGGCTGCAGGTTAGGGTATGGGCCTCAGCTTGGCCACGCTCGGGCGCCTTCTTCGCCAAGGGCAAGCGCCACTGCCTGCTCCGCGCTGCCCATGGCGAGCGTCCAGCCGAACATGCCGTGTCCGATATTGCAGGTCAGGCCCTCGCGGACGTTGGCGATGATCGGAACGGAATCCGGCGTGGACGGGCGCAGTCCGGCCCAGCGATCCAGGATCCTGGAGTAGTCGGCAGCCTCCGGCAGCGACTGCCGGGCCAATGCAAGAAACTGTTCAAAGCGCTCGTCCGATACGGCCGGGTCCCAGTCGTTGATATCCGCCATGCCGGCGATGCGCATGTTGTTGCCGAGCCGGCAGAACACCAGCTTGCGCGCCGTATCGGTAATGCTGACGGTCGGGGCCCGGGGACCGCAGGGGGCTGTAAGCGAGTAGCCCTTGATCGACATCAGCGGCGTGCGGATGCCGAGTTGACGCAGTAGCGCAACGCTTTCCACGCCGGTGCATACGATCAGCCGCCGTGCATGCGCCACATCACCCTCGCGCGAATGCAACATCCAGTGCGGACCGCGGCGCTGGACCGATTCGATATCGAACCCGAAACGGGTCTGCACGGGGTACCGGCCACACATGGTGTCCAGCAGCCCCGCGGAAAAACGCCATGGATCGCCGACGGCCTCTTCCGGGGAGTACACCACGCCCCGGATGCCGGGTACCTGTGCCAGCGCGGGCTCGATTGCGACGGCTTCGTGTAACGCCAGCAGCTGCTGTTTCACCCCGTAGGGACGCTTCAGTTCCAGCATCGCGGTACCTGCCTGCAGCGCAGCATCACTGAAATACAGGTGCAGTTTGCCGGCCACCCGGTGCTGGAAATCGAATGGATGTCGATCCAGCATTGACTGCATGGCCTTCTGCGATGCCTGGGCCAGGTACAGGGTGCGCAGCGTGTTGCGCCGAAGCCGGCGGCTGGTGGCGTTGGCCAGCAACGAGACGCCCCAACGCCAGATGGAAGGATTGCCCGTCAACCGGAGCCGGAAAGCGGGATCACTGCCGGTCAGCAGTCCGGGGATCTGCTTCCACAGGGATGGCCCTGCCATGGCGTCCGTGTAGGCGTAGCTGAGCTGGGCGCCGTTGGCGAACGATGCCCCCTGCGCCGGTCCGGATGCGCGGTCCACGATCTCCACCGACAGGCCGCGCCGGGCCGCTGCCCAGGCCGTGGCCATACCGACCACGCCCGCCCCCAGGACGGTGACATCACAGGTCGGGTTGGATGCTGGCATCACGACTTTTCTTGGCAGAAGGTGGAGCGGCCGATACGGTGCCCTCACGCCGCGGATCGGCCGCGCCGTGCAGGCCATCTGCGCGCAGATGGACGCCGTGCAGGCCGGAATTTTCCCCGCTGCCCGGTCGCACTGTTACGCCCAGGCGTTCCAGGCCGAGCCGCACGGCGGGCGTCATGGTGTCGGCTTCGCCATCAAAGCGCTCGCCCCGGGCCACCAGGTTGGGCAGGGCGATGGCCTCGTCCAGGGGCATGTCCCAGAACAGCCATCCCAGCAGGGTCTTGCCAATGTATGCAGGGATCGCATTGCCACCCGGCGAGCCGATGGCACCGGCAAATTTGCCGTCGCCGTCGAGCACGATGACCGGAGACATGGATGAGCGGGGGCGCTTTGCAGGCGCGATGGCATTGGCCGCTGCCGCGCCCGGCTGCCAGGAGAAGTCGGTGAGCTGGTTGTTGAGCAGCATTCCGCCGGCGACCCGGCCTGAGCCGAAATACGATTCGATCGTGGTGGTCATGGAGACTGCGTTGCCCTCGCCGTCCACCACCACGAAATGGCTGGTGCCGGCCGGTTCGGCGGTATGGTCCTCAGCGTTCGCAGGTGCGCCGGCGAGCTGGCCGGGCGCAAATGCCCCCGGCGCGGCGTGCTTGCCGAGCAGGCGCCTGCGGCTGTCGAGATAGTCCGGGTCGAGCATGCCCGCGATCGGGACCTGGACGAACTCCGGATCGCCCACGTAGTGGTCGCGATCGGCATACATCAGCCGGCTGGCCTCGGCGAAGGTGAGCCAGGCGACTGGATCGTTGGCCGGGCGCTGCGCGATGTCGGTCCCTTCCAGCAACAGCAGCAGCTGCAGCAGCCCGACCCCGCTGGAGGGCGGCGGCGGCACGCAGACCAGGTGGGCGCGGATGGCGCGGCACAGCGGTGGGACTTTTTCGGCCTGGTAGTTGGCCAGGTCCGCCGCGCGCATCGGTGACGGGCCGGGGGGCTCGCTGATCCGGTCGAGGATGGCTTGCGCCAGTGGCCCGGTCTGCAGGGCGGCTGCGCCGCGCGTCGCGATCTCCTGCAGGCTGCGCGCATAGGCGGGGTTGCGCATCACGTCGCCGGCGCGCAGCTTCCGTCCGTCGGGATGCGAGAAAAGCCTGATCACGTCCGGGGCGGAGGCCTGCGGGAACGTGCCTTCGATGTGCTGCTGCAGACGCGGGGTGACAGTGAATCCCTGATCGGCCGTTTCCGCCGCAGACGCAAACAGCGACGACCAGGCGAGCCGGCCGTGGTCGGCGTGCGCGGCTTCCAGGGCCGGCAGGACGCCTGGCACTCCGGTGGCGTGGCCCGTGAGCATCGCCTGCGATCGCGGCAGCAGGCCTCCGGCGGAATCATGGAACAGGAGGGGGCCCGCGCCCGAAGGGGCCCGCTCACGCCCGAGGTAGGCATCGACCTGGCCGTCACGGGCGCGGTAATGAAGCAGGAATGCCCCCCCGGCCAGCCCGGAACTCTGGGGCTCGACGAGACCAAGCATCGCCTGTACCGCAATCGCGGCATCAATCGCGGTGCCGCCGCGTTCCAGCACCTCCATCCCCGCCTGTGAAGCAAGTGGATGGGCGCTGCTCACCGTTCCAGCGCTGCGGGGCGGCGCGTCCAGCGGTGCCGGCTGGTGGGTGCACGCCGCAAGCATCAGCCCTGCGAGCGCTGTGCATGCGAGCGCCAGGCGCCGGGTGCCAGTGGACAACAGGTCATCTCCTGCTGGTGGGTGGATACGGATTCCGGCCATCGGGGACCGGCGTGCAAAGCCTAACCCGGCCCGCGGAAAACAGGCTTCATTTTGCTTCCCATGGGCACAACCTGCGGTTATGGAGTGCCATAACCGCAGGGTATGCGTTGCCCCTGGATTGATGGGGGACACCCGCCGGCGATCTATGCATGGTGGTACGTGACCGCTGCCCTGGGAGGAGGACGCATGGTCTGGAACGCCGCACGCCAGTGCGCTGTGCTTGTTGCCGGGTGCCTGTTGTCGCTGTCGCTGGCGGTGCCGGCGCAGCCCCGCCAGCTGCTCAACTACGAAGCCATCCACAAGCCGGAGACGGGCGCTTCGGGCATGGTGGTCAGCCAGAACGAGGCGGCCAGCCGAGCCGGTGCGCAGGTGCTGCGCGAAGGAGGCAACGCGGTGGACGCCGCTGTTGCCACCGCCTTCGTGCTGGCCGTGACCCTGCCCCGGGCAGGCAATATCGGCGGCGACGGGTTCATGCTGCTGCATCTGGCAGACGGCGACCGCTACACCGCCATCGATTACCGTTCGGCGGCTCCGGCGCTGGCCACCCTGGATGCCTACGTCGGCGATGACGGTCAGCTCGACGGCCATTCGGCGGGCATCCGCGCAGCGGGCGTGCCGGGCACGGTGGCAGGCCTTGCACTGGCCCACGAAAAGTATGGCCGCCTGCCGTGGAAGCGGCTGCTGCAGCCGGCAATTGAAATGGCTTCGCAGGGCATCGTATTGAGCGTCGATGAGGCGTTCGCGCTGGACTGGGGCAAGGAGCGGCTTGCCCGCAGCGCCGCCGGCGCCGCGGTGTTCCTGCACCCCGACGGCCAGGCGCTGGCTGCCGGTGAGCGCCTGGTGCAGCCGGACCTGGCCTGGACCCTGCGCCGGATCGCCGACCATGGGGCGGAAGATTTCTACCGCGGGGAAATCGCCCGTCGACTGGATGCGGGCATGCGCAGGCATGGCGGGTTGCTGCGCAGCGAAGACCTCATGGCCTACCGGGCGATCGAGCGGGTGCCGCTGCGCAGCACCTACCGCAACGCGGAAGTGGTGACCATGCCTCCGGCCAGTGGCGGCGGCGCGGGCATCGTCGGCACTCTCAACCTGCTTGAACAGTTCGACCTGGCGGAGCTGGGCGCAGGCTCGGCCGACGCGCTGCACCTGTTCGCCGAGGCCAGCAAGCTGTCCTGGCGTGATCGGCTGGCCCACGTCGGCGATACCGGCTTCCTCGATGTGCCGTTGCGCGGGCTGGTGGCCAAGGAATACGCGGCCGGGCGTGCGGGCCGGATCAGGATGGATCACGCCACGCCGGCTGTGGACGTGGAGGCGGGTGACCCCTGGGCGCATGAAGGTCCTGAAACCACCCACTTCTCGGTAGTGGATGCCGACGGCAACGTGGTCAGCAACACCTACACCATCGGCGCCGACTTCGGGTCGGGGGTGATGATCGAGGGGACGGGTTTCCTGCTCGGGAACCTGATCGGCAACTTCTCCCTGCGCGCGCAGCTGGACGCGCAGCGCGAGGGTCGTCCCGCGCCGCCGAACGCGATGGAACCTGGGCGCCGGCCGGTCTCGAGCATGGCACCGACGATGCTGGTACGCGACGGCAGCCCCTGGCTGGTGACCGGCAGTCCGGGTGGCAACACCATCCCCGGCACGGTCGTGCAGATCATCGTCAATGTGGTTGATTTCGGCATGAATGTTGCCGAAGCCACGATGGCGCCGCGGGTGCATCAGCACATGTCCGGCGAAGGCGCGCTCCAGGTCGAACGTGGCCTGAGCCCGGATACGTTGCGGCTGCTTGAAGCACGCGGCCATATCACTTCAACCGGACAGACGATTGGCAGCACGCAGATGCTGCTGGTCGAACCCGGCCGGGTCGAAGGCGCGGCTGATCCCCGCAGGCCCGGGGCGGCGGCCATCGCACAGTAGCGGCGACAGCGGCCACAGGAAAACAGCGCCCGCGCTTTCCAGCGCGGTCATGACAAGAATCGATGGTTCGTGGGAGCGAAGACACATGAAGACGTACCGGAAAACCATACTCGCAGCGGTCGTGGGCGCGATCCTCGCCGGCGCGCCGGCTTTCGCCCAGACTCCGCCGGCCGCGGACCCGGGTGCACCCCCGCCGACGGATGACGGGGAGCGGCGCCGGACCGACGAGCAGGCTGCGGCCGAACGCATCGCCGAGCTGGATCAGGTCGTGGTCGTCGGCAGCCGGTTTGCCGGCAACAGCGAGGCCGGGATGGTCCCGGTTGCGGTGATGGGCGCGGAGGAGATCGAAGCCACCGGCGCGGTCTCCGGCGACGAGCTGCTGCGCAGCCTGCCGCAGGTGGGCGACATGATGTTCGACAACACCGAAACGGCTGCCAACCTCAATGCCGCGCGCGGCGACATCGGCTCCATCAACCTGCGCAACCTGGGTACCGGCAATACCCTGCTGCTGGTCAACGGCAGGCGCATGGTCCCGCATCCAGGTACCCAGACTGAGGCTCTGGTTCCGCGCCAGACCGGCAACATCAACGCCATCCCGCTGTGGGGGGTGCAGCAGATGGAAGTGCTGATGGGCGGCGCCTCCGCGTTGTACGGATCGGATGCCGTGGCCGGCGTGCTCAACGTGGTGATGGATACCCATTTCCAGGGGCTGGAGGTGCAGGCGCAGTACGGCGGTTCGGAAAACATCGACCTGCGCCAGGGCAACTTCAACTTCAAGGCCGGCCGCTGGTTCAACGATGGACGCACGCGGGTGACCCTGCTGGGCGGGCATACGTACCGGTCCGAGGTGCCGGCGAGTGAACATCCGCAAACGGCCAACGCCGATCACCGGTATCTGCTGGAAGGAACGGAGTTCGAGGGCCACACCGCGTTCGACGACCGCCTGACCACCACGCCCTGGGCGGCATTCCAGACCCGCGACGGCAGGACGGTCTCGATGGACGGGGACCGGATCACCAGCGCGACCGGCTATTTCCACATGCAACCGCTGGAGCACCGCTGCCTGACGCAGATCAATGACGATGTGTGCATCCAGACCGGTGGGTTCAGCACCGAACTGGACCGCCCGAGGCGTTTCAACCCGATGCACCAGCGCAACATCCTGGGCGGCGTGGGCCGGACCAACCTGTTCGGCACCATCGAGCAGGACATCAACGACAACTTCGTGGCCTTCGGCGAATTCAGCTACTACCAGGCCAAGTTCGAAAGCATGCGCGAGCAGGCGGCGTCGCTGGGCTCGGCGCCGATGATTGTCCCCGCGTCCAACTACTACAACCCGTTTGGCGCAATGTACCTGCCGGACGGGTCGCTCAACCCCAATCGCCTGCCCGGCATCGATGCGCCGGAAGAGGGCCTTGATCTGCGCATCACCAGCTATCGTGCCACCGATACCTCGCGTCCCTATACTGTGGACGATGACTCCTATCGGGTGATGGCGGGCGTGCGCGGTTATCTGGGCAATTTCGACTGGGAAAGCGCGGTGCTGTATTCGCGTGCAACCACCGAGGACACCCAGCACGGATCGATCAGCAACACCCTGTTCGCCGAGGCACTGGGGCGTTCCGATCCCGGTGCCTACAACCCGTTCAACGGCGGCGATCCAAACGACTGGTCAGGGCCCGACGCGACGCCCAGTGACCCCGCCACCATTGCCAGCTTCACCGTGCCGGTGGTCCGCTACAGCACCGCGAGCCTGTTCCAGGTGGATACCCGGTTCCTGCACGAGAGCATCTTCAACATGCCCGCCGGCGACGTGGGCCTTGCCTTTGGCGCGGAGTGGCGTCGTGAAACGCTGAATGACGTGCGCGATCCGCGCTTCAACGGCGAGATCACCTACACCAACCCGATGACCGGGGAAATCACCAGTGATGTGCTGGGTGCCAGCCCGGCGGCAAGCAACTCCGGTGATCGCAACGTGGCATCGTTCTACGGTGAGTTCGCCGTACCGCTGGTGTCGCCGCAGATGGGGATTCCGCTGGTGCGCAGCCTCGACCTGCAGCTGGCCGGCCGCTGGGAGAACTACTCCGACTTCGGCTGGGTCTCCAACCCCAAGATCGCGCTGGCCTGGAACCTCACCGAGGACTTCATGGTGCGGGGCAACTGGGCGCAGAGCTTCCTGGCGCCCAATATCCTGCAGCTTTACGCCGAAGGAACCGTGGTCAGCAATACCCGCACCGATTACTACCTGTGCGAGGCGGACCTGCGGGCTGGGCGCATCGAACGCTGGTCCCAGTGTGGCCGTGGATCCAGTACCCAGGCCGAGCGCAGCGGCAACCGCGACCTGCAGCCGGAAACCTCCGACGCCTGGTCGGTCGGGTTCGTGTTTCAGCCGAGCTTCCTGCCCGAGGCCGCAGGCCGTCTGACCCTGACCGCCGACTACTGGGTAATCGAGCAGGAGGATGTGATCGGCATCCTCGGCGAGCAGGCCCAGTTGGCGCTGGATTACCTGGCGCGCATGCAGGGTTCGCACAACCCGAACGTGGTCAGGAACGATCCCGATGACACCCGCATCGAGGACTTCGTGGGGACCGGCCTGGACCCGGTCGGTACCGTCAGCGTGGTCAATGACACCTACATCAACCGGCTGCCACGCACCACCCGCGGCATCGATTTCGGGCTGACTCACCGGATCCCGACCGAGCGGGCGGGCACGTTCAATTACAGCATCAATGCCTCCCGCCTGATCGAGCGTACCCAGGATCCGGTGCCCGACGAGCAGATGATCCTGGACGCCCAGGAGGCGGGCATCATCAGCGACGGGTTCCGGCTCAGCAGCGCCGGCAACCTGCTCGGCATCAATGGTTCGCCGGATTGGCGGGCCACGGCCAACTTCTCATGGCGCAAGGGTGACTGGCTCACTGGTACTCACGTGCGCTACGTGGGGTCGTTCGAGTCCAGCGGCGCGCTGGATGCCGATGGCAACCGCTTCCAGATCCCGAGCTGGACCACCGCGAACGTGTACGTGGAGCGTCGCTTCAATGGCCTGGGCAATTTCCTGGACGACTCCCGCATCCGGCTCACGGTACGCAACGTGACCGATCGCGATCCGCCGCTGTCGACCACGGCCACCGGTTTCTACTCCGGGCTGCACAACGTGCTGGGACGCGGCTACTACCTGACCCTGACCAAGAGCTTCGACTGATCAGGCCACTGCACGACGCCGGGCGGCATCAGCCGCCCGGCGCCCATCCAGCAAGAGGAAACGCGATGCGATCCAGACACTCTGCAAACCGTAGCGTCGCCATGTGTGCGGCGCTCCTGCTGTCGCTGTTCGCGCTGCTCCCCGCCTTGGCGGGCGGCATCGAAGAGAGGCTCGCCGGACTCATGGCCGAGCACGAGGCGGTGGGGTTGGCAGTGGTGGTGGTCAGGGACAACGACATCGTCTACCGCAACAGCCTTGGGTGGAAGGACAGGGAAGCGCGCAGGCCGCTGGAGGAAGACGACGTGTTCCGCATCGCGTCCATCTCCAAGTCGTTCGCAGCGGTGTCGGTCCTGCAACTGGTGGAGCAGGGCAGGCTGTCGCTGGACGACGACGTGGGTGGGCTGCTTGGATTCCCGGTGCGCAATCCCGCGTTCCCGGAACAGGTGATCACGCTGCGGATGCTGCTCAACCACACCTCGTCCGTTACCGACAGCCAGCAATACGGCAGCCTGGACATCATCAATCCCGGGGTCAACGCGAGCTGGAATGAAAGCTATTCGGCCCACGCCCCGGGAGAGCAGTACGAATACTCCAACCTGGGCTACAACATGCTTGGGGCGATCATCGAGCGGGCCGCGGGGGAACGGTTCGACGGATACGTGAAGCAGCACGTGCTTGCGCCGCTGGGACTGTACGGCGGCCATTGGTCGGACGCGCTGGATGCGGACCGCTTCGCGCAGATCTACCGCTACCGGGATGGCGAGGGCTTTGTGCGCTCGGACGCCGCATATGCGCCGTTGGGCGAGCGTCTGGCGGACTACCGGCTGGGCTACAGCGCGCCCCTGTTCTCTCCCACCGGCGGCATGAAGATCACCGCGTCCGACCTGGCCCGGTACATGTTGATGCACATGAACCAGGGAGAGTGGGCCGGCGCGCGGATCATCAGCCCGGAACACGCCGCCATGATGCAGGCGCCCGCCGTCCGCATTGATGATGACGCCGGCTACGGGCTGGCCCTGCGCACCGATCGGAGCCTGGTGCCGGGCGTGACCCTGACCGGCCACACCGGATCCGCCTACGGGCTGTACAGCTCCATGTTCTTTGATGCCGACAGGAAATACGGCTTCGTCGTGATCACCAACGGCGTCATGGATCCGGAACTCCGGGGCGCGGTGAACCGCGCGCTGTACGAACATTTCATCGGCCCGCTCAGCTCCAGAAATTGATGAACCCGGTGATGATCAGCGCGTTGGTGAAGTCGATGAAGAACGCGCCGACCAGGGGTGCCACCAGGAACGCGCGCGGCGCCGCGCCGTAGCGTTCGACCAGGGCGCGCATCACCGCCATCGCATTGGCGGTGGTGCCAAGCATGAAGCCGATGAAACCGCCGCCCATGATGGCGGCATCGTAATCCCGGCCCATGACCCGGAACACCACGATGCAGAAGGCCACCACCGCGCCCACCTGCAGCACCAGGTTCAGCACCAGCGGAAGCGCCAGCCCGGCAAGTTCCCAGAGTTTGAGGTTCATCAGCGCTACGGACAGGAACAGCGCCAGGCATACGTTGCCGATCAGGTCGGTGGTTGGCACCGAAAGGCCGATCCAGCCGGTCCTGTCATCCAGGTTGCGGATCGCCGCGCCCACCAGCATTGCGCCCACGTAGGCGGGCAGGGTGATGCCGGTAGCGGAGATCCAGCCGCTGACCCATGCACCCAGCCACATCGCGATCAGCAGGGTCACGATGCTTTTGAGGGCGTTGAACTCGCGTACCGCTTCTGATGGTGCTGAAGCGGCCGTCTCCAGGTCCGGTGCGGCGTGGACCTGCTGGCTGGAAGGCGACAGCCGGAAGCGGCGGATCATCACCGTGATCGCCGGGCCGCCCACCAGCCCGCCGAGAACGATGCCCGCCATCGCCGAGGCCACGGCGATCGACTCCGCGCCCACCACGCCGGCCTCTTCGAACAGGGGCGCGAATGCCAGGCCCGTGGCGGGCCCGCCGGTGAGCGTGGTCGAGCCGGCCAGCACGCCGAACAGCGGGTGCAGGTCGAAGCCCACCGCTACCGCCATGCCGAGCAGGTTCTGGAACACCGCGAAGGCGCTGGCCAAGCCCAGGAAGATCATCACCTGGGTGCCGCTGATCTTCAGCAGCCTCAGACTGGCGTTCATGCCGATCGTGGTGAAGAAGGCGATCATCAACGGCGTCTGCAGGCTGGTGTCGAGTACGAATAACGTGGTGTCCCGCGCATGCGCGATCCACACCGCTATGGCGAACACCAGACCTCCCACCACAGGTGGCGGGAGATTGTATTTTCCAAGCACCGGCACCCATCGGCACAGGCCGTAACCCAGGAACAGAGCGATGCCCGCAAGGGCAAGGGTCTGCACCGCATCAAGCTGCAGCATCGACTGTGACTCCTTGTGTAATCAGATGCACGGCTGTGCTCAATCGCAGGTGCCGGCAGGCGGGTGGTGGCGCAGCACGCGTCCCGGCAGCGCCTCCGCCGTCTCGCCGCGATCGATCATGGCCGTGCCGTTGATGAATAGATATTCCACGCCCTTGGACAGGACCGAAGGTTCCACGTAGGTCGCCGCCGGCGCGTACCGTTCGGGATCAAACACCACGACGTCGGCGTGGTATCCGGCCTGCAGGTATCCGCGATCCTCCAGGCCGAAGGTGGCGGCGGTCAGTCCGGTGGAGCGGTGGATGAAGGACTGCAGGTCGATGACGCCTTCCTGGATGACGAAGCGGGCGTATTTTTCCGGGAAGGTCGCGTACTGGCGTGGATGTCCGTCGCCGCCGTCGGAGGCGGTCAGCACCCACGGCTGGCGCATCAGCTCCGACACGTCATCCTTGTGCATGTTGAACGAAGCGATCTTCCGCGCGGATCCACTGCCGCCCGGCCCGCCGTGGCGGATGATCCGCAGCGCTGCGGCCACCGGCTCCGTCTCCCACGTGTCCGCCATTTCCTCCAGCGTCCTGCCCGACCAGGGCCAGCCCTCGCCGATCATCAGGATTGCGGCGGCTCCCCCGCGCCGGCGCAGGTTCTGCGCCATTTCACTGCGGATCCGGTCCGCGCTGTCCGGATCGTCCAGCCGTGCGAACAACGCTTCGCGGCCACCATCCTGGGCCCAACGCGGCAGCAGTGCAGCCTCGATTCCGGTCGCCGAGGCCAGCCAGGGGTACTGGTCGGCGGTCACCTGGATGCCTTCCGCGCGCGCTCGCGCGATGTGTTCGATGATCTTGCCGGCGCTGCCGTGCACGTCCGTGCCCAGCGCCTTGATGTGGGCGATATGCACCGGGATCCGCGCCCGCCGACCGATCTCGAGCACTTCCTCGATTGAGTCCATGAGGCCGATCGAGTAGCTGGATTCGTCGCGCTGGTGGGTGTCGTAGACGCCACCGCGGATGGCGGCCTCTTCGGCCAGCGCCACCACCTCGTCGGTACTGGCGAAGCTCTGCGGGGCGTAGAACAGGCCGGTCGAGAGCCCGATGGCGCCCTGACACATCGCCTCGGCGACCATGCCGCGCATCTGCTGCAGTTCGTGCGCGTCGGGAACACGGTCCGCGTTGCCGAGCACGTGCCGCCTGACCGGTCCGAGTCCAACGTAGGCCGCGATATTGGTGCCCGTGCCGTGGCTCTCGAACCATTCGTGCTGAGCGGCGATATCCGAGGTGCCGCCTCCATCGATTCCGATGAAGATCGTGCTGACGCCCTGGTGCAGCCACGGCAGGCTGCGCCGGGCCTGGGGGTCAGGGGAGCGGATGTATGTAAAAGGATGGGTGTGGGGATCGATGAAGCCCGGCGCCACAATCAGCCCTTGGGCGTCGACGGTGCGCGCCGCCTGATAGCGGTCGGCCAGGTCCGGCCCCACCTCCACGATCCGGTCCCCGGCGATGGCGACATCTGCGGTGCGGCCGGGACTGTCGCTGCCGTCGAACAGGGTGCCGCCGGCGATGATCAGGTCCACGGCGCCGGCGGCCGGCTCCTGGCGGACCTCAAAGCAGGCCGTGAGCAGCAGCGCGACCGTCAGCCAGGCGGCGAGGCCACAGGATCGCATGAGGCGGTACAGCTGGGGCATCGGACCTCTCTGGATGGATGGTGTTCGTCTTCCGGCCGTGGATATTGGCCGAAGACCCATCCATCTTCATGCCTGCTGCAATCATTGACCATTGAAATAGGGCCGGTCCGGCATAGCCCGGGGTTATGTGCCGGCCGACCGACTGGCGTGGTGGGCAATCGGACCGGCTAGAATTGGGGTTCCAGCGCCAGGTCAGAGTGAGATGTCAGACAAACCGTCCAGCCCCATCGAATCCGCAGAAGAGTTCCGCAGCGCGGCCCTGGACTACCACCGCCTGTCGCCCCCCGGGAAGATCAAGGTCACGGCCACCAAGGCCATGCTGACCCAGCGTGATCTGGCCCTGGCCTACTCGCCGGGCGTGGCCTACGCCTGTGAGGAAATCGCCGCCGACCCGCTCACCGCCGGCGACTACACCGCCCGCGGCAACCTGGTGGCGGTGATCAGCAACGGCACCGCGGTGCTGGGTCTGGGTGATATCGGCCCGCTGGCCAGCAAGCCGGTGATGGAAGGCAAGGGCGTGCTGTTCCAGAAGTTCGCCGGCATCGACGTGTTCGACATCGAGATCGACGAGCGCGATCCGGACAAGCTGGTCGACATCATCGCCAGCCTGGAGCCCACCTTCGGCGGCATCAACCTGGAAGACATCAAGGCGCCCGAGTGCTTCATCGTCGAGCGCAAGCTGCGCGAGCGGCTGAAGATCCCGGTATTCCACGACGACCAGCACGGCACCGCGATCATTGTTGGCGCGGCGGTGGTCAACGCACTGGAGGTCGCCGGCAAGAAGATTGAAGACGTGAAGCTGGCCACCACCGGTGCCGGCGCGGCGGGCATCGCCTGCCTGGACATGCTGGTGGCGCTGGGCCTGAAGCCGGAAAACATCACTGCCTTTGATCGCGGCGGGGTGATCCACTCCGGTCGCGACGACCTGGATGAGGCCAAGCGCCGCTACGCGCGCGATACCGACCAGCGCGAGCTGGCAGAGATCGTGGCCGGCGCGGACGTGTTCCTGGGCCTGTCAGCCGGTGGCATCCTGACCCCGGAAATGGTGGCCACCATGGCCGAGCGCCCGGTGATCCTGGCGCTGGCCAACCCGTACCCGGAGATCCTGCCGGAGGCGGCCAAGGCGGTGCGCCCCGATGCGATCATCGCCACCGGCCGCTCCGACTATCCCAACCAGGTCAACAACGCGGTCTGCTTCCCCTACATCTTCCGCGGCGCGCTGGATGCCGGCGCCACCGCCATCAACGAAGCCATGAAGCTGGCCTGCGTGCATGCCATCGCCGATCTGGCCAAGGCCGAGGCCAGTGACCTGGGCAGCGCCTACGGGGGCGACGTGCCCACGTTCGGACCGGAATACATCATCCCGCGCCCGTTCGATCAGCGCCTGCTGACGGTGCTGGCACCGGCCGTGGCCCAGGCGGCGGTGGACTCGGGCGTGGCCCAGCGTCCGATCCAGGACATGGATGCCTACCGCGAGAAGCTCGGCCATTTCCTCACCCGCACCGCGCTGGTGATGAAGCCGGTCTACGACCGCGCCCGTGATGACCGCCAGCGCGTGGTCTATGCCGAAGGCGAGGAAGAGATCGTGCTGCGCGCGGTGCAGACCGTGGTCGACGAGGGCCTGGCGCGGCCGATCCTGATCGGACGTCCGGACGTGATCGAGGCAAGGATCCAGAAACTGGGCCTGCGCCTGGTCCAGGAGCGCGACTTCGATCTGACCAACATCAACGACGATCCGCGCTTCCACGAATACTGGACCCAGCTGCACGCGCTGACCGAGCGCCGCGGCATCACTCCGGATTCGGCCAAGAACCTGATGCGCTCGCGCCCGGCGCTGATCGCCGCGCTGATGGTCGAGCGCGGCGAAGCCGACGCCATGCTGTGCGGCATGATCGGGCGCTATCACAAGAAGCTCGGCTACATCCGCAGCGTGCTGCCGCTGGATCGCGGCGTGCAAAGCACCGCCGCGATGACCGGCGTGGTCAGCGACCGCGGCCTGTGGTTCTTCCTCGACACCCACGTGCAGGAAGACCCCACCGCCGAGCAGCTGGCCGAAGCCACCATCCAGGGCGCGTACCGGCTCAAGCTGTTCGGGATCGTGCCCAAGATCGCGCTGCTGTCGCACTCCAACTTCGGCAGCCACGCCAGCCCCAGCGCGATGAAGATGCGCCGGGTGCGGGAGATCCTGGCCAAGCGTGCGCCAAAGCTCGAGGTGGACGGCGAGATGATGCCCGACACCGCCTGGGACGAAGCCATGCGCCGGCGGATGTTCCCCAACACCACCCTGTCCGGCCAGCCCAACCTGCTGGTGCTGCCGAATCTGGATGCGGCCAACATCACCTACAACATGGTGCGGGTGATGACCGACGGTGCGGCGCTGGGTCCGATCCTGATGGGGGTGAGCCGTCCGGCCCACATCATGACCCCCAGTGCCACCCCGCGCCGGGTGATCAACATGACCGCTATTGCCGCAGTCGAATCGCAGATCCGCAAGAGCCGCGCCGGTACCGCGTAATGTTTGCGTCGGCCGCGTAGGGCCGACCTACCCCAGCAGCTTGCGCACCAGTGCAGGCAGGCTGTCCAGTTCGTCCTTGGACAGGGTGGCGTCGGCGGCCACCGGCAGCTCGGTTGCGTCGATGAACGGCGCGCCGGTCAGCAGCACGAAGGGCAGCGCCGGGTCATGGGCGCGCACCATCTGGAATGCTTCTTCGCACGAATACCCCGGCAGGTTCAGATCCGAGAGCACCAGCTGCGGCGCGGAGTCGCGCAGTACATCGCCCACGGTCGCGGCCGACCAGGCGCGTTGGCAGTCCACCTGCAGGCCGCCATCGGTCAGGGCCATGGCAATCAGCTCCGCGTCATCGCGGGAGTCCTCGATCAACAGCACCCGGTATGGCTGGCCCGGCGCATGGCTCATGGTCGCGGCTGCCTAGTTGGTCCCCGGCGGCTCGTTGAGCACCGCCCAGAACCGGCCCAGGGTCCGCACCGCGTCAAAAAACTGGTCCACATCCACCGGCTTGACCACGTAGGCGTTCACGCCAAGGTCCCAGCTGCGGGCCAGGTCGCTTTCTTCGCGTGAAGAGGACAGGATCACCACCGGCAGGCGGTCGAATTGGCTGTCTTTGCGCAGTTCGGTCAGCACTTCCAGGCCGTCCAGGCGCGGCATCTTGATGTCCAGCAGCAGGACCGCCGGATCGCCGTCTTCACGGCCTTCGAAACGGCCGCGGCACAGCAGGTAATCCAGTGCCTCCACCCCGTCTTCCACGTGCACGATGGGATTGGCCAGGTTGGCGTCGCGCAGCGCATCGATTGCCATTTCGGCGTCGTGCGGACTGTCTTCCGCCAGCAGGATGGTGCGAAGTCGGGTCATGTTGCGGTGGTCCTGTTGTCCTGTGGCTCGCTGGCGGCCGGGAGGGTGAAGTGGAAGGTGGCACCTTTGCCAGGTTCTGATTCTGCCCAGATCCGGCCGCCGTGGCGAATCAGCACCCGGCGCACGCTGGCCAGGCCGATGCCCGTGCCGGGAAACTCGCTGGGCGCATGCAGTCGCTGGAATACGCCAAACAGCTTGTCGCCGTATTTCATGTCAAACCCGGCCCCGTTGTCGACCACCTGGAAGTGATGGCTGCCATCGGCGTCCAGTTCGTGACCGACCGTGATCCGCGCCGGTTCGGCGCCGGCACTGTATTTGACCGCGTTGCCGAGCAGGTTCAGCCAGACCTGGCGCAGCATGTTTTCATCACCCACCACCACCGGCAGGCCGTGTACCTGCCATTCAATCTGGTGGCCGGGGTTGTCTTCCCGCGCGTTGGCGTCCAGCAGGGCCCGGGTGTCGTTGACCATCGATTGCATATCGACAATCTGCAGTCGCAGGGCACTGCGTCCCAGGCGCGAGTAGACCAGCAGGTCGTCGATCAGCGCCGACATGCGCTTGCTTGATCCGGTGATGACATCCAGGTAGTGGCGGCTCTTGTCGTCAACCCCTTCGCCCAGGTGCCGGCCCAGCTTGTCGGCGAAGCCGCCGATATGCCGCAGCGGCGCGCGCAGATCGTGCGAGACCGAATAGCTGAACGCCTCCAGCTCGCGGTTCACGTCCGAAACCTGCTCGATCTTGCCTTCCAGCTGGCGGTTGAGGTCGCGGATCTGGCGCTCGTGCAGGATCTGGGCGCTGATGTCGCTGGCGGTCAGCAGCACCGCCTGCTGCTCGCTGTCGGGCAGCTCCATGCGCCGGGCTGAAAGCAGCATCACCCGATCCACCGAATCGGCGGTGCGCTGGGTGATCTGGAAGTCCCACAGCTCCCGGCCGCGGGTCAGCACGTCAGTCAGCCGCCGCAGCACGGTCGGGTCCTTCCACGCGCCGTCGCCGAAGGCGGTCAGCGGCTCGCCGCTGCTTTCTTCCTCCACGCCGTACAGTTCGGCGAAGGCGGTGTTGTACATCAGCACCCGGGTGTTTCCGTCCAGCAATGCGATGGGCTCGCGCACGGTGTCCAGCATCACCGCCGCGCGCGAACTGGCACTTCGGGCATCGTGCTCGGCGCTGAGGCGGCGCACGCCCTGGCGCAGGCTGTACCAGGCCAGCAATCCCAGCAGCAGCAGCTGCAGCACCAGGCTGGCGCCGCCCACCAGCGTGGCGCGGCGGTCGGCCACCCGGGCCTCGGCCTGACGCAGATCCAGCAGCCGGTGCTCCTCGGTGTTGATCTGGTCGATCAGCCCGTGGATCGGATAGCGGGTGAGCATCGTCTGCACTTCCGCGGTGCTCGGCCGGGTGGCGGTATCCAGCAGCCGGTAGATTTCGGCCAGGCGCAGATCAAGCATCGATTCCAGCTGGCCCAGCAGGCGCTGCTGCACCGGATCGTCCTGGGTCAGCGCGTGGAGCTCCTGCATCAGCGGCTCGATCCGCGGCCGGCTGTAACTGATCCGCTCACGCAGCAGCTCGATGTCCACGCCGTAGCCCTGTCCCAGGGCGGCTGCCTCGACGCTGCGCACATCGGCAGCCAAGGTGCTTATCCGGGCTTCCACCTGGTGGCTGTGCACCAGCCATGCCTGCGCGCGGGTATTGGCCTGTGAGGCCAGGGCGTTCAGCAGAAAAGGCACGATCACGATTGCCGCAATGGCCAGAATCAGGCCCGGCAGGCGGTATTTCGAAGAATCGGTTTCAACCGGGTTAATTGGCATTGATTGGCAGCGATGGCGCAGTGGGCGCCGGTACTGCGGTCCTCCCCCTATGAGCCGGCAGATCATGGCCGAATTCCGTGAAAGCCGCGTGAAAACGGCTGTGTGGCAGTCCAGTGGTGCGGCCGGCCGCGCGCTGTACGCCTGTTAGAATCGTGGGATTCGATCCATTGACCGATCCACTCATTTGAACCCCAGGCTGCACAGGCGGCCGGGAGCGGAGTCCTAAAGCGATGAACTGGTTGAACGACGTGCTGGAAAACGATCCCGATCCCATGGAAACCCGGGAGTGGGTGGAGTCGATCAAGGCGGTCATCGAAAACGGTGGGCCGCAGCGTGCGCACCAGCTGCTGGAAAACATGGTGGAACTCACCCGCCGCGCTGGCGCCCACCTGCCGTTCGCGCCCACCACCGAATACATCAACAGCATCCCGGCCCATCTGGAGCCCGGGATGTCCGGCGATGCCGCGATGGAGTGGAAGATCCGCTCGCTGATCCGCTGGAACGCCATGGCCATGGTGGTCCGCGCCAACCGCAAGCCGGGCGACCTGGGCGGGCATATTGCCAGCTTCGCCAGTGCCGCCACCCTGTATGACGTCGGCTTCAACCACTTCTGGCGCGGGCCGGAAGGCGAGCACCCCGGCGACCTGATCGGTGTCCAGGGTCACAGCTCGCCGGGCATCTACGCGCGTTCATTCCTGGAAGGCCGGCTGAGCGAGGACCAGCTCGACAACTTCCGCATGGAAGTGGACGGGCGCGGCATCGCCTCCTACCCGCACCCGTGGCTGATGCCCGACTACTGGCAGTTCCCCACCGTGTCGATGGGCCTGGGCCCGATTGCCGCCATCTACCAGGCGCGCAACTGGAAGTACCTGGAAGCGCGCGGGCTGATGCCCAAGAGTGACCGCAAGGTGTGGTGCTTCCTCGGCGACGGCGAGACCGACGAGCCGGAAAGCCTGGGTGCGATCTCGGTGGCCGGGCGCGAAGGCCTGGACAACCTGGTGTTCGTGATCAACTGCAACCTGCAGCGCCTGGACGGCCCGGTGCGCGGCAACGGCAAGATCATCCAGGAGCTGGAGGGCCAGTTCCGCGGCTCGGGCTGGAACGTGCTCAAGCTGGTCTGGGGCAGCTACTGGGATCCGCTGCTGGCCAAGGACAAGGACGGCATGCTGCGCAAGCTGATGATGGAGACCCTGGACGGCGAGTACCAGAACTGCAAGGCCTTCGGTGGCGCGTACACCCGCGAGCATTTCTTCGGCAAGTACCCGGAAACCGCCGCCCTGGTGGCCAACCTGTCCGACGAGGACGTGTGGCGCCTGAACCGTGGCGGCCACGATCCGCACAAGGTCCATGCCGCCTACCAGGCCGCCTCCGACACCAAGAGGATGCCCACGGTGATCCTGGCCAAGACGGTCAAGGGCTACGGCATGGGCAGCGCCGGCGAGGCGCTCAACCCCACCCACCAGACCAAGAAGCTCGACGACGATGCGGTACGCGCGTTCCGCGATCGCTTCCAGATCCCGGTCGACGACGAGCAGCTCAAGGACGGCGCGGTGCCGTTCTACCACCCCGGCAAGGACTCGGAGGAAGTGCAGTACATGCACGAACGCCGCAAGTCGCTGGGTGGCTTCCTGCCGCAGCGCCGCATGAAAGCCAGCGAATCGCTGCCGGCGCCGAAGATGGAAGTGTTCGAGCGTCTGCTCAAGGACACCGGCGAGCGTCAGATCTCCACCACCATGGCCTTCGTGCAGTCGCTGGGCATCGTGCTGCGTGACAAGCAGGTGGCGCCGCGGGTGGTGCCGATCGTGGCCGATGAGGCGCGCACGTTCGGCATGGAAGGCCTGTTCCGCCAGATCGGCATCTACGCTCCGCAGGGCCAGAAGTACAAGCCGGTCGACCGTGACCAGCTGATGTACTACCGCGAGGACGAGGCGGGGCAGGTGCTGCAGGAAGGCATCACCGAGGCCGGCGCGTTCGCCAGCTGGATGGCCGCGGCCACCAGCTACAGCACCAACGACCTGCAGCTGCTGCCGTTCTACATCTTCTATTCCATGTTCGGCTTCCAGCGCATCGGCGATGCCGCCTGGCAGGCGGCGGACATGCGCGCGCGCGGCTTCCTGCTGGGCGCCACCGCCGGTCGCACCACCCTCAACGGCGAGGGCCTGCAGCATGAGGACGGCCACAGCCACCTGCTGGCCGGCGCCATCCCCAATTGCCGCAGCTATGACCCCACTTTTGCCCACGAGGTGGCGGTGATCATGCAGCACGGCATGCAGCGCATGCTCGAAGAGCAGGTGGACGAGTACTACTACCTCACCCTGATGAACGAGAACTACCCGCACCCGGGCATGCCCGAGGGCGCCGAGGAAGGGATCATCAAGGGCATGTACCTGCTCAAGGACGCCGGCAAGCCGAAGAAGGGCGAGCTGCGCGTGCAGCTGATGGGCAGCGGAACGATCCTGCGTGAAGCCATCGCCGCGGCCGAGCTGCTGGACAGGGACTTCGGCGTCACCGCCGACATCTGGTCGTGCCCCAGCTTCAGCGAGTTGCGTCGCGACGGCTTCGACGTGGAGCGCTGGAACCGCTTCAACCCCGAAGCGAAGAAGCCGCGCAAGGCCTACGTCACCGGCTTGCTGGAAGGCCGCCAGGGCCCGGCGATCGCCGCCACCGACTACGTGCGCGCCTATGCCGACCAGATCCGCGCCTTCGTGCCGATGACCTATACGGTGCTGGGCACCGACGGCTTCGGTCGCTCGGACACCCGCGAAAACCTGCGCCGCCACTTCGAGGTCGACCGCTTCCACATCGCGCACGCGGCGATCAATGCGTTGGCAAAGGACGGCAAGATGACCGCCAAGGACGCAGCGCGCGCGCTGAAGCTGTACAAGATCGATACCGGGAGGCCGAACCCGCTGCTGGCCTGAGCCAGCGCCGGGCCGCGCCATGGCGGTGGCAACGCAGGAGCTGGACCTGTTCGTGCGCGAGGCGCTCGCCAGGGGCGCCTCCAAGGAAGAAATAGTGGCCGCGCTGGACGCGGCCGGCTGGGATCGCGTGCAGGTCGACAGCGCGTTGGGCGCCTGGGCCGACGTGCCGTTCGCGGTGCCGGTGCCGCGCCCGCGACCCTATCTTTCGGCGCGCGAGGTGTTCCTGTACCTGCTGATGTTCGCCACGCTGTACCTGAGCGCCTGGCACGTGGGCAGCCTGCTGTTCGACCTCATCAACCTGGCGTTCCCGGATGCGGCCGACGGCGAGTTCGCCCGCGGCCGGCTGGACAGCTCCATGCGCTGGTCGATCGCCGGGGTGGTGATCGCGTTCCCGGTGTTCGTATTTGTCGCCCGCCGCCTGGCGCGGGAGGTGGCTGACAGTCCGGTACGGCGCCTTTCCGCAGTGCGCCGCTGGCTGACCTACCTGACCCTGTTCTTTGCCGCCTCGGTGCTGATCGGCGACATGATCGTGCTGGTCTACAGCCTGCTGGGTGGCGGGCTGTCGGCGCGTTTCCTGCTCAAGGTGCTGGTGGTGGCGGCAATCGCCGGCACGGTGTTCGGCTGGTACCTGCAGGACCTGCGGCGCGAAGAGCGCCAGGCGCCGGCTGCGGGGATTTCCGGTCGGATGGTGCTCGGCGCGGCGGCCGTGGTGATCCTGGTGACGCTGGTCGCCTCGGTGGCGGTGATCCGCTCACCGGCCTCCGAGCGCGAAGCGCGGCTGGACACCCGGCGCGCGCAGGATCTTGCCCGCATTACCGGCTTGGTTGAAGCTCACTACCATCGCACCGGTGCGCTCCCGGTCGGGCTGGATGATCTGGCGACGCCCGGCATCGCGCTGCCGCTGGATCCGGTTGACGGATCCGACTACGTCTACGAAGTCACAGGCGAACGTGATTACCGCCTCTGCGCGCGTTTTGTCACCGATACCGCGCGCGACCAGCGTCAGCCCTGGGGCGGCGACGCTTGGCGGCACGGCGTTGGCCAGCACTGCTTCGACCTGCGCGCAGCGGAGCTGCGCTGAACCTGCCGGTGCTGCTGCTGGCGGCCGTATTGCTGGACGGCGTGCACCAGCCCATCGCACCGCTGCTGCAGGCGGACCTGCCCGAGCATCCGGACCCGCGCCTGGCCCAGGTCACCATCGGCCACCCGCTGACGTGACGCACGGATGCGGCACTTGCCGGTGGCTGCCGCTGGCGTCGACAATTCCACCCTGCCGTTGCCATCGGGGTCCGGCATCTGTCTACAGGGGGCGTCATGTTTCACTTTGCCAGGGCCGCAGCTGCGGTGCTGCTGCTGTCGGCCGCATGTACGGTGCATGCACAGAAATCGACGGCGCAGCCATCAACACATGGCGACTTCGTGTTCGTCGCCAATTCCGACCCGTTTACCGATGTGGACCGGAGCCTGGTCTATACCGCTTCCAGCACTTCTGAAGGACGTGACGCGGCGCTGAGCTGGTCGTGCATGGAAGATGGCCTGAACGTGATCTACCGCCACGGCAAGTACCTGGGTGGCGACGAGGACGACGAGGTACTGGTGCGCTACCGCATCGACGCGGGCACGCCTTACGGGCCGTCCTGGTGGGGCATGCTCCAGGGCCATGAAGCCACCTGGATGCCGATGTCGGAAATCACTGCCTTTACCCGCCAGGCGCGCGCTGGCGGCACGGTGATTTTCGAGGTGGTGGATCCGCTTGACGGCGAGCGCCTGCGGGACAGCTTCAGCCTGCGGGGCCTGGGGCCGGCGCTGGGCCGGCTGTCCTGCGCGAACTAGAGGGCGCCGCAGCGCTTTCAACCCGACCGGGGTGCGACCACCGCGCGCCGGCATGCTGATCTCAATAAGCGGCGGCGGCCAGCAGCGGCGCGGCATCGGTCCAGCGTTCGCGCCCGTCCAGGGCCAGCATTTCAAACAGCACCGCGGCGCCGACGACCTCGGCGCCCTGGCGGCGCAGCAGCTCCAGCGCGGCCACCAGGGTGCCGCCCGTGGCCAGCACATCGTCCACCAGCAGCACCCGGGCGCGCGGCGGCAGCGCATCAACGTGGATCTGCAGCTGGTTGGTGCCGTACTCCAGCGCGTAATCCTGCGATAGGGTTTCTGCCGGCAGCCGCCCGGGCTTGCGCACCGGCACGAAGCCCGTGCCCAGGGTCTGGGCCATGGCCGCCCCGAGGATGAAACCGCGCGATTCGATGCCCACTACCGCGTGCAGTGCGGCATCGTGCCATGGGTCCACCATCTGGCCAACCGCCGCGTTGAAGGCGCCTGCATCGGCGAGCACCGGCGTGATGTCCTTGAACAGAATGCCGGGCTTGGGGAAATCGGGTACGTCGCGCACCAGGCGCTGCCACTGGCTCATGGGCCGTCATCGCAGGGAAGGGCGGTCCATGCTAACGGAGCGGTCGCGAATAGGCCGGTAATACGCCCGTCATGCCCGGCCATGGGAAGGGTCGTCCTGTTTTTACCGGTTCTTTCCACGGGATTCGGCAGCACAACGGGTGTCATGACCATCCAGACCCCCTCTTCCGACGACGCAGGCGCCGCCTCCGGCACCCGCATGCCCACCTTCTTCGTGCCCCATGGCGCCGGCCCCTGTTTTTTCATGGACTGGAACCCGGCCGACACCTGGGATGGCATGGCGGCCTTTCTCAAAGGCATTGCCAGCACCCTGCCGCAGGTTCCGCGCGCCATCGTGCTGGTGTCCGGGCACTGGCTGGAACCGGAATTCCGCGTCACCGGCCATGCCGCGCCGCCGCTGATCTATGACTACGGTGGCTTCCCGCCGCATACCTACGAGCTGACCTACCCGGCGCCGGGCGATCCGGCGCTGGCTGGGCGCATCGCCGCGCTGCTGGGCGAAGCCGGGGCCCGCACGCAGGTGGATCCGCAGCGTGGTTTCGACCACGGCGTGTTCATCCCGCTCAAGCTGATGTTCCCGCGGGCCGAGGTGCCGGTGGTGCAGCTGTCGCTGCGCCGCGATATGGACCCGGCCGCGCATATCCAGATCGGCCGCGCGTTGACCGCGCTGCGCGACGAGGGCGTGTTGATCGTTGGCAGCGGCATGAGCTTCCACAACATGCGCGGCTACGGTGATGCGCGCTACACCCCCCTATCGGCACAGTTCGACCAATGGCTGACCGACGCGGTTGCAAGCGACCCCGCCCGGCGCGAAGCCCTGCTCACCGACTGGACCAGCGCCCCGCACGCTCGCGACAGCCATCCGCCCGGCGGCGAGGAGCACCTGCTGCCGCTGATGGTCGTCGCCGGCGCCGCCGGCGACTCCCAGGGCCGCAAGGTCTATTCGGAAGTGGTGATGAAAACCACCCTGTCCGCATTCCGTTTCGGCTGATCCCCCGCAGCCCCCACCTCAGGAGATACCCCATGAAAATCGATCTTTCCGGCAAGCTCGCCGTCGTCACCGGTTCCACCGGCGGCATCGGCCTGGCCATCGCCACCGGCCTGGCCAGGGCCGGCGCCAGCGTCACCATCGTTGGCCGCACCCAGGAGCGCGTTGACAGCGCGGTGGCTGATATCCGCAAGGCCTCCGGTCGCGAGGACGCCGCAGGGGTGGTGGCCGATGTCGGCACTGCCGCGGGCTGCATCACACTCACCACCGCGCGCCCGGACGCGGACATCTTCATCAACAACCTCGGCATCTACGGCGCGCGCGAGTTCTTCGATATCGATGACGCGCTGTGGGACGAGTTCTGGCAGGTCAACGTGATGACCGGCGTGCGCCTGGCCCGGCATTACGCCAAGGGCATGCGCGAGCGCGGCTGGGGCCGGATCCAGTTCGTGTCCAGCGAGTCGGCGCTCAACATCCCCACCGAGATGGTCCACTACGGCGTCAGCAAGGCCGCCGTGCAGGGCCTGTCGCGCGGGCTGGCCAAGGTGCTGGCCGGCACCGGTGTTACCGTCAACACGATCCTGCCCGGTCCCACCCGTACCGCCGGTTCGGTGCAGATGATGGCCGACCTGGCCGCAGAGCGCGGCGTGACCCCATTGGAAATGGAGGGCATCTTCCTGGCCGAGAACCGTCCCTCCAACCTGCTTGGGCATTTTGCCGAGCCGGAGGAAGTCGCCAACCTGGCCGTGTACGTGGCCTCGCCGCAGGCCAGCGCCACCACCGGCTCCGCCCTGCGGGTGGACGGCGGCACGGTTGAAACGATCGCCTGATCAAATCGGCTGATCCATTCCCCCCATTCGAGAGAGAGGTACAACACCATGAACAAGCGCACGCTAGGCTGCTCCGGCCCGGAAATCGCCCCGCTGGTGCTTGGCGGCAACGTCTTCGGCTGGACCGCCGACGAGGCCACCTCGTTCAAGCTGCTCGACCGGTTCGTCGAGCGCGGCTTCAACGCCATCGACACCGCGGACGTTTATTCCGCCTGGGCCCCTGGCCTGTCCGGCGGCGAGTCGGAAACCGTGATGGGCAAGTGGCTGGCCAAACGTGGCCGTCGCGACGACGTGGTGATCATGACCAAGGTCGGCAGCCTGAAAGAGCGCAAGGGCCTGTCGGCGTCCAACATCGCCGTCGCGGTGGAGGATTCGCTGCGCCGGCTGCAGACCGATTACCTGGACGTCTATTTCGCCCACATCGACGACGCCACGGTGCCGCTGGGAGAGACCCTGGAAGCGTTCTCCAGGCTGGTGGACGCGGGCAAGGTCCGCACCATCGGCGCGTCCAACTACAACGCCGGCCGCCTGCGCGAGGCGCTGGGCGTCTCGCAGGACAAGGGCCTGTCGCGCTACGAGGTCATCCAGCCCGGCTACAACCTCTACGACCGCGCCGGCTATGAGGACGAGCTTGCGGCCGTGGTGCGGGAGGAAGGCCTGGGCGTGGTGGCGTATTTCGCCCTGGCCAGCGGCTTTCTCACCGGCAAATACGGCAGCAAGGCGGATCTGGAAGGGGTGCCGCGGGCGGCGTTCCTGGAAGGTTTCTTCGACGATCGCGGCATGAAGCTGCTTGATGCCCTGCGCAAGGTGTCCGAGCAGGCCGGCGCCACTCCGGCACAGGTGGCGCTTGCCTGGCTGATGAGCCGCCCGGGCGTCACTCCGATCGCCAGCGCCACCAGCCTGCAACAGTTGGACGACATCATGGGTGCTGCGGACCTGGCCCTGTCCCGCGATGCACTGGACGCGCTTGACCTGGCCAGCCGCTGAGGTTCAGGTATCTTCGATCCCGCATGCCACAGGAGCAGCAGTCCATGAGTCGCGATACCAAGCATCGTTACGGAATTTTTTCCCGCCTGTTGCACTGGATCATGGCAGTCCTGGTGGTCTGGCAGGCGCTGAAGCTGTTCGACCGGATCAATGATGGCGAGCACTGGGTCGGCCAGACCCTGGTGCCCTGGCACATCTCGATCGGCGTGCTGATTGGCGTGCTGGTGGTGGTGCGCATCATCTGGGCGCTGCGCAACCAGAGCAGCCGTCCGCCGGCGCCGCCGCCGGCGATGCTCGGGTTGTTGGCCAAGGCCGGCCACCTGGGCCTGTACGCGGGCATGGTGCTGCTGCCGCTGACCGGCATCGCGATCATGGTGGGCAACGGCTACGGGCTGGAAGCGTTCGGCCTGCAGCTGGTGGCCCCGGGCACCGATATCCCGTGGATGGCCACCGTGGGCGGCGCGCTGCATTCACCGGTGGCCTGGCTGCTGGTGCTGATGGTGATCGGCCATGTGGGTGCGGCGCTGTGGCACGGACTGGTGCGCAAGGACGGCGTGCTGGGCCGAATGCTGTAACCCGTTCCGCGTCCAGAGAATGGGCGCGCCATGCTCCACCCCGGACGGGTCTGCTTATGCAGGCCCGTTTTCGTTGCGGCGGCCGCAGGTGTCCAATCTGTGACAGCGGTATCCTATGCGCACTTTTTTCCGCCTGCCGCCATGACCCAGATTTCCACCAAACCCCATGCCGAAGCCGTCGCGCGCCTGGCATCCAGCTGGCGCGCCTGTCTGGAGTCGGCCACGCCGGAGGCCGCCGCGCTGGCCCGAGGGCTGGGCGGGCATGGCTCCAGCTTCGCCGATGCGTTCTACGCCACCCTGCTCGATGACCCGCGCGCGGCGCGCTTCCTGTCCGTGGACCAGGTGCGGGGCCGGCTGCACCCGGGTCTGCAAGGGTGGCTGGCAGAGTTGCTGGGTGCCCGCGTGGAAAATGTGGATGCGCTGATCCAGACCAACCTCAAAGTCGGCCTGGTGCATGCGCGGATTGATATCCCGGTGGACCTGGTCAACCGCGGCATCCGGGTACTGCGCGAGGAAATGCTGGTTCGACTGGCCGCATCCGGAAAGGAGCCGCAGTCGGTGTTTGGCGCGATTTCGGTGATCAACGCATCGCTCGACCTGGCGCTGGAAAGCATGACCCTGGCCTACACCGATGCCCAGGACCATTCGACCCGGGCCGACGCCGCTTACCGGTTGTTCTCCCTGGCGCACAACATCGGCACTGAGCGCGAGCGCCAGCGGGCGCTGCTGCTGGATTGGGAAAACGACCTGCTTTTCGCTTTGGCCAGCGGCAATGAGCAAGCCATGCCCGGGCCGCTGTCGGACTCCGAGTTCGGCCTGTGGTTTGTCCACAAAGGCCTCGCCATGGTCGGGGAGACCGGCGAAACCACCATGGTGCGCACCCTCATACGGGAAGTCGATGCGCTGCTGGCGGATGCGGCGGATCAGTCATCACCGGCGCCCATGGCCGTGAGCGGCGTCCGCAAGCGGCTGGCAACCATCCGCACGGTGCTGCTTTCTCTGCTGTCGCGCATCGGTGAGCTGGAGGCGGGCTCCGATGCGTTGACCCAGTTGCTCAACCGCCGCTTCCTGCCAACGGTCCTGCGCCGCGCGATCGAGCTGGCCGACAGCCATGGCCACCAGTTCGCGCTGGTAACGCTGGACATGGATCACTTCAAGCAGATCAATGACGCCTGGGGTCACGACGTGGGTGACCGGGTGCTCAAGCACCTGGCGTCGGAGCTGTCCCAGTCGATCCGGTCCAGTGACTATGTGTTCCGGCTGGGCGGCGAGGAGTTCCTGGTGGTGCTGGTCGGGACGGATGTGGATCAGGCTGCCCGGATTGCCCTGAAACTGCTGCAGCGGATCAGGGGGCGGCCGTTCATCCTCGACGATGGCAGTGAGCTGGCGCTGTCGGCGAGCATCGGCGTGGCAGCTTACGACGGGCATCCGGATTACGAGCGACTGCTGGATCGTGCAGACAAGGCGATGTATGCAGCCAAGAACGCGGGTCGCAACCGGGTGGAAGTGGCCCTGCCCGCTCCCCTGGCCAGCTCGGCGTAGCAGCGCCCGCACAAAAAAAGCGGCCCCGCCATCGACGGGACCGCTTTGAGAAGCCGACAGTTGACCGGATTGGTTCCGGCTCTTGATTATTGTCGGGTACGCCGCTTAGAAGTCGCTGGTGCTCGCGGCAGTGGTCAGGCCGGAAGCATCCACGTTGGTCACGCCTTCGATGTCGCGGGCGATCTCGGTGGCGCGGTCAACCTGCGTCTGGCTGTCCACGGTGCCGCGCAGGTGGACTACGCCGTTGACGGTCTCCACTTCCACGTCCAGGCCGGCGACATCCGAATCGGCAAGCAGGCTGGATTTGACCTTGGTGGTGATCCAGGTATCGCCCATCGGCTGGTCGGAGTCCATGTTTTCAGTGGCCGTGCGGTCGTGGCGGTCGTGGTCGGCATCCTGGGCCATGACACCGCCGGCGGCGAACATCAGGGCCACAGACAGCGCGCCGGCCAGAACAGTTCGCGGATGGTTCTTGATGGTGTTGTTCATGCGTGCAACTCCTCGTCGTGGGGATGTGGGAGTGGAGTCTGGGCATGGTTCCGTATTCGGAGCGTGAGAGAAAATCCGGATTTGTTAAATGAACCCGGATGGTTGCTCACGAAGGAAAACGCGGGCTGAGCAGACCGGGTCGAAAGCGCCTTATTCGGCTTCGCCACGGCCCTGGGCACGTGCCTTGGCAATCACTGCGCGCACCAGTTCACGATCCTTGTGGCGCGAAATCGGCATGGCCCCCAATGCGATCGCCTGCAGCCGCATGTCCGCGGTCACGTCGTAATGGGCGCCGCTGGTCCTGTTCTGGAAAGCGCGCCGCGGCAGGCCCAGCCGGGCGGCGAAGGCGTGCAGCTCTTCAAGGTTGTCGGCCATGAGGTGGGCCCAGCGACGTCCGCGCCAGAGGGTCACGGCGTCGTCAACATAGACGGTCATGGGGAGTTTGCGGCTGAAGGTGCGCAGACTGTAGCCTAAGCCGCTTTCATGGGCCGGGAAGGACTGATGAGCCAGACACGCGGACCAGCGGAACAGGAGTCCCGCCCACGCGCATCGATCCTGGCGCCGGTGTTCTACCCGGCGGCTGCCCTGGTGGCGGTACTGGTGGCGATGTCGTTCCTCGTTCCCACGCAGGCGGAGGCGATGTTCACCGCGGCGCAGGCTTGGGTAGGCCAGGAAGCCGGCTGGTTCACGATCCTGGCGGTGGCCGGGTTCCTGGTGTTCATCGTCGGCCTGGCAGTCAGCAGCCTTGGGAAGATCAGGCTCGGCCCGGACCACAGCCAGCCCGATTACAGCTACACCACCTGGTTCGCGATGCTGTTCGCGGCCGGCATGGGCATCGGGCTGATGTTCTTCGGCGTGGCCGAGCCGGTGATGCACTACGTGGATCCGCCAGTGGGGGATCCGATGACGGTGGCCGCCGCACGCCAGTCGATGCGCATCACCTTCTTCCACTGGGGCATCCATGCCTGGGCGATCTACGGGGTGGTGGCGCTATCGCTGGCGTACTTCGCCTATCGGCACGGGCTGCCGCTGCGGATCCGTTCGTCCCTGTTCCCGCTGATCGGCGATCGCATCCACGGGCCGATCGGCCATGCGGTGGATACCTTCGCAGTACTGGGCACCATGTTCGGCCTGGCCACCTCGCTGGGCTTTGGGGTGATCCAGATCAACGCAGGGCTCAACTACCTGCTGGGGATCGAGGTCAGCGTGCTGGTGCAGGTGATCCTGATCACCGTCATCACTCTGATCGCTACCGCCTCGGTGGTCAGCGGGCTGGACAAGGGCGTCCGCCGGCTGTCCGAGCTCAACATGCTTATGGCGGTGGCGCTGATGGTGTTCGTGCTGCTCGCCGGGCCGACCGTGCACCTGCTGCAGATGTTCGTGCAGAACACCGGCATGTACGTGTCCAACCTGTTCTCGATGACGTTCAACCTCTATGCCTATGAGCCAACCAGCTGGATTGGTGGCTGGACGCTGTTTTACTGGGGCTGGTGGATCGCGTGGTCGCCGTTCGTGGGCATGTTCATCGCCCGCATCTCGCGCGGACGCACGGTGCGCGAGTTCGTGGCGGGCGTGCTGCTGGTGCCGCTGGGCTTCACCTTCCTGTGGATGACCATTTACGGAAATACCGCGCTGCATATGGTGGCGATAGAGGGCATCACCGGGCTGTCGGATGCGGTGGCGGCGGATGCTTCAGTGGCGCTCTTCCGGTTCCTGGAGGAGCTGCCGCTCACCGCAGCAACGTCGACCCTGGCCACGCTGCTGGTGGTGATCTTCTTCGTGACCTCGTCCGACTCCGGTTCGCTGGTGATCGATATGCTGACCTCCAAGGGCGAGGAACAGTCACCCACCTGGCAGCGGATCTTCTGGGCGCTGCTGGAAGGCGCGGTGGCGATTGCCCTGCTGATCGCCGGCGGGCTGGGCGCGCTGCAGGCGGCCACCATCGCCAGCGCGCTGCCATTCACCATCATCATGATGCTGATGTGCTGGGGCCTGCTGCGGGCCATGCGCCTGGACAACATGAAGCAGGCCAGCATCCGTGAGGCCCGGCCACTGCCGCAGGGCGCCGCGGCAGGTCGCTGGCAGACCCGATTGCGCGGGCTGGTCAACCAGCCGGGCAGGGGCGAGGTGGTGGAGTTCCTGGCCAGCCAGGTGCGTCCGGCACTGGACGCTGTCGCGGCGGAACTGGGGGCGCAGGGCGTACAGGCGCGGGTTGAAAGCGATGACCAGGGTGGCGGACGGACTTGGCTGCGGGTCGGGCACGGGGAAGAAATGGACTTCTTCTATTCAGTGCATCTGCAGGCCTACGATCCCCCGACGTTCGTGCTGTCCGACCCGCGCCGCCGGCGGGGCGGCCCCGAGGGTTGGCGCGCAGAAGTGCATCTGCGTGAGGGCGGACAGGGCTACGATGTGATGGGCTGGCAGCGCGAGGAAATGATCCACGACGTGCTGGACCAATACCAGCGCCACCTGCATTTCCTGGATGTGGTGCGCTAGCGCACCCGTCCAAACTCCTGTTGCAGCCAGCGGTCGATCATGGCTTTCTCGTAGCGCAGCGGGTCGGTGTTGGTGCGGTGGAAGGCGTGCGAGGACAGGTAGGAAGGATCGCTGAGCCGGTACTCGCCGCTGGCAACGAGCGTGCCGGCCGCGTCGTAATGGGCGAGCTCCAGGCTCATTCGCGGCCAGTAGATGTCGCGCATGATCCGTACGTGATCCATCTGCCCCCGCGAGCGGCCAGGTTCGAAATCACCGGCGCGGCGGATGTCGGTGATCCTGAAATGCAGGCGCTCGCCCGGTGCGATCCGCTCCGCGGCGCTGTCGCGCAGGTGGGTGGCCAGGTCCTGCACCCAGGTGCCACGGCGGGCTTCCCAGCGGTTACGGCTGTGCAGAATCTCGGTGAACTGCTCGGGGTCGGTCCACTCAACGGTGACCGGGCCTTCTTCGGCCAGGGAGCGCGGTGCGTCGGGGTTGGCGGCGTATGGCGCCGTGGCGCAGCCTGCAAGGGAGAGCGTGAGGGCCAGGGCAAACGAAGTCAGGAGTGCTTTCATGGGGTGCTCCTTGGATTGGGTGGCCGCGTTGCTTGCAGTCTGGCGGCACGGCAGACCGGGTTCAACCAGGTTGGTGGGTCATGGTTGCGGTGCCAGCAGAGGTAGCAGGACCGGCGTGACGTGCCTGAGGATGCGCGGCTGGGCGGCCTCGGTGGGGTGCAGGTTGTCCTGCTGGTAGGCGTCCGGATCCAGCGCGATGGGGTCGAGCAGGAAGGGCAGCAGGGTGATATCGAACAGTTCGGCCAGGTCGCGATAGACCTGTTCGAACCCGCGGGTGTAGTCGGCTCCCAGGTTGGGCGGCATGCGCATGCCCACCAGCAGCACCTGCGCATCCACGTGCCGGGCCACGCCGATCATGCGTGCCAGGTTGCGCCGCATTTCGGCCAGCGGCAGGCCACGCAGTCCGTCGTTGGCGCCCAGCGCAATCACCACCACATCGGGCTGGTGGCGCCAGGCTTCGGCGATGATCCGTGCCGCGCCGCCTGCGCTGGTCTCGCCGCTGATGCTTGCGTTGACCACGCGCCAGTCCGGCTGGCGGGTGGCGAGCTGTTCTGCCAGCAGCGATACCCAGCCGTCTTCGGCCGCCATGCCATAGCCGGCCGAGAGCGAATCGCCCATCACCAGGATGGTGTGGGCGTCTTCATCCAAAGCGGCCTGCGCCGAAGGCTGCGCCTGGGCCAGCGCGCAGCCGAGCATCAACAGGGCGCCTGTGGCCCACTGCAACCAGCCCCGCCGCGGCGGATATCCTGCGATCATTGCGATCTACCTTTTTTTCCAGCCGGACCCGGCAGGATCCTCAATGGCCGATACGATTCCGGCGCAAACCGACACCCGCTATGTGCTCGAAGTGTCCGCGCTTGGCAAGCGCGTGCCGCTGCCCTCGGGCGATCTGACCATCCTCGACGAGGTCGGGTTCCATGTCGAGCATGGTGACACCGTGGCCATCGTCGGCGCGTCGGGATCGGGCAAGAGCACGCTGCTGTCGCTGCTGGCCGGTTTGGATATTCCCAGCGCCGGTGAAGTGGTGCTGGACGGCCAGCCGCTGTCGGTGCTGGACGAAGATGGCCGGGCGGCGGTGCGGGCGGAAAAGGTCGGCTTTGTATTCCAGAATTTCCAGCTGCTGCCGTCGCTGAGCGCGCTGGAAAACGTGATGCTGCCGCTGGAGCTGCGCGGCGATGGCGAGGTGCGCGGACCCGCCGAAGAGGTGCTGCGCAAGGTGGGCCTGGGCGAGCGCCTGGGTCACTATCCGCGCCAGCTTTCCGGCGGAGAGCAGCAGCGGGTGGCACTGGCCCGGGCCTTCGTGACCCGGCCGTCGCTGCTGTTTGCCGACGAGCCCACCGGCAATCTGGATACGCGCACCGGGCAGCAGGTGATCGAGCTGCTGTTTGCGATGAACGCCGATGCCGGCACCACCCTGGTGCTGGTGACCCACGATGACCACCTGGCCGAGCGCTGCAAGCGGGTGCTGCGGCTGGACAGCGGACGGCTGGTGCCGGACGCATGAGGACGGCACGCCTGGCCTGGACCCAGCTGCGGCGCGACCTGGTCGCCGGCGAGGTGCGGATCATGCTGGCCGCGCTGGTACTGGCGGTGGTGGCGGTGAGCGCGGTGGGTTTCATCACCGACCGCGCCGGGCGCGCGCTGGTGGCTGAGGCCAATCGGCTGCTGGGCGGCGATGCGATCGTGCGCTCCAACGCGCCGATCGATGAAACCCTGCGCGCCGCGGTGCGTGCTGCAGAACTGGACCAGACCGAAACCGTTGAGCTGGACAGCATGATCCGGGTCCTCGGCGATGCGGGCGGCAGCGCAGCGGATCCGCGCCTGGGCGACCTGCGCGCGCTGGGCGAAGGCTATCCGTTGCGCGGTGCATTTTGCCTGGTGGACGTGCCAGGCGGCGAAGAGCGCGAAGCCGTCGGGGTGCCGGCGCCTGGCACGGCGTGGATGAGCCGTGCCGGCGCTGACCAGCTTGGCGTTGAGGTGGGTGCGGAGATCGGCGTGGGCGAGCTCAGTCTGCAGCTGGCAGGACTGGTAACGGCGGAGCCGGACGCGTCGATCGACTATTTCAACGTGGCCCCGAAGGTGTTTCTGAATCTGGCCGACCTGCCCGCGACCGGGCTGCTGCAGGAAGGCAGCCGCGCGCGCTACCGGCTGGTGGTGGCCGGCGATGCGGATGCGGTGGAAGGCTTCGTCGCCCGGGCCCGCGACAATCTGCAGCGCGGGCAGCGGATAGAAACTATTGAAGACGGGCGGCCGGAAGTGCGCTCTGCGCTGGACCGCGCCGGTCGCTTCCTTGGCCTGGCGGCCATGGTGTCCGTGGTGCTGGCGGCGGTGGCGGTGGCCATGGCCGCGCGCCGCCACAGCGAACGGCACCTGTCCGGTGCGGCGGTGATGCGCTGCCTGGGCGCCAGCCAGCGCACGCTGGTGGGCATCCACGTGGGCGAGCTGGTGCTGCTGGGCCTGCTGGCGTGCACGGTGGGCGTGGCGCTGGCCTTCGGGCTGCAGTGGCTGGTGGCCAACTGGGTCTCGCAGGCGCTCGGGCTGCCGCTGCCGTCCACCGGCTGGATGCCGGTACTGGAAGGCTATGCGGTGGGCCTGGTGGTGCTGATGGCGTTTGGCGCGCCGCCGGTGCTGGCGCTGCGCCGGGTGCCGGCGCTGCGGGTGCTGCGACGTGACCTGGATCCGGTGGAACCGGGGGCGTGGATGGTTGGCCTGGCCGCGCTGATCGGGCTGGGGGCGCTCCTGTGGCTCAAGGCCGGGTCGCCGGCACTGGCCTCGGCGATGCTTGGCGGGATCCTTGCCACCTTGGCGGTGCTGGCGCTGCTGGCCTGGGGGCTGATCGTGGCGGTGCGACGGTTGCGTTCGCGCCTGCGGGGCAGCCTTCGTTACGGCCTGGCCAACGTCAGCCGCCGCCCCGGCACCAGCGTGGCCCAGGTGGCGGCGCTGGGGCTGGGACTGATGGCGCTGCTGCTGCTGACCTTCGTGCGCACCGACCTGTTGGACCGCTGGCAGCTGGCCCTGGCTGAAGAGGCGCCCAACCGGTTCATCGTCAACGTGCAGCAGCACCAGATGGATGCGCTGCGCGGGTTCATCGCCGACCAGGGTGTGGCCGAACCGGAGCTGTTCCCGATGATCCGGGCGCGCTATGTGGCCCTGAATGGCGAGCCGGTCAGCGCGGACACCTACGCTGGTGAAGACCCGCAGACGCGACGTCGTGCAGAGCGCGAGTTCAACCTGTCGATGGCCGACTCGCTGCGCGATGACAACAAGGTGACCGGCGGACGGTTCTGGCAGGGCACGCCGACGGCACCGGAGTTTTCCGTGGAGGAAAACTTCGCCAGCCAGCTTGGCTGGAAGGTGGGCGACCGGGTCACGTTCGATATTGCCGGCCAGCGTATCGAGGCGCCAATCACCAGCCTGCGGGCGGTGGAGTGGGAGAGCTTCCGGCCGAACTTCTTCGTACTGGCCTCGCAGGGCGCGCTCGACGGCTATCCGGCCAGCTGGATCACCGCGGTCAGCGTGCCGGCAGACAGCCCGCGCTTTACGGCCGACCTGGTAGCCCGCTTCCCCAACCTGTCGGTGATCGACATCGACGCGGTGCTGGCCCAGGTGCGCAGCACCGCCGACCAGGTGTCGGTGGTGGTGCAGGCAGTGTTCTGGTTCTCGCTGGCGGCCGGGGTGCTGGTGCTGCTGGCCGCGGTCAGCGCCAGCCAGGACGAGCGCCTGCTGGAAGGCGGCGTGATGCGCGTGCTGGGTGGCAGCCGCCGCCAGCTGCGGCTTGCCCAGGTGTCCGAATTCGCCGCGATCGGCCTGCTCGCCGGCCTGGTGGCCGCAATTGCCGCCTCGGTACTGTCGGGGCTGGTGGCCACGCGGGTGTTCGACCTGCCGTGGTCGCCGAACTGGCTGATGGCGGCCTTCGGTGGGGCCCTCGGCATGCTGGTGACCCTGGCCGCCGGTCTGTTCGCCACCCGCCGCGTGCTGGACGCGCCGCCTTCGGTCACCCTGCGTGAATTGCAGGGTTGACCCGCCCTAGGGCCGGCCCCGTCTAGGGCAGGCCCCAGCTTGTTGCCGGCTGCGCGCCGGCGATACGGTCAACGCATCTTTGCCGAATGGAATCCGCCCGTGACCGTATCCGCAGCTACCCCGCATGCCCTTGATGCTGCAACCAGCATCAACGCCAATCAGCAGGCGCGTGACGATGTGCGTTATCAGCAGTTGGCCGAGCGCCTCACCGCGCCCGGCGCCACCGGCGCGCAGCTGGAAATGGCCTATGACCTCATCGCGACGCAGGAGCGCGGCGGGCAGTTGACCGACGACGCCCTGGCCCAGGCCGGCGCGCAGGCCATCGCCGACAGCCGTGCTGTGCCGGTGCAGGTGGCGGAGATCGCTCCGCTGGTGGCGCCGGGCACCGCGCTGGGGCCATTTGCCAGCGCTGACATCGCCGCGATCGAGATGATGCATTACTCCAATCCGCTGTCGATCGAAGCGAATCTGGAAAATGGCGGGCTGGTGTTCGAGAGCGCCGATGGGCAGTTCTTCATCAGCACGCCGATGGGCGGCACGCTGGACGGCTTCAATCCCGGCCAGGTGCCGCAGCCGGAAGGCATGGCGCTGGAAGGTGCGTACCACGGCCATGCGGACTACACCGACGGCAGCGGCAACCGCACCGACAAGTCGAACGACGTCTACAACAGCGACCACTTCTCACAGCAGGACAAGCGCGTTGCCGATGGCGGCTACTGGGGACCGGTGATCTATGTCTCCACACCCAGCGGCGACTTCCGCAAGTATGATTCTGCGACCAGGCAGGACACGCTGATCCATGAAGGCACGCGCTTCGACTAGCCCCATGAAGACCCTTTTTCTTGCAGGACTCTTGATCATGAATACATTCGCCACTACCGGCTTCGCTGCGCCGCCCGCGCAAGCCGAAGCCCAGGCGCTGGAAATTGACGGTAGCCGCGTGCAGGTAATCGCGGCTGCGCTGGCCGCATTTTCCGAGAACGAGCCGGACGCGCGGCTGGCCGACTACATCGTGCACGTGAACCCGCCGGAGGACGGCGTCTCCCAGGTGGTGTTCGAGCCCCGCCAGCCGGAGGGCCAGGCGCCGACCCTGGGTGGTCGTACGGCTGCAGGCCGCGAAATCAACGTCTGGGTGCGCGAGTCGGATCACGGCATCGAACGGGTTTCAGGCTCCCGCTGAGGCCGGCCGGAAAACCGGGCTCCGGGGCTTTTGCGCCGGAGCCCTTTTTCGTGTCTATCGTGGTTGCACCGGCTGGGCTTCAAACCGCCGGGCGTAGGCGCGCTCCTCGATGACCCGGTCCACCTCGGCGCCAGCCATCTCCGGCGCGGCATACACGGCAAAGACGGCGGATCCATCGCGCTGGCCTACCTGGTGCAGTCGATAGCGTGGGTCGCGCCCAGCTGAATCCGGCGGCCAGCGCAGCGGTGGCGTTTCCCCTTCCAGGTCCAGCTCGCTGTTGTCCACGGTGCCGCCGACGAAAAGTGCGCGCATGTTGATCTCCTTGCAGTCCAGACGTGTGTGGCCCCACGTTGCTGGCAGGGCCGTTGCCGGGTGATGAAAATCCGGTTTGCGCGGTGTGCACGTAGAATCGCTGTCCGTTCCTTTGCACACCGCCCCCATGTCGATACGTCAAGACGATCCCGCGCTTGAAGCGCTGCTGATGCCCTTCCTCACCGGTCGCCTCCAGTGGCCGGAGGCAGGGGCGTTGTTTCTGCGTGCCCGCCAGGGACATGGGCTGGTGCCGTCGGCATGGCCGGGGCTGGTGTGCGAGCAGAGCTTCAAGCCCGAGGCGCAGGCGCTGGAGCGGGCGGGTTTCCCCGTGCAGCCGCAGGGCGACAGCCGTCACCCGCTGGTGCTGGTGCTGCCGCCGCGGCAGCGCGACGAGGCCCGTGCGCTGCTTGCCGAGGCCGTGGCCCGCGCCGAGGGCGAAGACGCGGTGGTGATTGCCAGCGTGCCCAACAACGAGGGTGCCAAGGCGATTGAAGGCGATCTGGTGCGTATTGCCGGACCGGTGAATACGGTGCCCAAGCACAAGTGCCGGGTGTTCTGGGTACGGCCCAACGCGGGTGGCGGGGATGCGGAGTTGGCTGCGCAGTGGCGCAAGCTGGATGCGCCGCGGCCGATCCTGGGCGGTACCGCGATGGAGGGGCGCTTCATCAGCCGGCCGGGCGTGTTTGCCTGGGATCGCATTGATCCGGCGTCGGCCCTGCTGGCCGAGCACCTGCCGGACACTCTTGCCGGCCGAGCCGCCGACCTGGGCGCCGGCTGGGGCTTTCTGTCCGACGCGCTGCTGCAGCGCTGCCCGAAGATCACTTCGCTGCACCTGTACGAGGCCGAGACCCGTGCGCTGGACTTGGCGCGCGACAACATGACAGGTGAGAGCAGGACAGGTGAGGGCAGGGCCCCGCATACCGAGCGGGTGGCACTGGATTTCCGCTGGCATGACGTGACCGCGGGTCTGCCGGATACCTATGACGTGATCATCAGCAACCCGCCGTTCCACGGTCAGGGTCGCGCTTCGCGGCCGGAAATCGGCCGCGCGTTCATTGCCGCCGCGGCGCAGGCGCTGGCCCCCGGCGGCAGTCTGTGGCTGGTGGCCAACCGCCAGCTGCCCTACGAGCAGGTGCTGGGCGAACACTTCAGCCAGATCGAAGTCGTAGCCGATCGCGCCGGCTTCAAGGTGATCCGCGCTGACAAGGCCGGCAGGCCGGCGAGGACTGGGCGATGAAGCTGGTCCGCCTGATTGCCAACCTGGGCTATGGCAGCCGCAGGGAGGTGGCACGGATGTTCCGCGAAGGGCGCATCACCGATGCCGCCGGCGAGGTGCTCTACGCCGACGACCGGATGGAGCATGCTGACGTGCGCATTGATGGCGAGCCCCTGGATATGCCGCAGGGCCAGCTGTTGATGCTGAACAAGCCGGTGGGCCATACCTGCTCCACCAAGGGTCCGGGCGCGCTGGTCTATGACCTGCTGCCGGACAGGTTCCGCCTGCGCAAGCCGCTGATGTCCACCGTGGGCCGGCTGGACCGGGAGACCTCCGGGCTGCTGTTGCTGACGGATGATGGGACCCTGCTGCACCGGATCATCTCGCCCCGCTCGCAGATCCCGAAGACCTACGAGGCCACCCTGGCCGAACCGCTGCGCGGGGACGAAGCCGCGCTGTTTGCCAGCGGCACGCTGATGCTGGAATCGGAACAGACCCCGCTGCAGCCGGCCCACCTGGAACCATTGGACGAACGCCGCGCCCGGCTGACCATCACCGAGGGCCGCTACCACCAGGTACGGCGTATGTTTGCGGCCGTGGGCAACCACGTTGAAACCCTGCATCGCAGCCACGTCGGCGCGCTGGGGCTGGGCGGCCTGCCCGAAGGCGAGTGGCGCTCGCTGGACGCAGCCGAACGCGACCTGATCTTCCAGACGCCTCCCCAGTAGGAGCGCGCCATGCGCGCGAAGCCGCGTGACAGTGACGGTGGTCCCGCGAAATCGGCAGGGAGTTTGTTCCGGTACCGGCGCGGAATGCCGGCAGCATCCCTCCTGCTTCTCAAGCGGTGCGGCGGCCGCACGAGTTGCCAGAGTGCGGACGTCACGCGGCTTCGCGCGCATGGCGCGCTCCTACAGGGAGTCGTTGAGCCTGGGGAAGAGCTGCGCCGTGGCGATCATTCCTGCGGCGCGCCTGCAGCGGGATCCAGGGCGCAAGGCGCGGGAAGGTCGGGAAGATCGGGCGGGTCGTACAGCACTTCGACTGTTGCATGGCCGATGCCGAAGCGCTCTTCCAGCGCCTGTTTGACCGCCGGAACCGCGGCGCCCGGATTGGCACCCGGCGCCAGCCCAAGTTCCAGCGTGGCCAGTACCTTGCCGGAAGTGATCGACCACACGTGCACGTGCTGCACCTGGGCTACGCCGGGAACGGTCTGCAACAGGTGTTGGCGCAGCACCTGGATGTCGATGTCGGGCGGCACCCCCTCCATCAGGATGTGGAAGGCGCTGCGCATCAGCGACCAGGCGGCGCGCAGGATCAGCAGGCACACCAGCACCGACAGCAGCGGATCGATCGGCATCCAGCCGGTCAGGTGAATGGTGACGGCCGCGGCGATTGCCGCCACCGAGCCCAGCATGTCGCCGATCACGTGCAGCATCGCACCGCGAATATTGACGTGGTCGTGGTCGCCCCGGTGCAGGATCGCAAACACGGCGATGTTCACCAGCAGCCCCACCACCGCCACCGCCAGCATCGGCCCGGCCAGCACTTCCACCGGCTGGCGCAGGCGCTGCACGGCTTCCCAGGTGATCCACGCCACCAGCGCGAACAGCGTCAGCGCGTTGATCAGGCCGGCCAGCACCTCCATGCGCATGTAGCCAAAGGTGCGGCGGGAATCGGACGCGCGGCGGCCGATGCGAAAGCCCACCCAGGCCAGGGCCAGGGCGGCGGCGTCGGTGAGCATGTGGCCCGCATCGGCGATCAGCGCCAGCGAGCCCGACAGCAGCCCGCCCACCAGCTCGACCAGCATGAACGAGGCGGTCAGGACCAGCGCGGTCAGGACCACCCGTTCGTTGCGCACGGATACCTCCGGCGCGTGGGAATGGGGGTGGTCGTGGCTGTGGTTGTGGTGGTCGTGCGCCATATCAACAGACGTTCATCTCTGGCGGGCGGCTTCAGCCGGTAAACAGCTTCCGCCAGCCCTCATGCCCCAGCCGTTCCAGCGTGTCCAGATTGCGTTGCACGATCACGTCCGGGTCCGGATACGCCTCCACCGCCCGGCTGACGCTGTCTTCGCGTAGCAGGTGCAGGGTGGGGTAGGGCGCACGATTGGTGAAGTTGGTGATGTCGTCCGGGTCGGTATCGCTGAACTGGTAATCGGGATGGAAGCTGGCGACCTGCAGCACGCCCTCCAGGCCCATGTCTTCCACCAGCGCGTCGGCCAGATCGAGGAAGTCGTTGTAATCCAGGAAATCGCCCAGCACCTGCGGGTGGATCAGCAGGGTGGTGTCGGTGTCATCGGCCGGCACGTCGCGCAGATGGGCCAGCTCGAGGGCCAGGGCTTCAAGCAGCGCCTCCGGCGTGGTGGCGGCCGATACCACCATGCGAACCTGGTCACGCACCGTCACCGCCTTGGCGAACGGGCACAGGTTCAGGCCGATCACCGCGCGCTCAAGCCACAGGCGGGTGCGGGCAGCGGGATCGTCGGAGACGGGGTGTGGGGTCATGGATGGCCGGTATTCACGTGGGCCCACAACGATCCCCTCCGCCGCCGGGTGGGTCAAGATCCACGGCGCAGCTGTTAATCTGTCGCGATGCCCGCCCACTCCGACAATGGCCGTCACGCAATCCTGCTGATGCTGCTGGCGGTGCTGCTGTTCGCGTTCATGGACGGCGGCATGAAGTGGCTGGGCGTGGACTATCCGCCGCTGCAGGTCGCTTCCATGCGCGGCCTGGTGGCATTGCCGCTGGTGCTTGGCTGGATCCTGGCCCGGCGCCGCCTGCACACCCTGCTGCACATCCACTGGCCGCTGCATATCCTGCGCGGCGTGCTGGGCATCCTGATGATGGTCGGGTTCGTCTACGGCCTGGCGCGGATGCCGATGGCGACCGCCTACTCGATCGTGTTCGTGTCGCCGCTGCTGGTGACCGCGCTGGCGGTACCGATCCTGGGCGAAAAGGTCGGGCCGCGACGCTGGGCCGCGATCGGCGTTGGCATGCTGGGCGTGCTGGTAGTGCTGCGTCCCACCGGCGCGGGCGTGATGACCACCGCCGGGCTGGCCCTGCTGGGCGCTTCGATCTGCTATTCGTTCGCCTCGATCACGGTGCGGGTACTGGCCCGGCGCGACAGCACCGAGGCCATGGTGTTCTGGTTCCTGGCCATGCTGGCGGTGGGCGCCGGCGTCCTGGCCTGGTCCAACTGGGTGCCGATCCGCAGCGAAGACCTGTGGATTTTCCTGATGGTGGGCATCAGCGGGGCGCTGGGCCAGGTGGTGCTGACCAACGCATTCCGCCTGGGCGAGGCCTCCCAGATCGCGCCGCTGGAGTACAGCGGATTGCTGTGGGTGGTGCTGATGGACCTGACGGTTTGGGGTGTGCTGCCCGACCGGATGACCTGGCTGGGGGCGGGAATCATTGTAGCCAGCGGCATCTACCTGCTGCATCGCGAACGCATCCAGGCGCCCGAGCGCGAGAGTCCGCCGGTCAAGCCGAACTGAGCCTGCCCACTGGGCGCGCATGAAAAAGGCGGACCCGTCTGGGCCCGCCTCTTGATCACTGAAGATCAGCTCGGAAATTCAGTTCTGAAATTCTGATCAGATCAGAACCGGGCGCCGAGCCCGATGCCAACCGTCCAGGGATCCAGCTTGATCTCATCACCGGTCGAGGCACCGGCCACGTTCACATCCGCACGCGAGCGCATGTAGCGCGCATCCGCCCGGGCAAACCAGGTCGGGGTGATGTTCATATCCACGCCAACCGTCCCGATCGCACCGCGCGGCGTATCCAGGCTCACATGGTCACCGCCCGGATTCAGATCCTCATCGCTGATGTTGGACTGGAAAAGACCCAGCCCCACAAACGGACGGAAGGTCTGGTCAGCCTGGCCGAAGTGATACTGACCGCTCAGCGCGATGGGCTGCTGCTCGACCGTGCCGATCTTGCCTTCCGGACCGCGCACGCGATGATCGAAGCTGTCCGCGGCGCCCCACAGCTCCACGCCCCAGTTGTCGTTGACGTGCCAGGTGGCGCTCAGGGTCGGGGCCGGGCCGCCGTCGATATCGATGCCCTCGGCAGGATTGCTGTGCGGCTCCAGCAGGGTCACGCCGCCAACGATGGAGACGCGCTTGCCGCCGTAGTCGGTGTCGCTGGTCTGGTTGAAGCTGTCCTGGGCGAATGCGGCGGGGCTGGCCAGCAGGGCGAGGGCAGCGGCGATGGTGAGTTTGTTGTGCAGGAAAGTCATGGGGGATTCCTCTTCTTGTAATGATGTTTCAACGCCGCCCTCTGCGGGGCGGACGCGACCATCCTGTCCAAGTGCACATGAATCCCGTTTGGCTGAAACGTTAAACGGCCCCCTTCGCTTTCACCACGGCTTCAGGCGCGTGGCAGTGGGGTGAAGCCCGGGCTGCGCATCCAGTGGCGCTGTTGCTGGTTGGCGGCTGGGACGCATGCGTCCACAATAAGGCGCTGACCCCCCTTAGTATTCGCGGAGCGCCGGATGGCCGACCTGAAAGAAGCACGTGTCCCTGATATCGGTGGTTTTGACGATGTCCCGGTGATCGAGGTGCTGGTTGCGGTGGGCGACCGCGTTGAAAAAGACCAGGGGCTGGTCACGCTGGAGTCCGACAAGGCCACGATGGAAGTGCCCTCGCCGTTCGCGGGCGTGGTCAAGGAGCTCAAGGTCGCCATCGATGACAAGATCGCCGAAGGCGCCGTGGTCGCGACCATTGAAGTGGACGCGGAAGAAGGCGGCGGCGGTTCCGCAGAAGCGGAAGCCAAGCCTGCAGCCGATGCGGAACCTGCCGAACGCGCCGAGCCTGAAGATCAGGCGCCTGCGGACAAGGAAGACGATCCAGCGGTGGAGCCTGCCGCGCCGGGCAAGCAGCCGGACAATATCGCCAAGGCCGCCATCGACCACGCCCCGGCAGGTGCCGGCAAGCCACCGGTGCGCTTCGATGCCGATGCCGTCATGCCGGACAAGGTGCCCTACGCCAGCCCCGCGGTGCGCCTGTTTGCGCGCGAGCTGGGCGTGGATCTGGGCCAGGTGCAGGGTGGCGCGCGCGGCGGCCGCATCACCCGTGAGGACGTGCAGAAGTTCGTGAAGTCGGCTCTGGCCGGCGGTACCGGCAAAGCCGCGGCTGCGGGCGGCGGCGGGCTGGACCTGCTGCCCTGGCCGAAGGTGGATTTCAGCAAATTCGGCGAAATCGAAGAGAAGCCACTGTCGCGGATCAAGAAGATCTCCGGTGCCAACCTGGCGCGCAATTGGGCCATGATCCCGCACGTCACCCAGCAGGACGAGGCCGATATCACCGGTCTGGAAGACCTGCGCAAACAGCTCAACAAGGAAAACGAGCGCGCCGGCATCAAGCTGACCATGCTGGCCTTTCTGATGAAAGCCAGCGTTTCCGCGCTGCAGAAGTATCCCGAATTCAACGCCTCGCTGGATGCTGCCGGCGAGACGCTCACGCTCAAGAAGTACTTCCACATCGGTTTCGCCGCCGACACCCCCAACGGCCTGGTGGTGCCGGTGGTGCGCGACTGCGACAAAAAGGGCGTGATCCAGATTGCCGAGGAAACCTCGGAGCTGGCGAAGAAGGCCCGCGACGGCAAGCTCGGCCCGGCCGACATGTCCGGCGGTTGCTTCTCGATCAGCTCGCTGGGCGGCATTGGCGGCACCAGCTTCACCCCGATCGTCAATGCGCCGGAAGTGGCCATTCTCGGTGTCTCGCGCGCCGCGATGAAGCCGGTATGGAATGGCGACAAGTTCAAGCCGCGCCTGATGCTGCCGCTGTCGCTGTCCTACGACCACCGCGTGATCGACGGCGCCGCCGCCGCGCGCTTCACCGTCTATCTGGCCAAGCTGCTGGAAGACATGCGGCGGATGCTGCTCTGATTTCGGAGAACACGTGATGGCCAATTCCCAGGAAGTGAAAGTCCCCGATATCGGCGACTTTTCCGATGTGCCCGTGATTGAGGTCCTGGTGTCGGTGGGCGATACCGTCACCGTCGACCAGGGCCTGCTGACGCTCGAATCCGACAAGGCAACGATGGAAGTGCCCTCGCCAGCCGCCGGCGTGATCAAGGAGCTGCGGGTCAAGGAAGGCGACAGCGTCTCCGAAGGCCAGGTGGTGGTGGTGCTGGAGGCCGCGGATGACGGCGACAGCGCCGACAATGGCGCCGATAAGGCGGGCAAGAAAGACAAAAAAGCCGGGCCCGGCAAGCCGCCGGTCGGCACCTCGCACCGCGCCCCGGCCGAGCCGGACCCGGTGAAGGCCGCGCCGTCGTCGGGTCGCAAGGCCGACGTGGAATGCGCGATGGTGGTCCTCGGTTCCGGCCCGGGCGGCTACACCGCCGCGTTCCGCGCCGCGGACCTCGGGCTGGATACGGTGCTCATCGAACGCTACGCCACGCTGGGCGGAGTGTGCCTCAACGTGGGCTGCATTCCTTCCAAGGCGCTGCTGCATTCGGCCGCCGTGATCGACCAGGCGCAGCAGGCGGCGGAATACGGCGTTGAATTCGGCAAGCCGAAAATCGCCCTGGACACCCTGCGCGGACACAAGGACAACGTGGTCGGCCAGCTCACCAAGGGCCTGGCCGGGATGGCCAAGCAGCGCAAGGTCAACGTGGTGCAGGGCACCGGCCGGTTTGTGTCGCCCAACGAGATCGAAGTGGCAGGCGATGACGGCAAGGCCACGCTGGTGCGCTTCGAGCAGTGCATCATCGCCGCCGGTTCGCAGGCAATGAAGCTGCCGGGCTTCCCCTGGGACGATTCGCGGGTGATGGATTCGACCGATGCGCTGGAACTGGCCGAAGTGCCCAAGCAGCTGCTGGTGGTCGGTGGCGGCATCATCGGCCTGGAAATGGCGACGGTGTACCGCGCGCTGGGCAGCGAAGTCACGGTGGTGGAGCTGGCCACCCAGCTCATCCCGGGCGCCGACAGGGATCTGGTCAAGCCGCTGGCCGACCGGCTGAAGAAGCAGGGCGTCTCCGTGCACCTGAAGACCAAGGTGGTCCAGGCCAAGGCGGAGAAGAAGGGGGTTGCGGTCGAGTTCGAAGGCGACAGCATTCCCGAACTCAAGCGCTACGACCGGGTGCTGGTGGCGGTGGGTCGCACGCCAAATGGCAAGAAGATCGATGCCGAGAAGGCCGGCGTACGCGTCGGCGAGCGCGGCTTCATCAACGTGGACCGGCAGATGCGCACCAACGTGGCGCATATCTTCGCCATCGGCGACATCGTCGGCCAGCCGATGCTGGCCCACAAGGCCAGCCACGAGGGCAAGCTGGCGGCGGAAGTCGCCGCGGGTGAGAAGAAAGAGTGGGTCGCGCGGGTGATCCCGTCGGTCGCCTACACCGATCCGGAGATCGCCTGGGTGGGAATCACCGAGACCGAGGCGAAGGAAAAGAACATCAAGGTCGGGGTGGCGAAGTTCCCGTGGGCGGCCAGCGGGCGCGCCATCGGCCTCGGTCGTACCGAAGGCTTCACCAAGCTGCTGTTCGACGAGGCCACCAACCGCATCGTCGGCGCGGCGATCGTGGGCGTACACGCCGGCGATCTGATCTCGGAAGCGGCGCTGGCGATCGAGATGGGCGCGGAAGCGGCGGATATCGCCCACACCATCCATCCCCATCCCACCCTCGGCGAGTCGGTGGCGATGGCGGCCGAAATCTACGCCGGCACCATCACCGACCTGTACATCCCGAAGAAAAAGTAATCCCGCGCGCCGAGCGGCGCGCGGGATCGTCCAGGCTCAGAAGCGGAAGCTCAGGCCCGCCATGGGGCCATGCACCCGCAGGTCGCCGGTGACCCGGCCGTCATAGGGAAACGGCCCGGCGTCGATGCCGTCCGGCGCACGGGCGGTGCCGGTGAAATCATCCGCCAGCTTCAGCCGGAACCAGTCGTAGCCCACGTGCACGCCCACCCGCGGGCTCACCATGTATTCGACAAACAGGCCGGCGCGCTCGAAATGCCCGTCCTCATCGAGGAAGTCGCCCCAGCTGGTATTCAGGTACTGGCCTTCCAGGCCCACGGTCCAGCGCTCGGCCGGCATCCAGGTGAGCCGGGTGTGCAAGCCGGGGGAGAATCCGCTGCGCTTCCACTCCACCGTCTCGAACTGGTCGTCCACCAGGTCGGTGGTGCCCGAGCTGCCAGCCGCGCGCAGCTCCAGCTCCGCCCAGGTCACGCCCAGGCCAAGCCCCCACTGCAGGGTGTCGTTGCTGATGAAGCTGTATTCATAGTTCAGGCTGGCCAGGCTCAGGCCCAGACGACCATCGATGCGCGCCTCGGGAACCTCGATCGATTCGGCGGGAGCGCCAATTGAACCGGCATCCAGAACGGTTCCGCCGTACTCCCATGTTTCGTTGCGGCGGTAATCGTAATAGTTGGCGACCAGCGCCTGGCGATCGCTGAAGCGGAAGCCGACCGCGCCGCGCGGACGCCAGGAGCGGCTGGTGTCAAAGCGCTCGTCGAATTCGAAAGTCGCCACATCGCTGCCGTCGGTGACAGAGCCGTTGCCGGCGAACCCCAGCTCGGCCTCCGGATTGAAGGCGCTCAGGCGAACGACGAAGCGGTCATCCGCCGTCTGGGCGTGGGCCGGAGCAGCCATGCCGGCGGTTGCCAGGCCGATTGCGGCCAACAGGGCCGCCGGACGCAGGTGGTGAAGTGGGGGCATTGGACATCCTTGGTACTTGTTCAGGATGGCCGATGGTGCGCAGGGCGCGGTGGGCGCCGGGTGAAAAGGCGCGCGCCGGGCACAAAAAAAATGAGCCCCGGGAGGGCCGGGGCTCGGTGTGATCTGCGTGCTGGACCGACGAGGAGGCGCAGCAGATCAGGCACGCAGGGTAAGACAGGGCGGATCGGACAAAGTTCCCCGTAACACGCTGCCATAACACGCCCCCAGAACGCCGCCAGTACGCACGACCGACGGCGGTTGTGACTCAAACGCCGGGACTGCTATAATTCTCGGGCTAACCGGGGGCAGTTATCGCATCATGCCCCGTCCCTCACCAACCATCCGGATTCCTGAAGTGTCCACGTTTGCCACCGAAGGTCGGCGCCTGGTTCGGCGCGCCATTGTCTGGCAGGCCATTGCAATTGCAGTGGCGGCGCTCGCGTTCCTGGTCAAGGGTCCCGATTGGGCCCTGGCAGTGGCGCTGGGCGGCGGCGCGGTCGCGGTGGGCGGCTGGCTTTCGAGCGTTGTCGCGCTCGGCGGCGGAGTCAGCCCGGGCATGGTCGCGCTGGCGCGGCTGGTGGCTGGCGTCGGGATGAAATGGGCGGTGATTGTGGGAGCGCTGTTGTTCGGCATGTCTGGCGCGGGCCTTCCTCCGCTGCCTATCGTGCTGGGGGTCATCGTGGCCCTGGCAGCGCAGATGCTGGCGATGGCCGGTCCACCGGCCCGCCGATGAATCGTGTCACTGGATCGTTTAACTGGCAGGAACGACTGACTTATGGCGGTTGAAGCGGAACTCACCCCTTCGAGCTACATCCAGCATCACCTGCAGAACCTGACCGGATCGGTCGGCGAAGGCGGGTTCTGGACGCTGCATGTGGATACCCTGATCGGCGCGCTGGTGCTGGGCACGATCATGTTCCTGATGTTCTGGGCCGCCACCCGCAAGGCCACGTCGGGCGTGCCCGGCAAGTGGCAGGCGTTCGTCGAAATCCTGCTGGAGTTCGTCGATCGCCAGGCGCGTGACACCTACCACGGGACCAGCAAACTGGTGACGCCGATCGCGATCACCCTGTTCTTCTGGATCCTGCTGATGAACATGATGAAGTTCATCCCCGCGGACTTCATCTCCGTCCCGCTGTCGTGGGTGGGCGTGGAGTACTGGAAGCCGGTGCCCACCGCCGACGTCAACGCCACCCTGGGCCTGTCGATCAGCGTGTTCTTCCTGACCCTGTTCTTCGGCCTGCGCGCCAAGGGCATCGGCGGCTTCACCAAGGATTTCCTGGTGACGCCGTTCGGCAAGTGGGCCATGCCCGCCAACCTGCTTCTGAACATCGTCGAGTGGCTGTCCAAGCCGATCTCGCTGGCAATGCGACTGTTCGGCAACATGTTTGGCGGCGAGATCGTGTTCCTGCTGATCTGGGTGCTCGGCGGCTCCGCCCTGATCGGTGTACTCGGCGGCGCCGTGTTCGGCCTGGGTTGGATGATCTTCCATATCCTGGTCGTTCCGCTGCAGGCCTTCATCTTCATGATGCTGTCGATCGTCTACCTCAGCCTGGCTGAGGATTCACACTGACCGGTCGCAACATCCCGGTTTCGATTCAGTTACACCCTCACCTCAACTACCAACTAGCAAGCCGTTCTGGAGACAACCATGGAAACCGCACTCGCTCTCATCGCCTCCGTCCAGTCCTCGACTGCCCTGGCTGTCGGCCTCATGGTCGGTCTGGCCGCGCTGGGCGCAGGCCTGGGTATGGCCCTCATGGCCGGCAAGTTCCTCGAGTCCGCCGCCCGCCAGCCGGAGCTGATCCCGGTCCTGCAGGTGCGCATGTTCATCACCGCCGGCCTGATCGACGCCCCGTTCATCATCAGCGTCGCCGTCGGCCTGCTGTTTGCCTTCGCCAACCCGTTCCTGGTTGGTGGCCTGGCCGTATAACCGACAAGGTTACGGAGTAACGGGCATCGGGCGGACCACGGGGTTCGCCCGGTCGCAACACGGACAGTCCCGGCCACTACAGGCCGGGGCCCCGAATACAGGCAGAGCACGAAGATGGATATCAATCTCACCTTAATAGCCCAGGCGTTGGCCTTTGCCGGCTTCATCTGGCTGATCGCCACCTTCGTGTGGCCGCCGCTGCTCAACGCGATTGAAGAGCGGCAGAAGAAGATCGCCGAGGGCCTGGCCGCAGCCGACAACAGCCAGCGTGCGCTGGCCCAGGCGCAGGAAACTGCTGACGCCGAGCTCAAGGCTGCGCGTGTCAAGGCCAACGAGATCATCGACCAGGCGCACAAGCGCAGTACCCAGATCGTCGAGGCCGCCAAGGTCGAAGCGGTCACCGAGGGGCTGCGCCAGAAGGCCATGATCGACGCCGAGATCGAGGCTTCGGCCACCCGTGCCCGCGAGGAGCTGCGCCACCAGGTGTCGCTGCTTGCGGTGAGCGGCGCCGAGCGCCTGCTCAAGCGCGAGATCAACGCCGACACCCACAAGGCGCTGCTTGACGAACTGGCTTCGGAGATCTGACCGATGTCCATGACCCTCGCCCGCCCGTATGCCCGCGCTGCCTTCGCGGTTGCGCGTGAAGACGGACACGCCGCGCAGTGGTCGGACGCGCTCGGATTTGCCGCCCGCGTTGCGACTGATCCCCAGGTCGCGGCCGTGCTGATGCATCCGTCGCTGACCCGCGAAGACGCGGTGACCCTGCTGGCACCGGAAGGCGCCGACGGGAAATTCTCCAGCTTCCTTGCCCTGCTTGCCGACAACGGGCGGCTGGGCGTGCTGACCGACATCGCCGGGTTGTACGAACAGCTGCGCGCCAGCGATGAGCGCGTGGTGCTGGCGAAGGTCACATCGGCGGCCGAGCTGCCGGACGCCGAGGTCGAGCAGATCCGCAATGCGCTCAAGCGCCGTTTCGGTCAGGAAGTACAGATCGAGACAGCGGTTGACGAAAGCCTGATCGGCGGCGCGGTCATCGCGGCCGGCGACGTGGTCATCGACGGCTCGCTCAAGGGCAAGCTCGAGCGTCTGCAATCCGCGCTGGCTCACTGAAGCCGGACACAACGAACATCTAAGCCGTGTGCTGCACACAGCGGCGCATGAACCAGGAAACGAAACCATGGCAACCACCACGCTCAACCCCTCTGAAATCAGCGAGCTGATCAAGTCGCGCATCGACAAGGTCAAGCTGTCCGCCGAGGCCCGCAACGAGGGCACGGTGACATCGGTGGCCGACGGCATCGTGCGCCTGCACGGCCTGGCCGACGTGATGCAGGGCGAAATGATCGAACTGCCCGCGACTGCTGACGGCATCCCGACGTACGCCCTGGCGCTGAACCTGGAGCGCGACTCGGTCGGCGCCGTAGTGCTGGGTGACTACGAGCACCTGCGCGAAGGCGACACCGCCAAGACCACCGGCCGCATCCTCGAAGTGCCGGTTGGCCCGGAGCTGCTGGGCCGCGTGGTCAACGCACTGGGCGAGCCGATCGACGGCAAGGGCCCGATCGACGCCAAGATGGGCGCGCCGGTTGAGCGCGTGGCACCGGGCGTGATCTGGCGCAAGTCAGTCGACCAGCCAGTGCAGACCGGCTACAAGTCGGTTGACTCGATGATCCCGATCGGCCGCGGCCAGCGCGAGCTGATCATTGGTGACCGCCAGACCGGCAAGACCGCGATGGCGATCGATGCGGTGATCAACCAGAAGGACACCGGCATCAAGTGCGTGTACGTCGCCATCGGCCAGAAGGCCTCGACGGTCGCCAACCTGGTGCGCAAGCTGGAAGAGAACGGCGCCCTGGCGCACACCATCGTGGTCGCGGCGACCGCGTCCGAATCGGCCGCGATGCAGTACATCAGCGCCTACTCGGGCTGCACCATGGGTGAGTACTTCATGGATCGCGGCGAAGACGCCCTGATCGTGTACGACGACCTGTCCAAGCAGGCCGTGGCCTACCGCCAGATCTCGCTGCTGCTGCGCCGCCCGCCGGGCCGCGAAGCCTATCCGGGCGACGTGTTCTACCTGCACAGCCGCCTGCTCGAGCGCGCAGCGCGCGTGTCCGAGGAGTACGTGGAGAAGTTCACCGAAGGCAAGGTTACCGGCAAGACCGGCTCGCTGACCGCGCTGCCGATCATCGAGACCCAGGCCGGCGACGTGTCCGCGTTCGTGCCGACCAACGTGATCTCGATTACCGACGGCCAGATCTTCCTGGAAACCGACCTGTTCAACGCCGGCATCCGCCCGGCCGTGAACGCCGGTATCTCGGTGTCGCGCGTCGGTGGCTCGGCCCAGACCAAGATCATGAAGAAGCTGTCGGGCGGCATCCGTATTGCCCTGGCGCAGTACCGCGAGTTGGCGGCGTTCGCCCAGTTCGCCTCCGACCTGGATGACGCGACCCGTCGCCAGCTGGAGCGCGGCCAGCGCGTGACCGAGCTGATGAAGCAGAAGCAGTACGAGCCGATGAGCGTGTTCCACCAGGCGCTGTCGATCTATGCGGTCGACAAGGGCTACATGGACGACGTGCCGGTGAACAAGATCGGCAGCTTCGAAGAGGCGCTGCATTCGCACTTCGAGAACACCGGCGCTGAACTGATCTCCAAGGTCAACGCCAGCGGCGACTGGAACGGCGACATCGAGGCCGCGTTCAAGAGCGGGATCGAAGAGTTCAAGAAGACCGGAAGCTGGTAATGACCGGACGGGCCCCGGCCCGTCCTGATCAGTGGCAATCCAATGGCGGGCCCTGGCCCGTCCCACGGGCAAGGGGCTCAAGCCCCCCAACGGGAAGAAGAGATGGCTGGCGGTAGAGAAATCAAGACCAAGATCAAGAGCGTGCAGAACACCCGCAAGGTGACGCGTGCGCTGGAAATGGTCTCGGCTTCAAAGATCCGCAAGGCGCAGGAGCGGATGCGCGAGTCGCGTCCGTACGCGCGTGCGATGAAGCAGCTGATCGGGCATCTGGCCCAGGCCAATTCCGAGTTCCAGCATCCGTACCTGGTCGAGCGCCAGGACGTGAAGCGGGTCGGCTACGTGATCATCTCCTCCGACCGCGGCCTGGCCGGCGGATTGAACAACAACCTGTTCCGCAAGCTGCTACCCGAGTTCCGCAAGCACCAGGAAAACGGGGTGGAAATCGACCTGGTCACCATCGGCCAGAAGGCGACCACCTATTTCCGCCGGATCAAGGTGAACATGGTCGGCACGGTTACCCACCTGGGCGACAACCCGCAGGTGGAGCAGCTGGTGGGCGTGATCAAGGTCATGCTCGACGCCTACAACGAAGGCAAGGTGGACCGCGTATACCTGGTCTACAACGACTTCGTGAACACCATGACCCAGCGCGCAGCGTTCGATCAGCTGCTGCCGCTGCCGGCGTCGGAAGAAAAAGTGGCCCGGCACGACTGGGACTACATCTACGAGCCGGATCCGGAAGGCGTGCTTGGCCACGTGCTGACCCGCTACATCGAATCGCTGGTGTACCAGGCGGTGATGGAGAACGTGGCCTCCGAACACGCCGCACGCATGGTGGCGATGAAGGCCGCCAGCGACAACGCCAACAAGCTGATCGACAGCCTCAACCTGTCCTACAACAAGGCCAGGCAGGCGGCGATCACCCAGGAGATCTCGGAGATCGTCGGCGGCGCCGCCGCCGTCTGACGGACCGTATCCGCACAGAATCCAGCCGGCCCGCGCCGGCCACCAGAACAGGTAATCGGAGCAACACACAATGAGCAACCAGGGCAAGATCGTTCAGATCATCGGCGCGGTCGTCGACGTTGAATTCCCGCGCGACAGCGTGCCGCGCGTGTACGACGCGCTGAAGGTGGACAACACCGAGATCACGCTGGAAGTGCAGCAGCAGCTCGGCGACGGCGTCGTGCGCACGATCGCGCTCGGCTCCACCGACGGCCTCAAGCGCAACCTCGTGGCCACCAATACCGGCAGCGGCATCGTGGTGCCGGTGGGTGAAGGCACGCTGGGCCGCATCATGGACGTGCTGGGCCGCCCGATCGACGAGGCCGGCCCGGTCGAGGCCAGCGACCAGTGGGAAATCCACCGCGCAGCGCCGTCCTACGAGGAGCAGTCCTCCACCAACGAGCTGCTGGAAACCGGCATCAAGGTCATCGACCTGATGTGCCCGTTCGCCAAGGGCGGCAAGGTCGGCCTGTTCGGCGGCGCCGGCGTGGGCAAGACCGTCAACATGATGGAACTGATCAACAACATCGCCAAGGCGCACGAAGGCCTGTCGGTGTTTGCCGGTGTGGGTGAGCGTACCCGCGAGGGCAACGACTTCTACCACGAGATGAAGGACTCCAACGTCCTGGACAAAGTGGCGATGGTCTACGGCCAGATGAACGAGCCGCCGGGCAACCGTCTGCGCGTCGCCCTGACCGGCCTGACCATGGCCGAGTACTTCCGCGACGAGCCGGACGAGACCGGCAAGGGCAAGGACGTGCTGCTGTTCGTGGACAACATCTACCGCTACACCCTGGCCGGTACCGAAGTGTCCGCGCTGCTGGGCCGCATGCCGTCGGCGGTGGGCTACCAGCCGACCCTGGCCGAGGAAATGGGCGTGCTGCAGGAGCGCATCACCTCGACCCGTACCGGTTCGATCACCTCGATCCAGGCCGTGTACGTGCCCGCGGATGACCTGACCGATCCGTCGCCCGCCACCACCTTCGCCCACTTGGACGCCACCGTGGTGCTGAGCCGTGATATCGCTTCGCTGGGGATCTACCCGGCGGTCGATCCGCTCGACTCCACCAGCCGTCAGCTGGATCCGAACGTGATCGGCAGCGAGCACTACGAGGTCGCGCGCAAGGTGCAGTCGACCCTGCAGAAGTACAAGGAGCTCAAGGACATCATCGCGATCCTGGGCATGGACGAGCTGAGCGAAGAGGACAAGCAGGCCGTGTCGCGCGCCCGCAAGATCGAGCGCTTCTTCAGCCAGCCCTTCCACGTGGCCGAAGTGTTCACCGGCTCGCCGGGCAAGTACGTGCCGCTGAAGGAAACCATCCGCGGCTTCAAGGGCATCGTGGAAGGCGAGTACGACCACCTGCCCGAGCAGGCGTTCTACATGGTCGGCAGCATCGACGAAGCCGTCGAGAAGGCCGCCAAGCTCGCTGAATCCGCCTGATGCTGATGCCCGGCGGGCTCCGGCCCGCCAGGCGCCAAATTGGAACTGGAATACATGACCACCACCATCCGTTGCGACATCGTCAGCGCTGAAGCCGAGATCTTCCACGGCGAGGCCACGCTTGTGGTCGTCACCGGCGAGATGGGCGAGCTGGGCATTGCGCCGCGCCACGCGCCGCTGATCACCCGGCTCAAGCCCGGCAAGGTCGTTGTGACCCAGGCCGACGGCAGCAAGCTGGACTTCGCCATTGGCGGCGGCATCCTCGAGGTGCAGCCGCAGGTGGTGACGATCCTGGCCGACACCGCCATCCGTGCCGACGAGATCGACGAAGCCGCCGTGCGTTCGGCCAAGGAAGAAGCAGAGCGGGTGCTGGCCGGCAGGGGCGAAGCGATGGATATCGCCGAAGCCCAGCAGAAGCTGGCCGAAGTTACCGCCCAGCTGCAGGCGCTGGAACGGCTGCGCAAGAACCTCAAGCATTGACATCCGCACCGCCGCGCTCGCGCGGCAAAGCAGCAAGCAGACGCCGGCCCACGCCGGCGTTTCGCTTTTGTAGGAGCGCGCCATGCGCGCGAAGCCGCGTGAATCAGGGGACCGCCGCGTGGCGTCGGATTGCGCGAGCCCCGACGCCCGTATTGCTTGCGCATGAACAGCCTCCCGTCTACGGTCGCTGATTGCACCGTGGAGGGCAGGCAATGATCCGGTTCATGACAGCTTCGTTGGTGGCCGCGGTACTTGCGTGCGCCCCGGCGTTCGGATCCGACAACGCCGAGCGTCCCCGTGCCCGGGAAGCGGGCATCGTTATCGGCAGCTTGCCCACCGGCCCGCTCAACGCGATCGTCGACGTGGAAGGCGTGGCCGTCGGCCACGTCACCCTGGACGAGGCGGACGGCTCCATCCGCACCGGCGTGACTGCGATCCTGCCGCACGGCGGAAACCTCTACCACCAGCGGGTTCCCGCCGCGATCCACGTGGCCAACGGGTTCGGCAAGCTGCTGGGCGTGACCCAGGTGGACGAACTCGGCGAGCTGGAAACCCCGATCCTGCTGACCGGCACCCTGGGCGTGTGGCAGGCGGCCGATGCGATGGTCGGCTGGCTGCTGCAGCAGCCGGGCATGGAGCAGGTACGTTCAATCAACCCGGTGGTCGGGGAGACCAACGACGGCTACCTCAACGATATCCGCAGCCGTCCGCTGCGCCCCGAGCACGTGATCGAGGCGCTGGAAACGGCGTCCACCGACAACGTGCACGAGGGCGCGGTGGGCGCGGGTGCTGGCACCGTGGCCTTCGGCTGGAAGGGCGGCATCGGCACCAGCTCCCGCGAGATCGAGACCGCGGGCGCGCGCTACACCATCGGAGTGCTGGTGCAGAGCAACTACGGCGGTGAGCTGACGGTGGCCGGGGTTCCCGTGGGCCGCCAGCTGCCGGACCCGGCCTCTTACCTGGGTGCAGACGGCGAGCCGCCGGTGGCCGATGGCGATGGCAGCATCATGATCGTGGTGGCGACAGATGCCCCGCTGGGGTCGCGCCAGCTGGGCCGCCTGGCATCACGTGCCGTGGTCGGTCTGGCACGTACTGGCGCGTCGATGTCGAACGGATCGGGCGACTACGTGATCGCATTTTCCACTGCGCCCGAGAGCCGCCGCGGTGATGCCGCCGTGCTCACGCCGGCCGTACTTGGCAACGAGGCCATGAGTCCGCTGTTTGTGGCGGTGGCGGAAGCCACCGAGGAAGCGATCCTCAATTCCATGTTCCGGACCACCACGGTAAAGGGGCATCGGGGCACGGTGCCGGCGCTGCCGCTGGAGCTGGTGGTGCCACTGGTGCGTGAGGCGTCGGCGGATCAGTAGCCGGGGCATCGGCTGGCGGGTGCGTTCCGACTTGCCGGGACGTGGCTGGGTTCACGCGGCTTCGCGCGCATGGCGCGCTCCTACGGAGGCAGCGAGTGTCAGCGGCGGTAGACCCAGTGGCGCGACAGGGTGAATCCGACTGCTGCCAATGCCAGCTCGACCAGCGGCTTGGCCAGCCACGCCCAGCGCAGGCCCAGCACATCGTCCACCTGGCCGATTGCCCAGGTGCTGACGATGGTGGTGCCAATCCACATCAGTACGAACCGCCGCAGCTGCACCGGACCGAGCGTGGTGCCTTCGCCGGCGAAGGTGAACTTGCCGTTGGCCCAGTAGCCCATCAGCGCCCCGCAGACGCGCCCGGCCACGTTGGCCTGGCGCACCGGCAGCCCGGCGTGGCTGAGCGCCACCATCACGGCCCAGTCCAGCAGCCATTGCAGGCCGCCGATGATCAGATAGCTGCGTGATTGCCGGTACAGGCTCAAGGTGGAAAGCTGTATCCATGGAGGCCGCCGGCATCGTAGCAGCGCGGCCCGTTAGAATTCGTTTTCGACCTTCATGGAATTGATATGAGCGCTCCCCTGCATGTAGTCATCCTGGCCGCTGGCGAAGGCAAGCGGATGAACTCCGCGTTGCCCAAGGTGCTGCAGAAAATCGCCGGCCGGCCGATGCTGGCCCATGTAATCGCAGCGGCCCGACGGCTGCAGCCGGAAGCCGTCCACATTGTCCATGGCCATGGCGGTGACCAGGTGCGCGCTGCACTCGAGGATCAGCCGGACCTGCAGTGGGCGGAGCAGGCCGAGCGGCTGGGCACCGGACATGCGGTGCAGCAGGCGTTGGCGAACGTGCCGGATGGCGCCGAGGTGCTGGTGCTCTATGGCGACGTGCCGCTGATCACCACCGACAGCCTGCGTGGCTTGCTGGCCGGCGAGTACGGTGCGCGCCTGGCGGTTTTGGTGGCCGAGCTCGAAGACCCGGCCGGCTATGGCCGCATCGTGCGTGATTCCGAGGGCCACGTCGCCGCGATCGTTGAAGAGAAAGATGCCAGCCGCGAACAGCGCAGCATCAACATCATCAACACCGGCATCCTGGCCGCCGAGTCCACCGCGCTCAAGCGCTGGCTGGGCGCGGTGTCCAATGACAACGCCCAGGGCGAGTATTACCTGACCGACGTGTTTGCCCTGGCCGCCGACGAATTCAGTCCGGCGGAGATGGTGCTGATCGCCGACCCCGTCGAGGCCGAGGGTGCCAACGACTCGTGGCAGCTTGCCCAGCTCGAGCGCGCCTTCCAGCGCCGCCAGGTGCGTGAGCTGTGCCGCCAGGGCGCCAGAGTGGCGGACCCGGCGCGGCTGGATATCCGCGGTGAGGTCACCGTGGGCCGCGATGTCGAGATCGACGTGGACGTGGTGCTTGAAGGCAAGGTGGAACTCGGAGACGGCGTGCGGATCGGCCCGTTCTGTCGGCTGCGCGACGTGCGCCTGACCCTGGGCACCGAAGTGCGTGCTCATTGCGACCTGGAAGGCGTGGTGACCGAAGGCACGGCACGCATCGGACCGTTCGCCCGGCTGCGTCCGGGCACGGTGCTGGCTGACGGCGCCCAGATCGGCAACTTCGTTGAAACCAAGAACACCACCCTGGGCGTGGGCAGCAAAGCCGGGCACCTGACCTACCTCGGCGATACGGTGATCGGCGCCGGGGCCAACATCGGCGCGGGCACCATCACCTGTAATTACGACGGGGTAAACAAGTCGAAGACGGTGATTGGCGATGGTGCTTTCATCGGCTCGAACGCCTCGCTGGTGGCGCCGGTGACCATCGGCGATGGGGCGACCACCGCGGCCGGTTCGACCATCACCTACGACGTACCGGCCGATACCCTGGCCATCGGTCGCTCCCGCCAGAGCATCAACGACCGCTGGCAGCGCCCACAGAAAAAGTAGGAGCGCGCCATGCGCGCGAAGCCGCGTGACACATGGCTATGCGACGTGGCCCCGGTCGGTTCGCGGTATCCGACGCCCCGCGGCGGAATATGATTCACGCGGCTTCGCGCGCGTGGCGCGCTCCTACAAAGGGAGGGTGAGGCTGACGCGCAGGCCGCCGCCTTCGCGGTTGTTGAGGGCGATGCGGCCGCCGTGGGCTTCGCAGATTTCGCGCGCCAGCGCCAGGCCCAGGCCGGTGCCCTGGCGCTTGGTGGAGTAGAACGGCAGCAGCGCATTGGCCAGCACCGCCTCGTTCATGCCGCTGCCACGGTCGAGCACTTCGATACGCCAATCATCCGGCAGCCGGCGCAGCTCCAGATGCACCTGGTCAGGCGCCGAGCCTGATTCGTACGCGTTGCGCAGCAGGTTGATCAGGCACTGCTCCATCTGGGCCGCATCGAAGCGGCCGTGGCCGTTAATGGTTGCCGCATCGAAATTGAACTCCACCTGCTCGCGCAACCGATGCACGAAGCCATGCCATTGCACCCGCTCAAGACGCGGAGTGGGCAGCTTGGCGAAGCGGGCGTAATCGCGCAGGAAGCTTTCCAGATGCCGCGCCCGGTTCTCGATGGTTTCCAACGCCACCGGCAGCCGCTCGTACTGGCCGCGACGGACCAGCTCCGCACCGGAATGCGCCAATGACGCGATCGGTGCCAGCGAGTTGTTGAGCTCGTGGCTGATCACCCGGATCACCTTCTTCCAGGTCTGCACCTCCTGGCGGCGCAGCTCCGCGGTCAGCTGGCGCAGCAGGACCAGCTCGTGCGGGCGCCCGTTGAGGCGAAACCCGCGCCGGGACAGATGGTAGATATCCTCGCTGTCCTCACCGCCCACGCTGAACATCCCATCGCCGCCCTGGGCCATGGCCTCGCGCATGGCAACGGGTGCCCGCTCAAGCAGGGCATCGAGTGACTGGCCTTCCAGCCGACGGCCATCGCCCATCAGCTTGCGGGCGGCAATGTTGGCCAGCACGATCCGCCGCCCCGGGTCGGTCAGCAGCATCGCCACCGGGGTGTTCTGCACGATCGTGTCCAGTAGCAGCTCACGCTGGGCGATTGCCGTGCGCTGCTCGCGCAGCACATCGCCCAGACGGTTGTGGCTGTCCACCAGCTCGGCCAGCGCACCGCGGCCCTGCCATGACACGCCGAAGCTGAAGTCGCCGTCGCGGTAGCTGGCCACGCTGCCGGCCAGGGCGCGAAACAGGGCGCCGGTGGGCGAGAGCAACAGCCGCACCTGCCACGCCAGCAGCGGCAGCAGCGCCGCCGCCGTGATGGCCACCGCGGCCCAGTCCGGAAACCATTGTGTCAGCAGCAGGGCGAACGCTGCCGCGGCCACCATGTGCAGCGCCGCCAGCCCCCAAAGGGCCAGCCCCAGCGGGACGCGCTGCAGCCAGCGCTTCATCCTTCGCTATCCGCGCCGCGACGCAGGCCGTGCTTGTCCATCCGCCGGTACAGCGCCTGGCGCGAGATGCCCAAGTCCGCGGCGGCCTGTGCCAGCACGCCATCGTTGCGTGCCAGTGCCGCTTCGATGGCCTCGCGGTCGGGATCGGCCGGTGGCGCTTCCGCCGGTTGCGGTGAGGTTGCAGGTGCAGGCAGACCGAAGCTCTCTACCGACACCGTTTCACCCACCGAAAGCAGCGCCGCCCGCTGCACAGCGTTGCGCAGCTCGCGCACGTTGCCCGGCCAGGGATGGCGCAGCAGGATGCGCTCGGCATCGGCCGCCAGGCGCTTGCCTTCGGGCAGGAAGTGCCGGGCCAGCGGCAGGATGTCGTCAGGACGCTCGGCCAGGGTCGGCAGCTTCAGCTCAATGGCGTTGAGGCGGTAGTACAGGTCTTCGCGGAAGGTGCCGGCGGCGATCGCGGCCGGCAGGTCGGCGTTGGTGGCGCTGACCACGCGCACTTTTACCTGGCGCTCGCGGTTGGAGCCCAGGCGCTCGAAGCGGCCGGTTTCAAGCACCCGCAGCAGCTTCATCTGCCCGGCCAGCGGCAGGTTGCCGACCTCGTCCAGAAACAGCGTGCCGCCGTCGGCGGCTTCGAACTTGCCTTCGCGCGCGCGGGTCGCACCGGTGTAGGCGCCGGCATCGGCACCAAACAGCTCGGCTTCGATCAGTTCGCCCGGCAGCGCACCGCAGTTGAGCGCCACGAAGGGCCCGTCACGCACCGCCGAGTTGGCGTGCACGATCTCGGCGAATTTCTCCTTGCCGGTGCCATTGGGCCCGGTCACCAGTACGGGCAGCTCCGAGCGCGCCACCTGGCAGGCCAGCGACAGCACCTGTTCGCTGGCGGCATCCGCCCACACCAGACCGCGCAGGTCGTAGTCGCGCTCCAGCACCTCGCGGCGACGGCGGGTGCTTTCACGATGGCGGGCGAGTTCGCGCCTCGACCCGGCCAGCTCCAGCAGGTTGTTCACCGTGGTCAGCAGCTTGCGGTCATCCCAGGGCTTGGCCAGGTAGTCGGCCGCGCCGGCCTTGATCAACTCCACCGCCGATTCCAGCTGGGTCCAGGCGGTCAGCAGGATCACCGGCATGTCCGGGTGCAATTCGCGGATCCGCCCGAACAGCGCCACCCCTTCTTCGCCCGAGGTGGTGTCGGCGCGGAAATTCATGTCCTGGATCACCAGGTCGATCCCGCCGCCGCGCAGCGCATCCATCCCGGCCTCGGGTGACTCCGCACCGACCGCCTGGATGTCATGCAGCGAAAACAGCACGTCCAGGGCGGTGATCACATCAGGGTTGTCGTCGATGACGAGGATGGTGGGCATGTTTGGTGGAGCGTCCTGCGGAAGGAAGAGCGTAAGGGATCCGGAAAAAGACAGGCGTGGCGAAGGTCACGCGCTGCGTGTGGCGATGGCAGGCGGCACGGCGGCGGCTTTGCGAGCAGGTGCAAATACGGCGATCTGCCCCAGCAGCCACAGCACAACGCCGCCAATGGGCAGGTAGTACAGCGGCAGGCGGGCCAGCTCGTAGTGCTCCATCAGCCACTGGTTCACCGAGTAGGCCAACAGCATGCCCAAGGCGATGCCGATGGTGACCAGCAGGAAATTCTCGACCTGGAAGTAGCGCAGGATCTGTGCGCGGGTGGCACCCAGCGCCCGGCGCACGCCGATCTGGCGGGTGCGCTGCTGCACCCAGAAGCTGGCCAGCCCGACGATGCCGAACGCAGTCACTGCCAGCAGTGCGATGCACACGGCCACCAGCAGCCAGACCACGGCGCGGCTGCGTCCATGGAAATCGTGCTGCATCTGGGCCAGGGTCTTCTGTTCGCCGATGATCCGGTTGGGGTAGATCCCGTTCAGCGCATCCACCGCAGCGGCCAGCACTTCTTCGCGGCGATCGGGGTCTGTGCGCAGCAGATAGCTGCCCTGTCCCATCCGCACCGGCACGATCAGGGAGTGGTAGCTTTCCTCCAGCGCCCTGCTTTCCCCGGGGGCGAGCACATCGTCCACCACGCCCACAACGAGCGTGGGCTGGTTGCTCCAGACATACATCGATTGGCCCAGGGCGCTGCCGTCCGGAAACAGCCGGTCGGCCAGGGTGCGGGTCAGGATCACCGAGGGAATGTTCATTCCGCTCACCTGCAGCGCCATCATGTCCATGTATTCGTCGGGCTCGAACGCGCGGCCTTCCTGCAACCGCAGCCCAAGGGTGTCGAGGAGGTATCCATCGTCCAGGTACATGGCGGACATCACCCCCTGGCTGTCGGCGCCGAATTCCGTGCGTACGTCCGCCCCCCACACGTTCCCACCGTATGGAACCTGGTTGACCGCCGCTGCGGACTTCACGCCGTGAACCGCGGTCAGCGCGGCCAGGTCTTCAACGCGACCCACGTCGGGAGCGTCTTCAGCGGCCACGTTGCTGACGCTCAGGTAGACCAGCTCATCGTCTGGCACGCCGCTGTCCACCTGCATCAGTTCCAGGCGGCCGTTGACCAGGAAAATGGCGTTGCAGAGGATGGCGCAGCTGAGGGCGATTTCCAGCACGATCAGGGCGGCGGCAGTCTTGTGGCGCCTGAGGCTGGAGAGAATGGGGCGGATTTCCATGGAGGGCTCCGTGGTGCAGTCGCGGCCGGAAGGGCCAGCGCAGTCAGGATGAAAAAGGGCTATTGGCTCTTGAGCTGGATGGCGGGGGTGATCTGCATGGCGCGCCATGCTGGCAGCGCACCGGCCATGAGGCTCGCCACCAGCGCCAGGACGAAAGTGAAGGCCAGTGCCGCCGCATCCATCTGCGCCAGCTGCGCATAGTCGTCGGGCTGTTGGCGGACCAGCCACAGCCCGCCAATGGCCAGCAGCAGGCCGAACGCTCCGCCCACCACGCCAATGGTTCCGGCCTCCACCAGGCACTGCCGGAAGATGTCCATGCGCGACGCGCCCAGTGCCCTGCGCACCCCGATCTCGCCGCTGCGCCGCAGGAACTTGGCCAGCAGCAGGCCCACGGTGTTCACCAGGCACACCGCCAGGAAGCCAAAGGCCAGCCACATCTGCAGGCGTACGTCGTTGGGCACGACGCGCTTGTAGTCCAGCCAGTCCATGACGCTGTGCAGGCGCACGTTGGCCGGGCTTTCGAACCGGCCTGCCGCACGCTGCTGTTCGGAGTAGTCGGTCAAATATTGCAGGTACCCGTCCACCTTGTCCGGCGAGTCCAGCTCCACCCAGTAATGCACCCAGACGCAAGGGGCATTCAATGCGTGGGGGCTCACGTTCTGGGCTTCCGCGCCGTCCTCCTTCCTGCTGCCCCAGCAGGCCATGGAGCCCTCGGCCGACAGTTCCAGTTCGCGTGAGGTGGAAAAGGGAGTGAACACCTGCGCTCCGTCGTCTTCGAACCGGCGCGATTCCAGATCGTAGAAGCGCGGTGTCAGCGACCACTCGCCCAGCACGCCGATGACTTCCAGGCTGCCCTCCGGCAGCCGGATTTCCCGACCCAGCGGGTCCTGGCCGGGGAACAGCTGTTCGGCCATTGCATCGCTGATTACCGCGACCCGGGCGCGTGAGTCGTCCTCTGCACCGCTCCAGCCTCGGCCGCTGTGCAGTGGGGCCTGGAACATCGAAAAGAAGTCGGCCGAAGTGAACTGGGCGCTGGCGCGGAAAGGCTGCGCCGCCATGCCCTCGGGCAGGATGGTGACCGAGCCGCCGGTCATCAGCGCCTGGCGATCGCCGCGCGCCTGGCGCAGCAACTCCTCGGCGTCATAGCGGGTCAGCTGCTCGGGCGGCTCGGGGTCGGGCTGGCCGCTGTCGTTTTGCGGACGCGCATCCAGCCGGGGATGGAAGAGCTGGCTGCTCTTCTCGGGAATCGGGTCGCCGGACAGCACGAAATACAGAGTCAGCGTGGTCATGGTGGCACCGATGCCTACGGCGATGGTGAGCACCATCAGTGCGGTCAGCACCTTGTTGCGCCGGAAGCTGCGCAGCGCGAGGTTGAAGTAGTAGCCGAACATGTGGATCCCTCGTGGGACGGGCGGTGTACCGCGGTGGGGCAGGAGAGAGAAGCTGGAGCGGGCCGCTACGCGGACTGCAGCAGGGAAGGGGCGCGCTCCAGATCGGTCGCCACGCCATCAACGATGTGCACGTTGCGCTGCGCACGCGCGGCCAGCTCCGGGTCGTGGGTGACCATCACCACCGTGGTGCCCTGGGCGTTGATCTCTTCCAGCAGTTCCATCACGCTGCGGGCCATCTGCGAATCCAGGTTGCCGGTGGGTTCGTCAGCCAGCAGCAGGCGGGGCGATCCGGCCAGGGCGCGCGCAATCGCCGCACGCTGCTGCTGGCCGCCGGAGAGTTCCGCCGGGTAGTGCTTCATGCGCGAACCCAGGCCCACCTGGCCCAGCGCTTCCTCGATCCGCTGCTTGCGTTCCGCCCCGGACATGCCCCGGTAACGCAGCGGCACATCCACGTTGTCGAACAGGTTGAGGTCCGGGATCAGGTTGAAGCTCTGGAAGATGAAACCGATCTTCTCGTTGCGCAGCCGCGAGCGGGCGTTGTCGTTGAGCCCTTTAACGTTCACACCATCTAGGCTGTACTCGCCGCTGCTGAAACCCTCCAGCAGGCCGGCGATGTTGAGAAAAGTGGTCTTGCCCGAGCCGGACGGGCCGGTGACGGCGACGAATTCACCTTCCGTCACGCGCAGGTCGAGCGCGCGCAGGGCGTGGGTTTCGACGAGTTCCGTGCGGTAGACCTTGGAAACGGATTGCATCTGGAGCATGGCGGGATCCTGTCTGGAATAAAAAATGGAATGAGGGTTACTGGCCGGAAATGCGCACCTGGTCGGCGCCTTCGAACAATTCGCTGCCGGACACCACGATGCGCTCGCCTTCGCTGACGCCGCCGGTGATCTCCACCGCGCGCAGGCTGAAGGCGCCGGTAGTGATGGGGCGGCGTTCGGCCCGGCTGCCGTTCACGACGTAGGCAAAGCCGCTGCCGGTCTGGTCCAGGAACGGCCCGCGTTCGACCATCAGCACGTCCGGGCGGCTGTCCAGCAGCACCCGCGCCGACAGTCGCTGGTTCTGGCGCAGGCGGGGCGGCTGCTCTTCGCTGAAGCGCAGCCGCGTCGCCACCTCGCCATTGACCACTTCCGGCGAGACCGCGGAAACCTCGGCGGCGTAGGTCTGGTTGGCGCTGCGCACCTCGGCCGGCATGCCGATGCCCAGATCACGGGCAAAGCTTTCCGGCACCCGGATCTCCACTTCGAACTCGGACAGGTCCACCACCGTCAGGACCGGCGCATTGGCGGCCACGTTGCTGCGCTGGTCCACCTGCACCTGGCCCACCTGGCCATCGAAGGGCGAGCGCAGGGTAAGCGCCTCCACCTGGCGCTTGAGCTCGCCCACCACCGCCTGCTGGCGCTCGGCCAGCAGCTGACGGTTGCGGGTGTCCAGACCGCTGCCGCGGCTCTGCAGGCCGAAGTCCTCCTTGGCGGAGTCCAGCGCGATCTGCGCATTCTTCAGCCGGTCCTGCGCGCGGGCCAGCTCGAACTCAGCCACGGCGCCGCCTTCAAAAGCGCGCTCGTAGCGCTCGACATCGCGCTGGGCGGCCATGCGTTCCACCTCGGCCTGCTCCACCAGCTTGCGGGCGTTGGTGCGCACGATCTGCGCATCCAGGGTCGAGCGGTTGGCTTCGGCTTCCAGGCTGGCCAGGGTGGACTCCTCCTGCACCAGCCGGCTGCGCAGTTCCGGGCTGTCGATCTCGGCCAGCGGCTGGCCTTCCTTCACCTGGTCGCCAGCCACCACCTGCAGGGCGACGGTGCCACCGGCGATCGCGTACAGGGTGGGGCTGTTGGCCGAGATCACCCGGCCTTCGGCGGCGATATCGCGCACCAGATCGCCGCGGACCACTTCGGCGATGCGGATCCGGGCCCCGTCGTAGGACCGGCTGCCGCCCGCCCACGACGACACCGTCCATGCCAGCAGCGCCAGCGCCACGAAGGCGCCCGCCACCGGCAGCAGCCAGCGGCGCAGTCGTGACCGTGGGGAAGCGCTGAGCACCTGGTCCTGCGCGGCGGTGTCGCGGATGCGGGGTTGGGCGGAAGGGCTGGGAAAGACAGTCATCATCAAACCTGGGTGGCGGCGGATCGATCACGTTCTATCGGGTTGATGCAGGAAGCGTGCCAATCTGCAACCAATTGATTTTGAAGATGATTGAAGCCCGTCCGCCGTGTCCGCCCGGCGCCCGGACGTGTCCGTGCGGACGCCCGGACGGGTACACTTGAGGGCTTGCAGACAAGGAGTGTGCGTCCCATGTGCGGCATCGTCGGCGCGATCGCGGATCGTGATGTGGTTCCCGTTTTGATCGAAGGCCTGAAGCGGCTGGAATACCGCGGCTACGACTCGGCCGGCATCGCCGTGGTCGACGGCAGCGACATCCGTCGCGTGCGCCGCACCGGGCGCGTCTCCGAGATGGAAGCCGCGGCCGGCGAGGAAGGCCTGCAGGCCAGCCTGGGCATCGGCCACACCCGCTGGGCGACCCACGGCGGCGTCACCGAATCCAACGCCCACCCGCACGTCAGCCACGGCGTTGCGCTGGTGCACAACGGCATCATCGAGAACCACGAGGAGCAGCGCGAGCGTCTGAAGGCGCTCGGCTACGAGTTCGAGTCGCAGACCGATACCGAAGTCATCGCCCACCTCATCCACCACTACCTGCAGGACGGCGACGACCTGCAGGCCGCGCTGCAGCGTGCGGCCAAGGAGCTGCACGGCGCCTACGCGCTGGCCGTGGTCAGCCGCAAGGAACCGGGCCGGATGGTGGTCGCGCGCATGGGCTGTCCTCTGCTGGTGGGCCTGGGCGAAGGCGAGAACTTCATTGCCTCCGACGTGTCGGCGATCGTGCAGGCCACCCGCAGGGTGATCTTCCTTGAAGACGGCGACACCGCCGTGCTCACCCGCGAAGGGGTGCAGGTCTTCGATGCCGATGGCGCTGCCATTGAGCGCGAGGTGCACCTGTCCGATGTGTCGCTGGCATCGCTGGAACTGGGCCCCTACACGCACTACATGCAGAAGGAAATCCACGAGCAGCCGCGCGCGCTGGGCGATACGATCGAGGCGATCATCGATGCCGGCGCATTCGTGCCGGAGCTGTTTGGTGCCGATGCCGCCGAGGTGCTGGAGGGCGTTGAAGGGGTGAAGATCCTCGCCTGCGGCACCAGCTACTACGCAGGGTCCGTGGCGCGCTACTGGATCGAGGACGTCGCCGGGCTGCCTTGCAGCGTGGAGATCGCCAGCGAGTACCGCTACCGCAACGCCGTCGCCAACCCGAAGCACCTGGTGGTCACCATCTCCCAGTCGGGTGAAACACTCGACACCATGGAGGCGCTCAAATACGCCAAGTCACTCGGCCACGAGCGCACCCTGTCGATCTGCAACGTGCCCGAGAGCACCATCCCGCGCGCCAGCCGACTGGTGTTTTTCACCCGTGCCGGCGCCGAGATCGGCGTGGCTTCGACCAAGGCTTTCACCACCCAGCTGGTGGGCCTGTTTGCGCTTGCCGTCACCCTGGCCAAGCTCAAGGGCCGGCTGCCGGAGGAAAAGGAATCCGGCTACCTGGAAGATCTTCGCCACCTGCCTGGCAGCGTGCAGCACGCGCTCAACCTGGAGCCGCAGGTGAAAGGCTGGGCGGACCGTCATTTCGCCGCCAAACAGCACGCGCTGTTCCTGGGTCGCGGAGTGCACTTCCCCATCGCGCTGGAAGGCGCGCTCAAGCTCAAGGAAATCTCCTACATCCACGCCGAAGCCTATCCGGCCGGCGAGCTCAAGCACGGCCCGCTCGCACTGGTGGACGACCAGATGCCGGTGGTGGTGATCGCGCCCAACGACAGCCTGCTGGAAAAGGTGAAGTCCAACATCCAGGAAGTGCGCGCGCGTGGCGGCCAGATGTACGTGTTCACCGACCAGGACAGCCAGTTCGGCGAATCCGAGGGCGTGCACGTGATCCGCACCCCGCGCAACATCGGCGTGCTCAGCCCGATCGTGCACACCATCCCGGTGCAGATGCTGGCGTATCACACCGCCCTGGCGCGCGGCACGGATGTGGACAAGCCGCGGAACCTGGCGAAGAGCGTGACGGTGGAGTAAGGCGCGCGCCAGTACTGGGTCCAAGCAGTCCGTTGCGTCGCCCGGATCAGTTCTTCCGGCCTGATCCGGACTTCTTGCCGCCGCCGTCCTGCTTGTTGACGGTGGCCCAGGCGATGCGCTCGGCGGTTTCTTCAGACTTGCCGTCGGCCTTCTGCTGCTTCTCGATCTCGGCGGCCTGACGCTTCTGCTTGTCGGTATAGGAGGACTTGTCGCCGCGTGGCATGGGGAAACTCCGTGCGGGCCTTCAAGACTGGCACGGCGGGCGTCAGCGCCGGGTCAACAGCAATCAGGCGTGCCGTGCGCCCAGCATGATCACCAGCATGCCAACGATGCAGATCGCCACGCCCGCGATGTCGGTGGCGGTTGGGCGTACCGAATCGACCAGCCACAGCCAAAGGATCGCCACCGATACATACATTCCCCCGTAGGCCGCATACACCCGCCCGGCCGCCTGCGGGTGCAGGGTCAGCAGCCAGACGAACAGGGCAAGGCTGGCCGCGGCGGGCAGCAGCAGCCACGCCGACTTTCCGTGCTTGAGCCACAGGTAGGGCAAATAGCAGCCCACGATCTCCGCGACCGCGGTGAGGGCGAACAGACCGCCAAGCCTGATGCCCGCGAAGATGTCGGAAGTCATGTGCGTGCCCGCTAAGCCAGGAACGACATGGCATACATCGCCCACATCGCCAGCAACAGCAGAAAGCTGCCCAGAAACACAGCGAAACGGTGCATCACCTTGTTGTAGCTGCACTGGATCGCGCTGTGCGCCACGCGCGACAGCACGAACAGCCAAGCCAGCGCCGGCAGCCACACCGGCACATGGCCGGTGCCGATGGCCACCGCGCACAGCAGGTAGAACAGCACAGGCACTTCGAACAGATGGCTGAAGTTGTCCGCCGCGCGTGTGTCCTGCAGGCGCTCCGCGCGCTGCCCGGACAGCGCCAGCGATTGCGGATGGACCCGGCGGGTCATCATCTCGGTGACACGGGTGCGGAACATGCGCAGCCCGACGATGAAGGTGAGTGCCACCATCGCCAGGCAGGCTGCGAAAAGATGTTGCTCTGGACTCATGTATTTCTCCTTTGCAATTGTCGGCCAGCGCCAGTGTCTGACCCGGAAGCATTCCACGCCTCGCCCCTTGCTTTGTATGCCATATGTGCATACATTTGGCCGCATGGAGTATCAATGGGACGAGGCCAAGCGTACGGCCAATCTTGCCAAGCACGGCGTGGATTTTGCCGATGCCATCGGCGCACTGGAGGATCCGGCCGCACTGACCATGGAAGACGGTGATGCACAGGAGGAGTCGCGCTACGTGACCCTGGGCATGGGCTTTACTGGCCGGGTGCTGTTGGTGGTCTGGGCCGAGCGGCTGCTCGACAGCATCCGCATCATTTCTGCGCGTCGCGCCAGTCCGGCCGAGGCGCGCCCATATCGCGGGAGTTGAATCATGCGAAAGAACTACGACTTCACTGACGCCAAGCCTGTAGAAAAAATTCCGGCACTTGCTCGAGCACAAGCGGGAAACGCCGGAAAAGAGCGGATCACCATCCGCTTGGATGCTGACGTACTGGCTTGGTTCCGTGCCCAGGTACAGGGGGGCGGCAACTATCAAACGTTGATCAACGACGTCTTGCGGGCGCATCTTGAAGACCAAGAAGGCGCGTTGGAGCGGACGTTGCGTCGGGTGATTCGCGAAGAGTTGCACAAGGCGGCATAGGTCGAACCCAGCCACTGGCGCTCATTGCAAGACAGCTACGCGGTCAACTTGTCGCAAAAATGCAGAACAACTCACGCTGCTGCTGGCCGAGCACGCGAAACGGGATCGGGACAGCACCCTCCCGCAGCTCCACAAGATAGCCCGGAGTGCAGATATGTACCGCCCTTACCGACGACCACGGGACCGAGCTGGTACCAAGCTTCGTTCGTCGAGACAGGCCCGCTGCGGTGATCACGAAATCACACCGCCCCAACCGGGCGATCTTGTACAGAAACCCCACGCTGGCGACAGCCTGAAGGAACAGCCGCGCCACCAATCGCTTCGCTCCCCGGGTTTCGCGTAGTGCTTCCTCCGTCTGGAAAGAATGCTCCGTGACAAAGGCCAGGTACTCGCCGAGCCGGTAGCGTACGGAAAACCTGATTTCAGATGAGCTGTCCATAGCTGGGTGACATGGATCCGGGGCCTCAATTGGTCTGGGCTGCGCAGTGGAGCAACCCCAAGACAAGCGTCTGCCTGTCATAGAAAACGCACGACAATCCCGGCAATCAGAACAGCCACGCCCATCATGGCAAGCCAATCAACCGGTTGAGCCGTCCTCAACGTCGATTTGGCGGGCCTGCTGGGGCGAAAAAAAGCTTGCGGCGCCATCAGCAGGAAGCCTGTGCCCATGAGCAAGCGATAGAGCTCAGCTCCGGGTTCCCGAAGGCCGTCCGTCAGATAGATCGCGCCCATAGCGACCAGAAGCGTGGTCCATACCCATCCGCGTTTTTGACTGCTGCGCGTGTCGTCCATCTGACCTCAAGTTCCAAATTACGCCGTGCTACGGAGCGACGACGGCGTCAATGGATTGTCCGGATTCAGTCCTTGATACACCAGGAAGAACACGACCGAAGCGAGCCCGCCCGACAAGCCTGCAATTCCGGCAAACACAAGGTTGCTGGACAACGACTGCCAGGGCGCGCCCCAGCTTGATGCTCGCCAAAACAGACTCGGGACGCTCCCAGCCACAAAGCCAGCGAACAGCATTGGGAAGAAGCGGAACCCGTCCACCTTTCGCAGCCACATCGCGACCGGAAGCCCAAGCACCAGCACATGCAGGAAGGCCACAGGGGTTCCCGCAATCAGGATAAGGGGAAAGTACGGGAGGGCATGGCCCCGGCTCCCCGCCAGGACCCAGAGTGCCAGCCCCAGCGGTGGGGCCAGCGAGGCGGCCACCACTGCGGTTAGAAGAGCCAAGGGCGGTCTCATTGAGGCCTTGACCTGCCCCCTTTCTCAGGGCCACTTGCTACTTAGTAGAGTCCAGGTTGGGGAGCATACCGCTCCGGTGGGTCAGATTTCGATCGGCGGTTGAACCGGCCAAGGAACCTTCGTTGCGCAGTGCGGCGGCGAACTCGGCAGGCGTGCATTTGGGCAGGGAACTGTGCGGGCGCACCTCGTTGTAGTCCTTGCGCCAGATGGCGATGACCGCTCGCGCATGCTCAAGCGAGATGAACCAGTTTTCGTTCAAGCACTCGTCCCGGAACTTGCCGTTGAAGCTCTCCACATAGGCGTTCTGCGTGGGTTTGCCAGGCTGCGTGAGCACCAGCGTCACGCCGTTGGCAGTCGCCCACTGATCAAGCGCCCGGCCGGTGAACTCGGGTCCCTGATCGGTCCTGATCGCCGCAGGATAGCCGCGGAAGCGGCAGGCCGCGTCCAGGATGTCCGCAACGTTCTGGCCGTTGATCCTTCGACCGACGGCAATTTCCACCGCTTCCTTGGTGCAGTCATCCACCACCGTCAGGCACTTGATGGGGCGCCCGTTGGCCAGCGCGTCGAAGACGAAGTCCATCGACCAGGTGTGGTTCGGCCCCGACGGCACCTGCAGCGGACGGCGCTCGACGGCCACGCGATCGCGCTTGCGGCGCTTGCGCACCGCCAAGCCAGCGTTGCGGTAGAGCCGGTAGATCCGCTTGTGGTTGGCGGTCCAGCCCTCCCGTTCCAGCAGGATGTGCAGCCGTCGGTAGCCGAACCGGCGACGTTCGCCCGCCAACGCAACGAGCCTGGCCTGCAACGACGCGTTCGCCATGCGCGGCTGGTAGTGCAACACGCTGCGTGACAAGCCCAGTACCCGGCAGGCCCGCCGCTCCGACAGGCCCAGCTTCGCCCGCACATCCGCGACGGCAGCCCGTCGCGTCGGCGGGCTCAGTATTTTCCCCGCGCCACGATCCTCAGCGCTTCGTTGTCCAGCATCGACTCGGCCAGCAACTTCTTGAGCCGCGCGTTCTCCACTTCCAGCGCCTTCAGGCGCTTGGCGTCGGGCACGTCCATGCCGCCGAACTTGCGCCGCCACAGGTAGAACGACGCGTCACTGAAACCGTGCTTGCGGCAAAGCTCCTTGACCGGGGTGCCGGCGGCCGCCTGCTTCAGGAAGCCGATGATCTGTTCTTCGGTGTATCGCTTCTTCATGTCCGTCCTCTTGTGAGACGGACTCTACTAAGATCAGACTGGCCCGGATATCGGGGGGCAGGTCAGGGGCGCCGTACAAGCCAACGAGGTATGCAGCGACCGGCTCTATGGTTACAGAGCATACGGCAGCAACGACAAGAACAATAAGTAGCGTTGAGGTGACGGAGGCGCGACCCCGTTGCAGCAGGGCCGCGTACAACGGGCACCCGATCAGGAGTGTGGCTGGCGCGGCAAAGAGCAGTGCGATGGCGAGAAGAGGAAATGCCGCTACCGGCACAGAGAGCCAATCATGAAGTTGCGGCGCAGGATTGGAGAAAGCGATTCCAATTCCCAGAAGCACAGATGCGAGGTAGCCGCCAGCGAACACGCCGATGATCCCGCAGGGAATCGTTCTTCCAATGGCCGCGGAGTACTTTCATGTGCGCGCTAACACCGTTTATTCGGTCAGGCAGTGGATGGAGTCCGGTGGCGCCGCGCTTGGGTGCGTTGCCATAAAGAGGCTGATCGGGGCGTGGGCGTCAGCTTCGGTCGCTGGACGACCTGCAACACAGGAAACGGTGCGCTATTTGCGTTTGGATATCGGGCTACAAAGTTCGGTGATGATCATTCCACCCTTGAGGAACTGATTGCCAACGCGAGCTGCGCTCGCGTCATTTCGACATGCTGCGCGGGGGAAACGGGATCAAAGTGCTGGTTTCGTACTTGTCCGCGGTGGCCCAACACGGCAATCATGTTGGAAGCAGGATAGACGCCGCTGGCGATCGCTGCATCGTCCAATTCCCCAAGCCCTTCGATGAAGGCGCGATCGGCTGCATCGTCCTGATCGAAATTGAAGCCAATACGGCGCTCCACGAACGGCATGATTGCTCCGCCATAGGTCACAAAGACCGAGAAATCGAACGTATCAAGCAAACGGCCCACGATATCCTGCGCACGGATCCCTTCATTGGAATAGGCAGCGTGATCAATCGCCACGTAACGCCCTGTCCGTTTGCCGAAATAGCGATCAAACCTTTTTTCCGGATGCAGCGTTCTCCACTGCGCCTGCACCACGGAGTCCACCGCTGGCCAGGTTACGTGGCCGTTACGACCCACGATATCCGAAGTGACCAGCACGCCGCCTGGGGAGAGAGCTTTGCTTAAGGCCGCGCAGAAACTCTCCAGGTCCTCGACGTGGTGAAAGAACTGATTGACGATAATCACGTCGTGCTGGCGGGCCCCGGCGTACTGATTGCAATCAGCGACGCTGAAGCGCATGAGGTCCGACAGACCCAGCAAACGCGCCTTGTCTTCGCCTCGGCGAATCAAGCTGGAGTTGAAGTCGATGCACTCCACGGTCGCCGCAATGCCCTTTCCACGCAGCGTGGCCGCGAGTGACAGTTCAAGTTCGCAGGCACCGGAACCAAAGCTTGCGACGGAAATGGGCCGGTCAAGCATTTCAGCACACTTGATGGTCTCCGCCAGATACAGGTCTTCGGGGCGCCCCACGCCCAGCCGCCGTAAACGCGGAAGTACGTAGCGGGAGGACCAGTAGTGAAAGATGGGCGGCAGCGTATCCCCTTGGTACTGTGGCGTGATCCGGAACGCGACCTGCTCGGCGAGGTTCCTGAGCCTTCGCCGCCCCCCAGCCGGAAGCCATTGCCCCGCGCCTGCCAACATTCTCTTTGCCGCCAGTCGATGGCGGTAAATGAATTGATTCATTTTTTCTTCCCTGCGCCCTACGTGCGAACACTAGCGCAGCTGAACAAGTATCAGCTGCCAGTAAATTCCCGTGGAGCCTGGCACTTGGGCTAGATCAACCCGCGAAGCTGGTTCGGTCAGGGCAGAGCATACAAGCAGTGGGCGAGTTGATTCCGCCCATCGCCATGTGCAGGCTGGCCGCATGAATTCCAGCGCCCCTAAACCCCACGCCCCCGCCTGCGACCGCAATCGCGATCCCATCCTTGCCGTGTTGCGCGAGCACTTCGCCGATCGCCGCCGGGTGTTGGAGATCGGCAGCGGCACGGGCCAGCACGCGGTGTATTTCGCCCAGGCAATGCCGTTGCTGGCATGGCAGACGAGTGACGTGGCGGACAACCTGGCGGGCATCCGCGTGTGGCTGGACGATGCGCAGCTACCCAACACGCCAGCGCCGCTGGTACTGGATGTGGCGCAGTCGCCGTGGCCGGCCGTGGATGCGGATGCGGTGTTCACCGCCAACAGCCTGCACATCATGGGCGCGGACGCGGTGCAGGCATTTTTCCGCGGGGTGGGGCAGGTGCTGGCGGACGCGGCCGGCGGCACGCTGGTGGCCTATGGACCCTTCAAGTACGACGGGGCCTTTACCAGTGACAGCAACCGGGAGTTCGACGGGTGGCTGAAGGCGCGCGACCCGCGGTCCGGGATCCGTGATTTTGAGTGGGTGGACGGGCTGGCCAGCGAGGCAGGGCTGCAGCTGCTGAGCGATGTGGCGATGCCGGCCAACAACCGCTGCCTCGTTTGGCGGTGCGCTGATGCGCGTGGTGGGCTGCCCAACTGATTCAGTGAGAATGGCACTGACGATCAGGGAAAGAACCTCGGAAGGACCGTCTTGATCAGGTCCGGAAAGTCGGTGCCCGTGTGGCGGATCCCGATCCCGTACAGCCGCTCATAGATCAACGGATCCTCGATGTTCCATGGCTGCACCTGGACAATAATGCCCATGGCTGCAAGCTCGTCCTGGACCGCCAGCATGAACGCATCACTCATGTTGTAGCCGCCGTCGCCGGTCGGGCGATAGTGCATATGGACGATGTAGATGCCGTTGAAATCGTTGGCGCGAAGCGAGTCCAGGGTTGCGTCGATCTCGTCCTGGGTGCCGCCCATCCAGATCATGGTCTGCGAGCCCGGCACCAGTTGGCGCCACGTCCTGACCAGGTCGTAGCGGTGGGTGGTGAAGATCACCTGCTTCTCGATTCCGTGGCGCGTCACCATCTCGGCCAGGACACCCAGGTCGACATCCTTGTAATCGAGATACATGAATTTGCGCGGGTCTTTGGCCATGACCGCGAAGACTTCATCCAGCGTGGGGATGCGCTGGCCCGGATAGCCGCGGAAGGCGCCGACGTCTACCGTCTTGAGTTCGGCAAGCGTCAGTTCTTCCACCCGTTTGCTGCGGATGTTGTCCGGGGTGCCGGGGGCCGTGCGGGTCAGGGTTTCATCGTGGATGACGACAATGACGCCGTCTTTCGATGTGCGGATATCGCACTCGGGCACCATGTTGCGGGTCCAGGTGTACTCGAAGGCCTCGATGGTGTTCTCCGGCTGGTGCATGCCACCGCCCCGGTGGATCGGGATCGACAGGATGTCGTGGTCGCTATACATCCTGGTCAGCTCGGTCCGCAGGGCCTGTTCGGCGGCGCGGGTCGAAGTCGTTCCGGACTGCGCAGCAAAGGAGGCGGCAGCGAGAACGGCGAAAAGGGCGAGGGTGTGGTGCGGCTTCATGAAGGGACGTCCGGTAACGAGGGGTTGAAGCTAACCAGTCGTTATTCAACGCTCGTGACAACGCGGAACGGGCGCGTGGGAGGCGCTGTGGTAAAACCGGGGGCTGACCTGGAGAGGGAAGCGCACCCGATGATGAACCGACGCGAATACCTGAAGCTGTCCGCCCTGGCGGGCGTGGCGCTGGCGATCAATCCGAAGCTGCTGCTGGCCGATGACAGCCCCCGCGAAATCATCACCCGTCTGATTCCCGGCACCAGCGAGCGCCTGCCGGTGGTGGGGCTGGGCAGCTCGGCGTCGTTTTCCCGGGTTGCCGGCGAAGGCGATGCCGACCGCATCCGCCAGGTGCTGCAGGCGCTGGTGGAACATGGCGGCAAGGTGTTCGACACCGCGCCCAGCTATGGCGAGGCCGAGCAGATGGCCGGCAACGTGGCCCGCGACAGCGGCCTGGCCGAGCGGATCTTCTGGGCCACCAAGCTCAACGTGGTGCCCCGCGGCGGCGACAGCGCCGATGAGGCCGCCGCGCGCGCACAGCTGGAGCAGTCCTTCAGCCACGTGGGCAAGGACCCGATCGATCTGGTGCAGGTGCACAACATGGCCGATGTGCCCACCCAGCTGGCGATCCTGAAGGAGTACAAGCAGGAAGGGCGGATCCGCCACATCGGCGCCACCACCACCTCCACGCGCACCTATGACGCGCTGGAGCAGCTGATGCGCAGCGAGCCGATCGACTTCATCGGCATCGATTACGCGGTGGACAACCGGACCATGGAGGAGCGGATTTTCCCGCTGGCACAGGAGCGGGGCATTGGCGTGCTGGTGTATGCGCCGTTCGGACGCAGCCGGCTGTGGGAACAGGTGGAAGGCCGACAGGTGCCGGAGTGGGCGGCGGAATACGACATCGCCACCTGGGGCCAGTTCTTCCTGAAGTTCGTGGTGTCGCATCCGGCCGTCACGGCGGCCACACCCGCCACCAGCAATCCTCGCCACATGATCGACAATCTGGGCGCTGCCACCGGGCGCCTGCCTGACGCGGCCACCCGCCAGCGGATGATCGAGCACATCGAATCGCTGGAGTGACTTTCACATCATCCGCGTCGGCCGCGTAGGACCGACCTACGTCTGCCGACGCTGCTGCTTCGCGCGTCCGACCTGAATGCGGATGCTGCGTTGCAGAAAGCGCTTTGACAAAAAAAGAATGATCGTTCATTCTATGTCCCTGCCGCCGGGGCCCTCCTCGGCGGTTTTTCCTTCCCGATTTCGAGCATCCCCCATGCGTAAACCGTCTGTCCGCCTGGCTGTCGTCCCTCTGATCCTGTCCGTTGCCCTGGCAGCCTGCAGTGGAGGGGGCGAGCCCGAGCAGCCGCCGCCGCCGGAAGTTTCCGTGGTTACTCTGGCGCCGCAGACGGTCACCCTGACGCGCGAGCTGCCGGGCCGGACCAATGCTTCCGTGGTGGCCGAGGTGCGTCCCCAGGTGAACGGGATCATCAAGGAGCGCCTGTTCACCGAGGGCAGCGTGGTCAAGGCTGGACAGCCCCTGTACCAGATCGAAGATTCCACTCACCGGGCCGCCGTGAGCAGCGCCCGGGCCCAGCTGGCCCGCGCCGAGACCGCGCGCACCAACGCCCGTGCCCTTGAGCAGCGCATGGGTGAACTGTCCGGTACGCGCTACGTGTCCGCCCAGGAGAACGAGAACGCGATTGCCGCTGCGCGCCAGGCCGAGGCGGAAGTCAGCGCAGCCCGGGCCGCGCTGGAATCAGCCAACGTGACCCTGGGGTATGCCCGCATCACTTCTCCCATTGATGGCCGCATCGGCCGGTCCTCGGTGACGGTGGGCGCGCTGGTGACCGCCAACCAGCCGCAGGCGCTGGCCACGGTGCAGCAGCTGGATCCGATCTATGTCGATCTCACCCAGTCCTCCAGCGAGCTGCTGCAGCTGCGCAGGGAGCTGGAGGCCGGCACGCTGGAAAACGGCTCGGAGCTTCCGGTCACCATCCTGCTTGAAGATGGCAGGCCCTTCGGCCAGCAAGGCACGCTGGCGTTTTCCGAGGTCAGCGTGGATCCGGCCACCGGCAGCTTCGGCCTGCGGGTGGTGGTGGACAACCCGGACCACGTGTTGATGCCGGGCATGTACGTGCGCGCGGAGATCGGCAGCGGCGTGCGCCAGAACGCGATCCTGGCACCGCAGCGCGGCGTGGCCCGCGATCCCAAGGGCAACACCAGCGTGATGGTGGTCAATGCCGAGGGTCTGGTGGAAAACCGCCCGGTGACGGTCAGCCGCACGGTCGGTGACCAGTGGCTCGTCGAGGAAGGCCTGGCGGCCGGTGACCGCGTGATCGTCGAGGGCCTGCAGAAGATCCAGCCGGGCATTCCCGTGCAGACGGTGGATTTTGAAGGCGCCAGCGCACCGGCCCCGGCCGCGCAGCCTGCGCCGGCTGCAGCCGATCCCGACGCCGAGCCCGACGCCCCCGGCTCGCAGCAGTAAGCGGAGAATTCCATGGCACGTTTCTTTATTGATCGCCCGATCTTCGCCTGGGTCATCGCGATCGTCATCATGCTCGCCGGCGGCCTGGCCATCACCGGCCTGCCGGTGTCGATGTATCCTACCGTGGCCCCGCCGTCGGTCGAGATCCGCGCAAACTACCCGGGCGCCTCGGCGCAGGTGGTGCAGGACTCGGTCACCCAGGTCATCGAGGAGAACATGAAGGGCCTGGACGGCCTGATGTACTTCTCCTCGCAGTCCTCGTCCAACGGCATCGTCACCATTTCCCTGACTTTCGAGACCGGCACCGATCCGGATATCGCCCAGGTGCAGGTGCAGAACAAGCTGCAGTTGGCCATGCCGCTGCTGCCGCAGGAAGTACAGCGGCAGGGTGTGAACGTGGCCAAGTCCACCTCGGGCTTCCTGCAGGTGATCGGCTTCGTGTCCGAAGACGGCAGCATGGACCGGGTCGATATTTCCGACTACGTCAGCGCCAACATCGTCGATCCGCTCAGCCGCGTGGACGGCGTCGGCACCATCCAGGTGTTCGGCGGCAAGTACGCCATGCGCATCTGGCTGGATCCGAACAAGCTGCATACCTATGCGCTGGCAGTGAACGAGATCGTGGCCGCCATCCAGGGCCAGAACGCCCAGGTGGCCATCGGTGCGCTCGGCGGCGCACCGGCGATTGACGGTCAGCAGATCAACGCCACCATCAATGCCCAGGACCGCCTGCAGACGCCGGAAGAGTTCCGCGACATCGTGGTGCGCGCCAATCCGGACGGCTCGGTGCTGCACCTGGGCGACGTGGCCCGGGTGGAGATGGGCACCGAGATGTACGAGTTCGATACCCGCTACAACCGACAGCAGGCGACGGGTGTCGCGATCTCTCTGGCGACCGGCGCCAACGCCCTGGATACCGCCGCCGGCGTGCAGGAAGCGCTGGCCGAGCTGGAGCCGTACTTCCCGCCGGGCATGAAAGCGGTGATCCCGTTCGACACCACGCCGTTCGTGAAGGTGTCGATCAAGAGCGTGGTCACCACGCTGATCGAAGCCATCATCCTTGTGTTCCTGGTGATGTACCTGTTCCTGCAGAATTTCCGCGCCACGCTGATCCCGACGATCGCGGTGCCGGTGGTGCTGCTGGGCACGTTCGGCGTGATGGCCCTGCTTGGTTTTTCGGTCAACATGCTGACCATGTTCGGCATGGTGCTGGCCATCGGCTTGCTGGTGGACGATGCGATCGTGGTGGTCGAGAACGTCGAGCGCATCATGACCGAGGAAGGTCTGTCGCCGCTTGAAGCTGCGCGCAAATCGATGGACCAGATCACGGGGGCGCTGGTGGGTATCGGCGTGGTGCTGTCGGCGGTATTCGTGCCGATGGCGTTCATGGGCGGCTCCACCGGCATCATCTACCAGCAGTTCTCGGTGACCATCGTGACCGCGATGGCGCTGTCGGTGCTGGTGGCGATCGTGCTGACCCCGGCGCTGTGCGCAACCATGCTCAAGCCGGTGAAGAAGGGTGAGCACATGTCCACCGGGACCGGCCCGATGGCGCGCTTCTTCGCCTGGTTCAATCGTGGCTTTGACAACAGCAGCGGCAAGTACCGTCGTGGCGTGCGCGGGATCCTGGCACGCCCGGGCCGCTCGATGGCGATCTTCGGCCTGATGGTGGTGCTGATGGGCGTGCTGTTCATGCGTGCGCCGACCTCGTTCCTTCCCGACGAGGACCAGGGCGTGCTGATGGCCATGATCCAGACCCCGGTCGGTGCCACCCAGGAGCGCACGATCGAGGCGATCAAGCAGCTCGAGGACCACTTCCTGGAAAACGAGCCCGACGCGGTTGAATCGACCATGGCGGTGCAGGGCTTCAGCTTTGCCGGTATGGGCCAGAACAACGGCATGGCGTTCGTGAAGCTGAAAGACTGGGGCGATCGCAAGGATGAATCGCTCACTGCCGAGGCGGTGGCGGGACGCGGCATGGCTGCGATGAGCCAGGTGAAGGACGCGATGATCTTTGTGTTCGCGCCGCCGGCGATGCCGGAGCTGGGAATTGCCGCAGGCTTCTCCCTGTTCCTGCAGGACAACGCCGCCCTTGGCCATGAGGCCCTGCTGGATGCGCGCAACCAGGTGCTGGGCATGGCTGCCCAGAGCGACCTGTTGATGAACGTGCGGCCCAACGGCCAGGAAGACACGCCGCAGCTGCGCGTGGATGTGGACGTGGCCCGGGCTGCGGCCCTGTCGCTGCCGCAGGCATCGATCAACCAGACCCTGGCCGCGGCCTGGGGCGGGCAGTACATCGATGACTTCATCGATCGTGGCCGGGTCAAGCGCGTGTATATCCAGGCTGATGCGCCGTTCCGGATGACCCCGGAAGATTTCAACCTGTGGTCGGTGAAGAACACCCAGGGCGAGATGGTGCCGTTCTCGGCGTTCGCCACCACCCACTGGGAATACGGTTCGCCGCGCCTGGAGCGTTACAACGGTCTGCCGGCGATGGAGATCCAGGGCGAGGCTGCGCCGGGCGTGTCGACCGGTGATGCGATGGCCGAGATCGAGCGGCTTATCGGGCAGCTGCCGCCGGGCTTTGGCCTGGAGTGGACGGGCCTGTCCTACCAGGAGAGCGAGGCCGGCGATCAGACCGTGTTGCTCTACACGCTGTCGCTGCTGATCGTGTTCCTCAGCCTGGCCGCGCTGTATGAAAGCTGGAAGGTGCCGACGGCGGTGCTGCTGGCCGCGCCGATCGGCATCCTGGGCGCTGTGCTGGCTGCAACGGTGTTCGGCCTGGACCGTGACGTGTACTTCCAGGTGGCGATGCTGACCACGGTGGGACTGGTGAGCAAGAACGCGATCCTGATCGTGGAGTTCGCCAAGCAGAACCTGGAAAGCGGCATGGAGCTGATCGACGCCACCATGCACGCGGTGCGCGACCGTCTGCGTCCGATCATCATGACCTCGCTCGCGTTCGGCCTGGGCGTGACCCCGCTGGCGCTGTCTTCGGGTGCAGGCTCGGGCGCGCAGAACGCGATCGGCATCAGCGTGCTCGGCGGCATGATCGTGGGCACCCTGATCGGCTTGTTCTTCATCCCGCTGTTCTTCGTGGTGGTGCAGAAGGTGTTCGGCGGCCGTAACAAGGATGTCCAGCCGGAGGTGCTTCCGGCGGCGGGCCGACCGGATGCGTGATCGGGTGGCCATCACGGGCTCGGTCAAATGAGCGCGGAGCAGAAAGCCGGCAAGGCGGAAGCCCGCGTCGAGGCGCAGCGCAAGCGCATCCTCGACGCGGCCCAGCAGTGCTTCATCGAACACGGCTTCCACGGCGCCAGCATGGCCAACATCGCCGAGACCGCGGAGATGAGCGCCGGGCTGATCTACCGCTACTTTGAGAACAAGAGCGCGATCATCCTGGCCATCGTGGAAGAGCAGCTGGTGCTGCTGCGCGAGGAGATCCGGCTCAACGCCCACCCCGACCTGCCCCAGCTGATGGCCGACAACTACGGTCGTTTCTGTGCCAAGGAGCAGCGCGGCATGAACTCCGTGCTGCTGCTGGAAATATCCGCCGAGGCCACCCGCGATCCGCAGATCGCGATTGCCCTGGATGATTACGACGCGGCGGTGCGCCAGGCCCTGTGTGAATGGCTGGCACGCAGCGAGGCCGACGGCGGCCACGATCTGAGCGCGGCCGCCGCCCCGCGGCGCGCGCTGATGCTCCAGTGTCTGTTCGAGGGCCTGAAACTGCGCGAGACCCGCGAGCCCAATCTCGACCGCGCCCTGCTGCTTGAAGCCCTGCAGGAAGTGGTCCCGCTGATGCTCAAGCCCTGACCGCCCGGCCGCGCGCCATGGATGCGAGCGGCGATAATGGGGCGGTGCGCAAGATCCTGCATATTGACATGGATGCGTTTTACGCATCGGTGGAACAGCGTGACGATCCCGCGCTGCGCGGGCGCCCGGTGGTGGTGGCCTGGCGCGGGGCGCGCTCGGTGGTGGTCGCGGCGTCGTATGAGGCGCGGCCGTTCGGGGTGCGCTCGGCCATGCCGGCCATGCGCGCCGAGCGGCTGTGTCCGCAGGCGGTATTCGTGCCGCCGGACTTCACCCGTTACAAGGCCGTCTCGCGGCAGGTGCGGGAAATTTTCCACCGCCATACCGACCTGGTCGAGCCGCTCTCGCTGGACGAGGCCTACCTGGACGTGACCGCGCCGAAAATCCCCTCGCCCAGCGCCACGGCGACGGCGCAGGCGATCCGCGCGCAGATCCGTGAAGAGACCGGGCTGACCGCTTCGGCCGGGGCTGCGCCCAACAAGTTCCTGGCCAAGATCGCCTCGGACTGGAATAAACCGGATGGGCTGTTCGTGCTTAGTCCGGCGCGGGTAGCGGCATTCCTGACCCCGCTGCCGGTGGCGCTGATCCCGGGCGTGGGCAAGGTGATGCAGGGCCGGCTGACCGGGCTGGGCGTGGAGACCGTGGGCGACCTGCAGGCAATCCCGCGCAGCGTGCTGCAGGAGCGTTTCGGCAGCTTCGGGCTGCGCCTGTACGAGCGTGCACGTGGCATTGATGAGCGCCCCGTGCAGCCGCACCAGCCGGTGCAGTCGATCTCTTCGGAAGACACCTTCCAGCATGATCTCCTGCTGGAGGAGCTGGAGCCTGCCATCCGCGCGCTGGCGGAAAAGACCTGGGCCGCTACCCGCAAGACCGAGCGCATCGGCCGGACGGTGGTGCTCAAGCTCAAGACCGACCGCTTCCGCACGATCACCCGCAGCCATACGCCGGAGATCCCGCCCGCGTCCGTGGAAGAGTTGATGGCAATTGCCCTGGCCCTGCGTGACCGGGTGGATCTGCCGCCCGGCACCCATTACCGCCTGGTGGGCGTTGGCCTGTCCAGCTTCCGCGACCGCGAGGAAATCCCGCTCCAGTCCCCCCTCTTCGCCTGAGCCGGCCCGCCCCCGCGTGAATTGCCCATCCATGATCGGCGGTCACGCGGCTTCGCGCGCATGGCGCGCTCCTACAATGGGGGGTCTTCTATTGGGAGTTTGCCGTGTCCTTTCCGTTTCCCGTCGTCCTGTTCGACCTTGACGGCACCCTGGTCGACAGCGCTTCCGACATCGCTACCGCGGTCAACCGCATGTTGGCCGAAGAGGGCCTGGCCGAGGTGGACGAATCGCTGGTACGCAGCTGGATCGGCGACGGCAGCGGCATGCTGCTGGAGACCGCGCTGGAGCATGTGGGCAGTCCGCGCACAACCGAAGAACTGCTCCCGCGCTTCATGAAGCACTACGGCGACACCCTGTTGCTCAGCCCGCAGCTGTATCCCGGGGTGCGCGAAACGCTCGATGCACTTGCCGCAAAAGGCGTGACGATGGCGGTGTGCACCAACAAGCCGGAACCCTTCGTCGCGCCTTTGCTCAAGGAACTGCAGATTGACGGCGCATTTTCCGGCGTGGTTGGTGCAGGGACTTTGCCCGAGCGCAAACCCCATCCGCAGCCGCTGCTGCACCTGGCGGAGCAGTCCGGGATCGAGCCGGAACGCTGCCTGATGGTTGGCGACTCGCCGACCGACTTCAACGCTGCGCGCGCGGCCGGGATGCCGGTGGTGCTGGTCAGCTACGGCTATCCCCGCGGCTTCGACCTGCACGGCGCAGGCGCGCTGGCGGTGATCGACCGCTTCGAAGAACTCCTCGCCCTCCGACACTCCGGCTGACCTGCTGGCAGGAGCGCGATGGCGGGACGAGGCCCCGTCCTGCGGGTTTTGATGTCCGCAGGCCGGGATTGCGGCCGCAGGCCGGTCAGGGAGCTGGCTGGTAGCGCAGCGTCAGCCCGTACTCGCGGCCCGGCTGGTTGTACCAGGCCACCGTCTCGTACTCGCGGTCGAATACGTTGCTGGCGCGTGCCAACAGGCTCCAGTCGCGATGGAACGCGTACTCCAGGCGCAGGTCAGTGGTGGCGTAACCACCCAGGCGAACGGTGTTGGCAACGTCGTCGTAGCGGCTGCCCGCGCCCTGCACGGTGATGCCGGCGCGCAGTGGGCCGAACCCGCGGTCCAGATCAATGCGGCCGGTGGTGCGCGCGCGGCGGGCCAGCAGGTTGTCGTGGTTGAGCCCCTTGCTGCGATCACGCGGGTCGACGTGGCTGAGCTGGGTGGACAGGTCGAAGCCGGCGAACGAGGTGCCGAAGGTCAGTTCGGCGCCGCGGATCCGGGCCTCGTCGATGTTCTCGCCCACGCCCTGGTAAGTCGGCGGTGCATAGGTGAACACGATCAGGTTGTCGATTCGGCTCTCGTAGACGTTGAACGACCAGTTCAAGCGTTCGGTGGCCTGCGATACGCCCAGGTTCAGGCTGGTCGACTCCTCCGGCTGCAGCCACGGGCTTTCCGAGCCCGGGTAATACAGGTCGTTGAAGGTTGGGGCCTTGAAGCCGGTGCCCAGGGTCGCGTTGAAGCGCAGGCCGTTGTCGAACGCCAGGCCCCAGCCGAGGCTGCCGGTGGTATGGCTGCCGAACTGCTCGTTATCGTCGTAACGCACGCTGGCCTGCCAGCGCTGGCGGCCGAGGTTGCCGTCGTAGCCGAGGAACAGCCCGGTGTTGTCGCGCTCGTCGACCGTGTATCCGGTGGTGCCATCGACGCGGTCGTTGCTGTAGTCCACCCCGATGCTGAGCAGGTGCGCCTGCGCCAGCTGCACATCGGCCTGCACAGATGCGCTGTCGCGGCGGGTGTCGAACGTGCTCATGAAAGTGTTTTCGTGGTAGTCGTCGGACTTGTCCGTGCTGCGACCCACGGCCGCGGTCAGGCCGAAGCTGCCCCCTTCCGGGGCATAGCGCATCTGCGCGCCCGCCACCTGCTGCTGGACCTTGGAACGGTTGGTCCAGGAGCCGTCGTATTCGTTCTCGCCGCTGGCGTTGAGGAAGTTGCCCTCCACCGTCAGGGTATCGGTGATGTGCAGGCCGGCGCGCATGGTCACCGAGGCGTTGCGGTAGCCATCCTCGTCGGGCTCGTCGGTGAAGCACCCGGTGAACAGCGTGCCCGAGCCGCGGCAGGCGTCGATGCCGTCGGTGCTCTGGTAGCCGCCGTGGGCGCCGATCCAGCCGCGCTCGCCGCGGTAGTTGAAACCGGCGCTGATGTCGCGGCTGTTGTTGCTGCCCGCGCCCAGCGACAGGTGGGGCGCAAAGCCTTCGGCGCTGCCGCCGCGAGTGAAGATGTGGATCACGCCCCCGATCGCTTCGGAGCCGTACAGGCTCGAGCGTGGGCCGCGCACGATCTCGATGCGCTCGATCTGTGCGACCGGGAAATCCTGGAACGCAGCCATGCCCGAGGTGGCCGAACCGACCTTGACGCCGTCGATCAGCACCAGCACGTGGTCGGACGCCGTGCCGCGCAGGAACACGCTGCTCAGCTTGCCGCGGCCGCCCTGGTTGCTGATATCCACGCCGGCGCGCCCGCGCAGCAATTCGATCAGGTCGCGCGCCTGACTGCGTTCGATCTCATCGCGGCCGATGACCTGTGCCGGCACCAGGCTGTCGGCCAGCAGCACTTCGGTGCGGGTGCCGGTGACGATCACCTCGTCCAGATCGGTCGCCTGGATGAAGCCGGCGGCCATTGCGGCGGGAGACAGGGCAAGGGCCACTGCAAGGGAAAGGATCTGGTACTGCGGTTTCATCGGAATCTCCATGCATCGCGCACGCCCGCGCGACCGGGTCGGTAAGGGGCTGCATGCATGGGGAGCGACGGTAGGGTGACGTGCGGTGCACGGCGCGCTGCCGCCGCAATGCCCTCCGCATCGCAACCAGTCGTCCTTCTGGCCGGTCTCCGGGCTCGCGGGCGGGGCGGCTGTGGCCGCTCCAGCCCCGGCGCCTTCCCGTGCGATGCACAGTGGCGGTTTGCCGGGGGGGTTCCACGCTTACCGTTGCGGGGGCAGCGCCGGAATGCTTCGCCGGCCGTGGCGGCGGGCGGAAGGTCACCGGCTTCCCGTTTCAACCGTTGGGGGAATCCCCGCGGGTCACCAGAAAGTGGGCGCAGTTTAAGGCATTGCCGGGGCCTGCGCCAAAGCACGCGGTGCGGCTGGGCGGGGTGCGCCGGTAGAATGCGTCCTCTTTGCCAGGAGAACGGGACCTGATGAGTGGGCCATGGTGGACTGGAGCCTGCCAAGCGCCGTCGGCGACGCACGCGGCCCGCGCCGTTGCGCGCCAGCAGCGGCTGACCAAGCCCCCCGGGGCGCTTGGCCGGATGGAGACCCTGGCCGTTGAACTCGCCGCCCTGCAGGCCAGCGATCGTCCCCGCGCCGCGCGCGTGCCGGTGCTGCTGTTCGCCGGCGACCACGGTGTGGTGGCACAGGGCGTGTCGGCGTTCCCGGCGCAGGTCACGGTGCAGATGCTGGCAAACTTCGCCGCCGGCGGCGCGGCGATCGCGGTGCTGGCGCGCGAGCTCGGCCTGCCGCTGCACCTGCGCGACGTCGGGACCCTGGCCGAAGGTGCGGTGGCCGGTGCTGTCGTTGACAAGCCCTGCCGCGGCACCCGCGATCTGAGCGTGGAGGCCGCGATGTCCGGTGCCGAAGTCGCCCACGCACTGGACGCCGGTCGCCGCGCCGTGGATGAGGCCGGCGAAGGCGCCGACCTGATGCTGCTGGGCGAGATGGGGATCGGCAACACCACCGCAGCCAGTGCGCTGGCCTGCGCCCTGGCCGGGCTGCCGGTTGAAGGCCTGGTCGGCGCCGGCACCGGCCTGGACGATGCCCGCATCGCGCTCAAGCAGGCGGTGGTGGAGCGCGCGCTGGCGCTGCACGGCGTCGCGATCACCGCCGCGCCACAGCCGGCGCTGGAGGCGCTGCGCCGCGTGGGCGGGCTGGAGATCGCGGCGCTGGCCGGGGCCATGGTGGCCGCCGCCCAGCGCAGCGTGCCGGTGCTGGTGGACGGCTTCATCGTCTCGGCCGCCGCGCTGGCGGCGGTGCGGCTCAACCCCGGAGTGCGCGACTGGCTGCTGTTCTCGCACTGCTCGGCCGAGCGCGGCCATGGGCGCCTGCTTGCGGCGCTGGATGCGACGCCGCTGCTGCAGCTCGACCTGCGCCTGGGCGAGGGTTCCGGCGCCGCGCTGGCGCTGCCGCTGCTGCGCCTGGCCTGTGCCCTGCACAACGACATGGCGACCTTCGCCGAAGCCGCGGTGGCGGGGGCGACGTCGGAGTGATCGTCGACCTGGTGCGCCACGCAGACACCGGACGTCGCGGCCACATGGACGGACGCAGTGATCCGCCGCTGGTAGCGGGCGCCACGGATGCGCCCTGTCGCCGCCACGCCGGTATTGCATGGATGCGCATCGTCAGCTCGCCGCTGCGTCGTGCGCATGACACCGCGCGGGCGTTGGCCGCGCCGCTTGGCCTGCTGGTACAGACGGACCCGCAGTGGACCGAGTTCGACTTCGGCGACTGGGACGGCATGCGCGGCGACGCGCTAGCGGCCGGGACCCTGGCTGCCTTCCACGGCGATCCGCGGCGCAACCCGCCACCCAATGGCGAAGCCTGGGACGCGTTCGGCCAGCGCATCGCAGGCGCCCTGCAGGCGCTGCTGGCCGATGTCGGCGGTGACGAGGCTCCCGTGCTGGTGGTCAGCCACGGGGGGGCGCTGCGGATGGCGCTTGCGCAGGCCTGTGGCCTGCCGCTGTCAGCGCTGTGGGCGCTGCGCATCGACTACGGTACCCGCCTGCGCCTGCGCGTGGAGGCCGGCGGCGATGGTCGCCTCTGGGGCGAGTTGCTGGAGCTCGCCCAGCCATGAGCCTGCGCCGGCTGACCCTCGCGTTCCAGTTCCTGACCCGGATCCCCACCCCGCAGGTGCATGACTTCCGCGACGACGACCTCACCCGTTCGGCGGTCTACCACCCGCTGGTCGGCATCGCCATCGGGCTGCTGCTGGCCCTGCCGCTATGGGCGTTCGACGGCCGCCCCTGGCTGGGCGCGGTGCTGGCGCTGGCGCTGTGGACCTGGGTGACCGGCGCGCTGCACCTGGACGGACTGAGCGATGTCGCCGACGCCATGGGCGCCGCGCACCGCGACCCGGAGCGCTTCCTCGCGGTGTTGAAGGACCCGCACATCGGCGTGTTCGGCGCGGTCATCCTGATCATGCAGCTGCTGCTCAAACTGGTGCTGCTGGCCGAGCTGGCCGGTTCGGCCTGGTGGTACGGGATCGTGTTGCTGCCGGCCTGGGCGCGCTGGGGCACGCTGTGGTGGAGCCGGCGCCTGCCGCCGATCCAGCAGGCGGGCATGGCCGAGCGCTTCTCCTGGAAGCTCGATATGCGCGCGGTGTGGCTGTGGGCGGCGGCGCTGGCGGCATTGAGCCTGCTCGTGGCCCCGCCTCTGCTGGCGGCGCTGGCGCTGGTGCCGCTGATTGGCCTGTACTGGATGCGCCGCCTGGGCGGCATCTCCGGCGACTGCCTGGGCGCCAGTATCGAGGCCATGGAAACCATGCTGCTGCTGGCGCTGGTGTTGGCCGCCGTGGGGTGGGGCGGCGTGGGGTGGGGCGGCGGGGGCTGAGAATTGCCGGTGTGCATGCGGATCGGTTTGGTGTTGCCTGCGGCAAGGGCGCAGCACCGACCTACGGAGAGTCGTCGTCCGGTTCGGGCTGCATGATGGTGGTGGTCACCGGGCCCGCTTCTTCCTGGCCGCGCGGCAATGGCAAGCCGGCGATGGCGGCTTCGGCCGCTTCCACCATCTCGCGGCGGCGCTCGTCCGGCACTTCCTGCCAGTGGCAGTCGTTCAGTGCGCCTTCGAGCGCGTAGAGCAGGTTCAGGCTGGGCCGGAAGCCGGCGCGACGCACCCGCATGTAGGCATCCACCGGACCGGCGGCCTCCAGGTCGGCGCGCGTGTGCAGGCCCACCTGGCGCAGCCAGGCGGCGGACTTCGGGCCGATGTTGCGCATCTTCTCTTCGCTCATCGCAGCGACTCGATGAAGATGCGGGCAATCTGCTCCAGGCCTTCCTGGTCGACTTCGTCAAACCGCGACGGTACCGGGCTGTCGATGTCGAACACGCCAATCAGCTGGTCATCGGCGTCGACCAGCGGCACCACCACTTCCGAGCGGGAAGCGGCATCGCAGGCGATGTGGCCCGGAAACGCATCGACGTCTTCCACCCGCTGGGTGGTCCGGGTGCGCGCGGCGGCGCCGCACACGCCGCGGTCCAGCGGGATGCGCACGCAGGCCGGCTGGCCCTGAAAGGGACCGACAACCAGTTCGGTGCCATCAAAAAAGTAGAAGCCCACCCAGTTCAGGTCGGGCAGGGCATGGAAGACCAGCGATGACAGGTTGGCGGCGTTGGCAATGCGGTCGCGCTCGCCGTCCAGCAGGGCGCGCACCTGCGCCTGCAGCTGTCCGTATTGGCTGGCCTTGTCGCCTTCAAGAGATGTGGATGCGAACATGGCCGCAGTGTAGCAACAGCAGGAAGAACCGCCGGATGATGGCCAGGATCCAAAGCAGGCAACAGCGCGGGGCAAGGCAATGAGCGCCGTGCGTCTCTATGTCACTGGTACCGACACCGGCGTGGGCAAGAGCCTGACGTCGGCCGCACTGTTGCACGCCCTGCGCGCACAGGGACAGCGGGCCGTGGGCATGAAGCCGGTGGCCAGCGGCTGCGAACGCACGCCGGAAGGCTGGCGCAACGAGGATGCGCTGCTGCTGCAGGCTGCCAGCGATCCGCGGCCGGTCTATGAGGACGTGAATCCGTACGCTCTGCCAGCGCCTACCGCCCCGCAGTTGGCGGCGCGCGAGGCGGGGGTCGAGGTGCGGATCGAGCCTTTGCAGGCCGCCTGTGCACGCCTGTCGGAGAAGGCCGACACCGTGGTGGTGGAAGGTGTTGGCGGCTGGATGGCGCCGCTGGCCGATGGGCTGGACCAGGCCGCGCTGGCGCGTGCGCTGGGTGCCGATGTGGTGCTGGTGGTTGGCCTGCGGCTGGGTTGCCTCAGCCACGCCCGCCTGACTGTCCGCGCGATTGAAGCCGACGGTCTTCGGCTGGTCGGCTGGATCGGCAGCGGCGTGGATCCGGTTCCCCACCGGCAGCAGGAATACGTAGAGCTGCTGCGCCAAGCTCTGCCGGTGCCATGCCTGGGGGTGATACCGCACATGGCCATGCCCGAGCCCCTGGAAGCCAGCCGCAACATCAGCGCCCCCCACCCGTAGGAGCGCGCCACGCGCGCGAAGCCGCGTGACCTCTGTCAGCGCGCCGAGGCTTCGGCTGCCACGCAGGATCCGAAACCCCGTTTCATAGCCACACGTCACGCGGCTTCGCGCGTATGACGCGCTCCTACAGGGGAGCTGGTTCGGGGGCGGGGTCACGGTCGTGGCCGTGGTCGCGGGCCAGGTACAGGTAGAACGCCGGCAGCACGAACAGGGTGAACGCGGTGCCGATGGTCATGCCGGCGGCCACGGTCATGCCGATGGCGAAGCGGGCAGCGGCGCCCGGGCCGTTGGCCAGCAGCAGCGGGATCATCGCGAATACCAGCGCGGCGGTGGTCATCAGCACCGGGCGCAGGCGGATGCCGGCGGCCTGCTCGATCGCCTCGCGCTTGCTGAGGCCTTCCTCGACCTGCAGCTTGTTGGCGAACTCCACGATCAGGATGCCGTGCTTGGCAATCACGCCCACCAGCGTCACCAGGCCCACCTGGGTGTAGATGTTGATGCTCATGCCGGGGAACATCTCGATGCCGGCGAACTGCAGCCCGCCGCCCACCACCGCCAGCAGGTTGAGCACCAGCAGCGCGCCGCTGATCGCCATCGGCACGGTGACCAGCATGATCAGCGCATCGCGGAAGCTTTCAAACTGCGCCGCCAGCACCAGGAAAATGAACACCAGGGCCAGCATCAGCGTGGTCAGCATGCCGGTGCCTTCCTGCTTGAACTGGCGTGACTCACCCGCGTAATCCACGCTGTAGCCCTGCGGAAGGACCTCGGCCGCGGCCTCTTCCAGCACGCGCAGCGCATCGCCCTTGGACACGCCTGGACGCGGCATGAAGGTGATCGCCACCGCGTTGAGCTGCTGGAAACGGTTGAGGTTCTGTGGCTGCACGCTGTCGCGCAGGGTCACCAGGGTGGACATGGGCACCAGATCGCCGCTGCGGGTGCGGGTGTAGTAGTTCTCCAGCTGCGCGGCGTTGAGCCGGTCGCTGCGCTGCACCTGCGGGATCACCCGGTAGGAGCGGTTCTCCATGGCGAAGCGGTTCACGTAGCCGCCGGCCAGCATCGCAGACAGGTCGGCCGCCAGGGTGCGCATGTCGATGCCCAGCAGCGCCGCTTTGTCGCGGTCCACCTCGACCTCGATGCGCGGGCTGTCGATCTTCAGATCGGTGTCCAGGAAGATGAAGCGCCGGCTTTCCCGGGCGCGCTCAAGGATCGCCTCGGCCAGTTCGCTCAGCTGCGCGGACGAGCCGATGCCTCCGATGATGAACTCACCGCCGCCACCGCCGCCCGCTGCGGGCAGTGAAGGCGGCACCTGGGCAAAGAAGTTCAGCCCGGCCAGTTCCGCCAGCTTGGGCTGCAGGTCCTGCTGCAGCACCTGGTTGGTGGAGCGGTCGCGCTGGCTCCAGGGTTCGAAGATGAAGCCTGCAATCGCGGCCATGCCGCTGCCCGGACCCATGCCGCCGTTGATCAGGAACACGTCGCTGATCTCGTCGATCTCTTCGACGTAACCGTTGATGCCCGCGGTATAGCGCTCGATGTAGTCCAGCGTGGCCGGGGCGTCGGCGAAGGCGATGCCGAAGATGAAGCCTTCGTCCTCCATCGGCGCCGGCTCCTTGGGCGCGATCGCGTAGAGGAAAATGCAGGACACGAACACCAGCGCGCCGAACACCGCGATCACGCCCTTGGTATCCAGCGCGCCGTGCAGCCTGCGGTGGTAGCCGGTGTGGAGCTTGTCGAACTTGGCGTCCAGCCAGGCTTCCAGCCGGCCCTTGCTGCCATCGCCCTTGGCCTTGAGCAGGCGCGCGCACATCATCGGCGACAGGGTCAGCGCCACCACGCCCGACAGCAGCACCGCGCCGGCGAGGGTGAAGGCGAACTCGGTGAACAGCACGCCGGTCATGCCGCCCTGGAAGCCGATCGGCAGGTATACCGCCACCAGGGTGGTGGTCATGGCGACCACCGGCCAGGCCAATTCGCGTGCGCCCTTGAGCGCGGCCTCGGTCGGGGTCAGCCCGTCCTCGATATGGCGGTGGATGTTCTCCAGCACGATGATCGCGTCGTCCACCACGATGCCGATCGCCAGCACCATCGCCAGCAGGGTCAGCAGGTTGACGGTGAAGCCCATCAGCAGCATCAAAAACAGCGCGCCCACCAGCGACAGCGGCACCGCGATGGTCGGGATCAGCACGCTGCGCACCGACCCCAGGAACAGGAAGATCACCACGATCACGATGATCAGCGCCTCGATGATCGTGCGCACCACCTCGTTGATCGCGTCCTGGATCGCCTCGGTGCTGTCATAGGCGACCCGCGCCTCGATGCCTTCGGGCAGCTGCGGGGCAACTTCTTCTTCCAGCACGCGGCGCACTTCGGCGATCACGTCCAGCGAGTTGGCATCGGGCGAAACAAACATGCCCATGAAGGTGGCCGACTCGCCGTTGATGCTCACCGAGACGTCGTAGTTTTCCGAGCCGAGCTCGACATCGGCGATGTCACCCAGGCGCACGATCGCACCGTCGGATTCGTACACCACCAGCTCGCGGAATTCCTCCGGCGTGCGCAGGTCGGTGCGTGCGGTCAGATCCACCGACACCATCTGCCCGCGCGTCGACCCAAGCGCGGCCAGCACGTTGTTGGATTGCAGCGCGCCGTGCACATCGCTGGCGGTCACGCCCAGTGCGTTCATGCGGTCGGGTTTCAACCACACCCGCATGGCAAACGCGCCGGTGCCCATGATCTCGGCGCGCTGCACGCCCGCCACCGTGGCCAGCCGCGGCTCCACCACCCGCATCAGGTAGTCGGTGATCTGGTTGTCCTCCAGGTGTTCGCTGGAAAACGACAGGTACATGGCCGCGATCTGGTCGCCCTGCTGCAGATCAATCACCGGGTCTTCCGACTCGGCCGGCAGCTGGCTGCGCAGCTTGTTCACCTTGGCCGCGATCTGGGTCAGCGCCTCGTTGGCGTCGTAGTCCAGGCGGATATAGGCCTGGATGATGCTGATGCCCGCGGTGCTGGTGGAGGTGATGTAGTCGATGCCCTCGGCGCTGGCGACCTCGCGCTCCAGCGGCGTGGTGATGAAGCCCTGGATCAGGTTGGCGTCGGCGCCGAAGTAGGTGGTGCTGACCGTGACCACCGCGTTCTGCAGCTCCGGGTACTGGCGCACGTTGAGCTCGGTGTACGAGCGCATGCCCAGCAGCAGGATGAACAGGCTGACGACCAGCGCCAGCACGGGCTTCCTGATAAAGAGGTCGGTGAATTTCATCAGCGGTTGGCCGGCTGCGGATATTCGTCGGCGCTGGGCTGGACTTCGTTGTTGATCACCACGGCGGCGTCGTTGCGCAGGCGCAGCAGGCCGCCGTCGACCACGGTCTCGCCCGGCGCAAGGCCGCGGGTGACCACGATCATGTCGCCGCGGGTGGGGCCGGTGGTGATGAAGCGCTGGCGGGCGATGAGGTTGTCGCCTTCGGCGTCATCGGCTTGCGCGTCACCCTCGCCGGGCATCACCACGTACACCACGTTGCCGTACGGGTTGAAGGCCACGGCGGTCTGCGGGATGACCACCACGTCCTGCTCGTCGCCCACTTCGAACTCGACCTTGGCGAACGAGCCCGGGCGCAGCAGGTGGTCCGGATTTTCGAACGTGGCCTGGACCCTGAAATTGCGGGTGTCCCGATCCACCGCCGGTTCGATGGCGGTCACTCGGCCTTCGAACTCGCGCCCGCCGATCGAATCCAACCGCGCGCGAACCGTCAGGCCCTCGCGCACGTTGGCCAGCTCCTGCTCGGGCAGGCTGAAGTCGAGGAAGATCGGATCCAGCGACTGCAGGCTCACGATCGGTGCGCCGGGGGCCAGGTATTCGCCCAGGTCCACCCTGCGGATGCCGAGCACGCCGTCGAACGGGGCGCGGATGCGCTTCTGCGCGATCAGCGCGCGCTGCGATTCAGCCTGCGCGCGGGCGGTGGCGGCCTGGGTGGTGCGCTCCTCCACTTCGGCCTGCGACACCAGCTGGTCTGCGCCCAGTGCGCGCCAGCGCTCGGCCTGCACCCGGGCCAGGTTGGCCGAGGCGTCCAGTGCCTCCAAGGTGGCCAGTTCCGCGTCCGAGGTCAGTTCCACCAGCAGGCTGCCGGCCTTGACCGGCTGGCCTGGCTCGAACGCGATGCGCTGCACCACGCCGCCGGCCTCGGTGGTCACATCAGTGCCGTTGATCGCCACCAGGGTGCCCACCGCCTCCAGGCTGCCGCTCCACTGTTCGGCACGGACGTCGAATGTGGCCACCGACACTGGCGGCTGCGGCATATCGTCGAAGAAGTTGTTCATCATCATCCGCATCACGCCCCAGATGGCGAACACCCCACCGAAGACGAGCACTGTGATCAGCAGCGTCCAGAACATGCGCTTGCGCGTGGATGGCGGACGTTTGGCGTCGGGATTGGCCATGGGATCCTCGGAAGAACCGGATGATGTGGGGTGGGTGGCGGCGCGCCGAGGCTCTCGCGGGCCGGGCGCGGCGGAAGCATACGGTTATTGAACCATCAGGTACAGCAATTCGTAGGCGTATGGTTGGGGCGGTCTGGAAAACCGGAACATCCTATCCGGGCGGATCTCAGCGGGATGTCGACGCGCCGCGGAGCGACGGGTCTTGGCAAATGTCCGGACATTAAGGTAGGTTTCCCGGTGCTGGATGGCCCAGCATGGCGAGGACGACAGATGGCGGTGGCGGCCACCAGGCATTTCGTGGGAATCGGGAATCGGCACGTGCACTACCGGCGCGCCGGATCCGGGCCGGTGCTGTTGCTGCTGCACCAGTCGCCGCAGAACTCACGGATGTGCCTGGAAATGATGGCGCGGTTTTCATCCCGCTATACGGTGATCGCGCCGGATACGCCGGGATTCGGGTATTCCGATCCGCTGCCGGAGGGCGATCTTCAGGTGGCCGACTTCGGCGCCGCCACGCTGGAGTTCGTGAATGCGCTGGGGCTTGGCCGCTTTGCGGTATTCGGCATGCATACGGGTGGACTGATCGCGACCTGGCTGGCGTGGTCCCAGCCGTCGCGGATCGCGGCCCTGGTGGTGGATGGCTATGCCGCGTTCACGCCCGAAGAAAGCGCGATGTATGGCGATGCCTATCTGCCGCCGTTCGTCCCGGCGTGGGATGGATCCCATCTGCGCTGGCTGTGGGCCCGCGTACGCGAGCAGAAATATTTCTTCCCCTGGTACGACGGGCGCGCCGAAGCGGCCATGGCCATTGCGCCGCAGTCCCCGCTTGAAAGCCACGAGGCGGTTCGCGACGTGCTGGACGTGGGCGACCATTACCGCAGTGGCTATGCCGCGGCCTTCCGCCACAATGACCATCATTGGCTAGCTGGATTGACGATGCCGAGCTGGCTGGTCTATCGCCATGACGATCCCCTGCGGGCGCATCTGCCCAGGTTGCAGGGACTGCCCGGGAACGTCCGGGTGGTTGATGAGCTCGGCGGGATTCCGGCCATGCACGCCGCGATGGATGACTGGCTGCAGCAAACGCTGGCCGTAGAGGCTGATGCCGGAAGCGTCTTCTCCCCTGCCGTGGTGGATGGCGGCGCGGAGCCTGCCTGGGTCCGGTCGATCACGGAGGGTCCCAGTGGTGAACTCGCGCTGTGGCGTCGTGACGGGGTCGGGGTGCTCAAAGTCCTGCTGCACAGCCCCGGGGAGCGGCCGTGGACACCCGAGCGCATCGATGATGCGGGCGCCTGGCTCCTGCCGGAGCTGCCCGGCCACGGGGCTTCGAGTGAAACCGGAAGTCCGCTCGATCATGACGCCGTGGTGGAGGCCCTCCTGGACTGCCTCGCTTCAGTGATACCGGAGCGGCCGCTGGTGCTGCACGCCCACGGCGCCGCTGCGGGATACGTGCCGGCCCTCGCCGAAGGCCTTGGTGCGCGGCTGCAGGAAGTGGTTCTGCATGCCCCGTGGCTGCTGGAGGCGGATGAGCAGGCATGGCTGCTGGAGAATCTTCCCGCAGGAACCGTCGACCGTGCGGGAGGGCACCTGTGCGATCTGTGGCAATGGGAGCGGGAGCGCCATCTGCTCTGGCCATGGCAGCCGCCAGCCGCCGACGCGAGACGCCGCGTGGACGCCCCGGACCCGGCTTTCGTCCACGACAACGTGGTTGAGCTTCTGCGCTTGGGATCCCGCTTGCGGGCGCTGCTGGCGGGCGCGACGACCCCCGGACTGGCCGATCGCCTGCGCGCGCTGCAAGTGCCGCTGCGGGTCACGGCCGGCCCCGGGGATGATTACCGCGGCCGTGCGGCTGCACTGCTGCAACAACCCTGACAATTTCCATGCAAGGAACACCGATGGACAATGCTCCTGCCAACGCCTCAGCCATCCTCGACCAGCTGCGCACCCAGTGGGGCGGCGGTGTCGTTACCGATCCGGCCGAGCTCGATTACTTCGGCACCGATGTGTATGCCCGCGGTGAGCCGCTGCTTGCCGTGCTCCAGCCAGACACGGCGGAAAAGCTGGCGGCTGCGGTGGGCGCCCTGACCTCCGCGGGGATTCCGGTGATCCCGCGCGGCGGCGGCATGAGCTATACCTCGGGCTACCTGGCTTCCCGCCCGAAGTCGGTGCTGGTGGATACCACCCGCATGGACAAGGTGGTGGAGATCAATGTTGAAGATGCGTATGTCGTGGTCGATGCCGGGGTCACGTGGAAAGTCCTGCATGAGGCACTCGCGGCACGGGGCGTGCGTACGCCCTATTTCGGCCCGATGTCCGGTTCGCATGCCACCGTGGGCGGCGCGCTTTCGCAGGGGTCGATCTTCCACGGTACCGCCCGCTATGGGGCCTCGGCCGATGCGGTCCTGGGCCTGCAGGTGGTGACCGCTCAGGGTGAAATCCTGACCACCGGCTCGGCCGCGGCAAAGGACACCAGCCCCTTCTTCCGTTGGTACGGCCCGGACCTGACCGGGGTGTTCCTGGGCGATTGCGGCCATCTGGGAATCAAGACCCGTGCGGTGCTGCGGCTGCTGCCGCGTCACTCGCATATTGATTATCTGTCCTGGCAGTTCCCCGAGTCTGGCAGCCTGTTCAAGGCCATGGGTGCGCTGGCACGGGCCGGGCTGGCCTCCGAAACGGCAGCGTTTGATCCCGCGCTTTCACAGATCCGCATGCGCCGGGCCAGCCTGGGCAGCGACGTCAAGACGCTTGGCAACGTGATCCGCAAAGGGGGCTTGATCCAGGGGCTGAAGGTGGCTGCCAAGGGACGCAACTTCCTTGATCCCGCGCAGTTCTCGCTGCACCTGACCCTGGAAGGGGACAGTGCCGCCGAAGTGGCCGCGCGGGTGGACGCGGCACGCAAGGCATTGGCCGGGCTGGGTGGGGAAGTGGAAAACAACGTGGCCAAGGTGATGGCCGCCAATCCGTTTGCCGCGTGGAATTCAATGCTGGGCCCGCAGGGCGAGCGCTGGGCGCCGGTGCATGCGCTCGTTCCCCATTCGCGGGCCCAGGCGCTGTTCGAAGCGCTGCAGGCCCTGTTTGCCGAGGAGCGCGAGGCCATGGATCGCCACGGCATCTTCGTCGGCACGCTGATGAGTACCGTGGGTGCCCAGGCCACGGTGATCGAGCCCTGCGTGTACTGGCCTGACTCGCACAATGCCTTCCATGTGCGCACCGTGGACGCGGACCATCGCGAGCGGATCGGCTGTCCCGGGGAGAACCTCGAGGCCCGCGCAGAGGCGGACCGCATCAAGCACAGGATCGCCGAGACCATGCGGGCCAACGGGGCAGCCAACCTGCAGATCGGCAAGTTCTACAGCTACCGGGAAGGGCGTGACCCGGCGGCACTGGCGATGCTGGATGCGATCAAACAGCAGCTGGATCCGGAAGGACTGATGAATCCAGGTGTGCTTGGCTGATCCCGCCTGATGTTGCCGGCGGCCTCAAGGCAGCAGCCCTGACCCCTCGCCGGCGGCCTGGTGCAGGGCGGCAAGCAGGCGTGCCAGTGGCGCTGCCTGGGGCTCACCCTCACGGGTATAGACCGCCAGCGGGCGCTCCCATGAGAAGCCGGGGGCATGCAGCCGTACCCATTCCCCGGCCACCAGCTCCGCCTGCAGGAGGCGGCAGGGCATCAGGGTGAGGTACTGCCCGTCGCGGACCAGGGTGCGCAGCAGTTCGAGAGAGGCTGACTCCACCGGGGCGGGCGGAGGCGCCAGCCCGGCATCGGTGAAGCGCTGGCGAAAGCCGGTTTCCACCGCCCCCAGACGGCGCCCGAGTACCCACGGGTAGCGCAGAAGCCGGGCCGGAGTGATGCCCTGCTGACCGGCGAGCGGATGCCCGGCGTCGGCCAGTACCCGGTATTCATCGCGCAGCAGCAGCTCGCGGCGCACGCGCGGATCATGTGGACCCATCGTGTCCAGGGCCACCACCAGATCCAGTTCCCGCGCGAGCAGGGCCGGCAGCAGCTCGGGCAGGATGCCGCCGCTGACCCGGATCCCGATGCGGGGCCATTGCTGGCGCAGCGCCAGTACCGCCGGCGCCACCACCGAGCCGGCTCCCGTGGGCCCGGTTCCGATGCGCACCTCGCCCTCTTCGCCGGTCTGCAGTTCGCGCAAGCGTTCCTCGAAGCTGCGCACGGCCTCGTCAGCGGATCGGGCGTGTTCCAGCAGCAGGCGGCCCACGGCGGTAGGTCGCGCCTCGCGGGCGCCGCGCTCGAATAGCCGGGCGCCGAGCTGCTGCTCCAGCGCCTGGATGCCCTTGCTGAGGGCCTGCTGTGTGCGGCCGGTCATTGCCGCGCCGCGGGTAAAGCTGCCGTGTTCGACCACGGCGAGGAAGTAGCGCAGCTGGCGGAGGTCCATGGCGGCAGCGTAGCACCGCTGTACAACCAAAGGTTGTCAAAACCACTCTTATTGGTTGGACATGGCCGCAAGACGGGTCCAATGTCCGGACATTGATCACGCAATGGGAGTTGCACCATGGCCAGCCTGTCTTCGGTCAAGCAGTGGCACGAGAGCTATGACCTGGTTATTGCCGGCTTCGGCCTGGCTTCAATGTCGGCCGCGATCGAGGCCCATGACCTTGACCCGGATATCAGCATCCTGATCCTGGAGAAATCCAACGAGGCGGAAACCGGCGGCAACACCCGCGTTGCCGGCCAGTCGCTGCTGATTTCAAAGAACGCGGAGGTACTGGCCGAATACCAGCGCAAGATGAGCGTGGCCAACCCGATCCCGGAGGACATGCTGGTGCCCTGGTCGGAGGCCATGGTGGCCCTGGAGCCCTGGATACAGGAGCGTGCGGCCGAGGCCGGCGCCCAGTACATCCACGGCACTGGATTCTCCGAGCGCGACGCGGTGCTTGAGTTCCCCGAGTTCGGCGCTCGCGAGGCGGTGCATTGCACGGCAACCATCCTCCCCATTCCTTCCGGCGTGTACCTGGCGTTCCGGGAGAACATCCGCCGCCGGCCGCGTATCAGGATCGCCTATGAAACCCCGGTGACGGACCTGATCCAGGATCCGGACAGCCTGGAAGTGTTTGGGGTGGTGGCTTCCCGCAATGGCGAGCGCATCAACATCCGCGCCAACCGCGGCGTGGTGATGGCCACGGGTGGGTTCGAAGCCAATCCCGACATGCAGCGCAATTACTTCGGCCTGTCCAATCCCGCGCCGCTGGGGACGCCGCACAACACCGGTGACGGGATCAAGATCCTGCAGAAGGCCGGTGCGGACCTGTGGCACCTGCGCAACCAGGGCCAGTCCGGCGGCATCTGGCCGGGTTACCGGCCGGAGGGGTGGGTCAACGGTTTCCTGCGTACGTTCTTCTGGCAGAGCTTCAGCTGGATCGAGGTGGATGCCAATACCGAGCGTTTCTACAACGAGACCGCCGAGCTGCAGCTGACCCATTACAAGGAAAAGAAGCACGGCCAGTGGGTCGACACGCCGCATCACCGTGCCCAGCCCGTGCACATGATCTTTGATGCGATCACCTGCCAGCACAACAAGCTGGTGACCGAGGTGATGAGCTGGAACCCGGTGGTGCGCGGTTACCAGTGGTCCGACGACAACAGCGTGGAAGTGGAGAAGGGCTGGATCCAGAAGGCCGACACCATCGAGGAGCTGGCGGTGCTGATCGGCCGCGATCCGCAGAAGCTGCGGGCGGCGGTGGATCGCTACAACGCGTCCTGCGCTGACGGTAAGGATGCCGACTTCGGTCGCAATCCCGACACCCTGTATCCGATTGCCCAGGGGCCGTTCTATGCCTGGCGCATCGATCCGGTCATCGTCTGTACCGGGGGCGGCGCACGCCGCAACATCAAATCCGAAGTCCTCGATCACCATGGACAGCCGATTCCGCGGCTCTACGAGGCGGGCGAGCTGGGGTCGATGTTCTCCGATCTCTACCAGAACGGGTCCTATCTCACCGAGGCGATGATTTCCGGTCGTGCTGCCGGTCGCGGGATCACCGGCCTGCAGCCGTGGGAGGAGTCGCGATGAAAGTGGCTACGCCTGCCATGAAGCTCGATGTGCGCATCAACGATGTGCGCGCCGAGGAAGGCCTGCTGGTACTCGATGGTGTTGCCGGGATGCTGCCCTGCAAGACCAGCCTCACCCCTGCTGAATTCCGGCAGATGATGCGGCTGGCGCTTCGGCCCAAGGTGCTGGCGCTGTTGTTCCGGCGCTGAATGGATGCCGCGCCGCGCCGCGTTGATCGGTGCGGCGCGGTGCTTTCAGCGCGAGCCGCTGCGCGAGAGCACCATGCTGTAGGCAAAGCGGCCGGGCGGATGCAGGCTGATGGCCAGCATCAACAGGCGGCCGTTGGCGTCGCGGTAGCGGCGCAGCACGCGCATCGCCGGCTCGCTGCGCTTCACGCCCAGGGCCTTGGCCTGTGCGGCGGTGAAAGAGGCCGCATCAAACACCTGCTCCACCCGGGACAGCTGCGCAGGGGCCAGGAAGCTGGCGATCGTGCGCGCCGCGCTGCCCAGGTCGAGCAGGCCTGCCACCGGGACGCCGGCGCGGACCGGGGTGTACATCTCGCTCCATGCGATGGCCTGGCGGTCCGGCTCTTCCAGGCGCATGCCCGTCGAGTACACGTAATCCCTGCCGGTGTTGATTTCCAGCTGCGCGGCCATGTCCGCGGTGGCGGTCATGCGGGTGGATTCAAGCACGGTGAGCCGCGTGGTGTTGCCGTACTGCATCAGCGCCTCGACCGTGTCGATCCCGTGCTCGTGGCGCATGGCCTCGTGCTGGGCGATCACCCGCGTGCCGGCACCGGGCCGGCGCTGCACGAGGCCGGCGGAGATCAGCTGCGCCAGTGCGGCGCGGGCGGTGTGGCGGCTGACGTTGAAGCGCTCGCACAGTTCCAGCTCGGTCGGAAGCAGGCTTCCGACCGGGTACTGGCCCCGTTCGATTTCCGAGCGCAGCAGCTCGCCCAGTTCAACGTATCGGGGTTTATTGCGACCAAGGGCCTTTGTGTTCACTGGCGGTTCCATCCTGGGCAGGTGGTGCACCCGGTGCGGGTGTGGCGATGGTTCAAAGCTTGCGCGCAAGTTCGTGCCAGGCGCGCTCAAGCGCCTCGCGGTGTTCGGGTGCGGCGATGTTGATGATTGCGCGGGCCCGGGCGTGCACATCCAGGTGACGCACCCAGGCCGCGCCATGCTCGCTGACGATGCAGTCAACGTCCACCCGCGGCACGCTTATCGGCCCGGCGGGCAGCAGTGGAACGATCCTGCTCCGACCCGAAGGCGTGGTGGAGGGCAGGGCGATGATGCCGCGACCGCCGGGGGAATGGCGCGCGCCGCGCAGGAAGTCCGGCAGTCCGCCCACGCCGCTGACCTGGGAGCCATTGAGGAACTCGCCGTTCACCTGGCCCAGCAGGTCCACCGAGAGCGCACTGTTGATCGCCATCAGGCGGGGGATGGCCCGCAGGACGCCCTGGTCATGGGTGTGTCCCACTGGGCGGAAGTCCACCACCTCGCCCACCCGTTGGTACAGCGCCTGGGTACCGATGGCCACGCCGGCCAATACGGCAGCGGGGTCCGTGGCCAGCGCATCGTTGTCCAGCAGGTCCAGCAGTCCATCGGACACCATGCCGCTGTGGATGCGCAGTTTCCGCCGGTTCCGCAACGCCCGCAGTACCGCCGACTGCAGCCGGCCGAGGCCGAGCTGCAGGGTGGCGCCATCGTCCACCAGTCCGGCTACCTGGGCAGCCACGGCATCCATGGTCGGATCGGGCGCCGGATCGGCGACCTCAAGCAGGGGGGTTTCCTGTTCGACCACGGCATCCAGGCGCTTCCACGGCACCGTGGGGCCGCTGGTGCGCGGCATCGCCGGGTTGACGTGGGCGAGGATTTTCGCCGCTCGTGGCCACGCGGCAGGAGTGAAGTCGCAGGCCACTCCAAGCGAGCACTCCCCGGCCTCGTCCGGAGGCGACACCTGCACCAGCGCCACGTCGAACCGCGCCTCTTCCGCCAGCCAGCTCCACGTGTTGGAGTAGGTGATCGGCAGGTAGTCCACGCGGCCTTCGAGCCAGGAAGCGCGCAGCTCGGCACTGAGGAAAATGCCACGGTGTCGCGCCCGCGCATGCAGTCCGGCGAAATCAAAACGGTTGACGGTAGGAATATGCACCCCTGTGTAGCGCACGCCATCGCTGCGCGCCGGATCCTGTTCCAGCCACGACTGGAACAGCAGCGAGTGGCCGGCGCAGCCAGGTGAATGAACCTCCACGCCGGGGCGCAGTTGATCGAGAAAGCTGGCGGCGTCAAGGCGTTGGGGCACGGGCTGCAATACTGTGTCAGGAGAGGATGGGCTGCGCGTCGGTGGGGTTGCAGGTTTGCGGAGCGCGGAACCCTGCCCCTATGATATGTCCGGACAAAGTCGGATGCACCTCCCAGGCCTACCCAAGGGGCCGGTGGCTTTCGACAGGTGCTTTGCTCCCCCGACAGAGGTGATCCAGGGCGTGACTGTGCAGGTTTCCAGTTTGACCGAACAGCTGGCCGAAACGCTGGCCAGGCCGGTGGGTGATGCGGACCGCGTCCGGGCCGCGCTGCTGGTTGTCGACTGGCTGGGCTGCGTGCTGGGCGCGCTGCGCAATCCACTCTGTACACAGCTGGCCGGTGTGGTGCGGGTCGAGGCTGGCGGTGATGCGACTGCCATTACTGTTGGACGACGGTCGCCGGAAGCCGCGCTCCTGATCAATGCCGCTCTGGGCAACGTGCTGGAAATGGATGATGTTCACCGCAGCGCCATCCTGCACCCGGGACCAGTGGTGATCCCGGTGGCACTGGCGGCGGCGCAGACCGCGGGCTCCCGCGGGCAGTGCTTCCTGGACGCTGTGGTCCGGGGCTATGAGGCCACCATCCGCGTAGGACAGGCGCTGGGCACCGGGCATTACCGCTATTGGCATCCAACCTCGACCGCAGGCGCGTTCGGCGCGGCGGCAGCGGCAGCTTCTGTGCTGGCTCTGGACGCAGGGGCGATGGCCGACGCGCTGGGCACCGCCGGCAGCCGCACCGGCGGCCTGTGGCAGATGCGCCATGAGCCGGTACCAACCAAGTCCATCCATAATGCTGAAGCCGCGCGCAGCGGCTGGTTGGCCGCGCGCCTGGCCGCGGCGGGTCTGCGTGGGCCGCGGCAGGTCCTTGAAGGTCCGCAGGGCCTGTTTGCCGCCACCGCGCCCGACGCATCGCACACGGGCATGAGGGCAGCGGATGGCGAGGACTGGATGATTCACGGCACCAGCCTCAAACCGTGGCCTGCGTGTCGCCATGCGCATCCGGCGATCGATGCCCTGCGCGACGCCCTGGCAGGCGGCTCCCTTGCCCCGGATGCGATAGAGCGCATCGAAGTGGCCACCTACGCCGAGGCGCTGCGCTTCTGCGACCGCCTGCACCCTGTGACCGAACTGGAGGCACGCTTCAGCCTGCAGCATGCACTGGCAGCCATCGCCTGCCTGGGCCGCCCGGAACCCGCGCACTACGTGCCCGGTACTTTCAACCAGCCGATGCTGCAGGCGCTGCGCGAACGCGTCGTCCTGCGCGAGGATGCCGCGTGTAGTGCACGGTTCCCTGCGCACTACGGGGCCACGGTGGAAGTGCACCTCGCCGATGGTCGCCAGCTGGTTGCCACACGCGCCGATGCCTGGGGTGACCCGGAATATCCGATGGCCGCCGACGATGTGGTCCACAAAGCGTTGGCACTGGCCCGGTGGGGCGGCGTTCCCGCGGATGTCGCCCGGGCCGTGATCGACGCGGCGAGGGCCCTGGCTGAAAGCGGCACGCTGACCGCCCTGACCGATGCACTGGAGCAGGTGCCGTCATGCGCCTGACCGAAGCGTTGTTGGCGCATGCGGCCACGCTGCGTTACGAAGACCTGTCGGCACAGGCCATTGATGCCACCCGGGTGTTCGTCATGGATTCGCTGGCGGTCGGTATGTCAGGGACCGGACCACAGCTGCCACTGGCCCAGGTGGTGCGGGACGCAGCCTTCGCGCTCGGTGAGGGTACGTCAGCGCGGGCATGGGTCACCGGTGAGCGGCTGCCGGCCACCGGCGCGGCCATGCTCAACGGCTATCTGGTGCACGGCCAGGAATTTGATTGTGTGCACATGCCGGCGGTGGTGCATCCGATGGCTGTGATCCTGCCTGCGCTGGTGGCGGCCGCCGAGGCGCGCGCCAACCAGGAACAGGCTCCCGTGGATGGTCGCACCCTGATCACCGCAGTGAATGTGGCCGTGGACGTGGCCACCCTGCTTGGGATCAGCGCCCGGGCACCGATGCGGTTCTTCCGCCCGGCCATGTGCGGCGCATTGGGCGCCGCTGCGGGCATCGCCAGGCTGTACGACGCCGATGCCAGCACCCTGCACCGCGCCGTATCGCTCGCGTATTGCCAGCTTCCGGGCACGATGCAGGCGCATGTGGAAGGCTCGCCGGCCCTGGCCATGCAGGTGGCGATGGCCTCGCGCGCGGCGGTGACCAGCTGGGAACTCGCGCGCCGCGGCTTCCCGCCGCCGATGGATGTGCTCGAAGGGCGCTTCGGCTATCTGCCCCTGTATGAAGGCGAATACGACACGGGCCCCGCGCTGGCCGAGCTGGCCGCCCGCGAGCCGCAGCTGCTTCAGGTCAGCCACAAGATGTTTCCCACCGGTGGTGCCGCCCATGCGGGGCAGGACATGCTGATGGAACTGCGTGATCGCGAAGGACTGCGCATCGCCGACATCGAATCAATCGAATTGCAGGCACCGCCACTGGTGCACCGCCTGGTGGCCCGGCCGTGGAAAGAAGACATGGCGCCGAGCTATGCGCGCCTGTGCCTGCCCTACCTGCTGGCCACGGTGATGCTGGATGGCAGGGTGGGGTTGGATGCCTATGGCGCCGAACGCCTTTCCGATCCACGACGCGCCGATCTTGCCGGCCGGGTGCGGGTGGTGCCCAACGGCAGTGAGGACCCCAATGCACTCGCTCCCCAATCGATGACGGTCACCACCCGCGACGGCCGCATCCTGCAGGCCGCGCGCGATGCCGTGATCGGCTCGCCGGCACGTCCGCTCACCCGCGGGCAACAGCTGGACAAATTCAACCATTGCCTGGACCACGCCGCGCTTCCTTTCGACGCGCAACGGCGGCAGTCCCTTCTTACCACCCTCGACCGGCTGGAAGCGCTCGCCGATGTGCGCGACCTGGTCGACCTGCTGATCATCGAGCCGACATGACCCGAACACGCACCTATTTCGAGACCTTCAATGCCGGCGAGCTGCTGGAACAGTTCCCGCTGGACGAGGGATTCACCAAGCGCTTCCGCAGCCTCAGCCGCGACGAGCTCTTCGCCCGCCAGGATGTGATGTTCCGGCGCTGCGTGGCGCGCGCCTGGCAGATCCCGTTTTATCAGCGCCTGTGGGGTGGGGCCGGAATCGAGGCCGGCGACATCAACGGCCTGGCCGACATCGGCAAGCTGCCGGTGTTTGGCAAGCACGAGATCATGGCTTCGGTGGAAGCGAATCCGCCGCTGGGCGACTTCCACGGTTGGCGCGATGGCACCGAAGCGGGTGACACGCCGCTGGTGTTCCACACCACCTCCGGCACCACCGGACGGCCGCAGCCGCTGGTGTTCAGTCCGCACTCGCGTGAAGTACAGAACCTGCTGCTGGCGCGGCTGTATCGCTGGCAGGGCATGCGCCCCGGCGATGTGGTCCATTCGGTGTACGGCCACGGCATGATCAACGGCGGTCACTATGTGCGCGAGGCAGTCACCCATTTCACCCAGGCGCTGTTCTGTTCCGCCGGTACCGGCATCGAGATGCGCTCCGCCCAGCAGGTGAACCTGATGCGCGACATGGGTGCGACGGTGATTGTGGGCTTCGCCGACTACATCAAGAAGCTCGCCGACGTGGCCCGCGAACAGGGCCTGGAACCGGGCCGCGACATCCCGATCCGCATGATCTGCGGTCACCTGGGCCGCGAATCGCGCGAGACGCTTTCCGCAGCATGGGGCGGGGTGGAGCTGTACGACTGGTACGGCGTTGGCGACACCGGCGCGATTGCCGGCCAAGGCCCCGACCAGGACGGCCTGTACCTGATGGAAGACGCCCAGTACGTGGAGGTGCTCGGCGTCGACGACGGGCAGCCGGTGGCCGACGGCGAGATCGGCGATATGGTGGTGACCTGTCTGTACAAGCAGGACATCTACCCCATCATCCGCTTCAACACCCACGATGTGACCCGGGTGCTGACCACGCCGTCGTCGCTGGGCCTGAACCTGCGCCGGATCGAGGGCTTCCTCGGTCGCAGCGACAACATGGTCAAGATCCGCGGGATCAACGTGTTCCCGCAGGCGATGGCGCCGATCCTGGAAGAGAAGTCCGAGTTCGCCGGGGAATTCATCTGCATGGCCAGCCGTGACGTCGGCGGGCGGGATGAGCTGGCGGTGCATGTTGAAGTACGTTGCCCGACCGGCGATGCCGCGGTGGCGGAGGCGTTCTCCAGCCTGCTGCGCCAGCGGCTGGGCGTGGAGGTCTCAGTGGTGCTGGTGGAGCCGGGGTCGCTGGCCGCGCTGACCGGCATCGAGGTCCGGCAGAAGCCGGTGCGCCTGATCGATAACCGCTTCAAATGAGTCCGGCGCAATGACCCCGGCCAATGCCGACGTGCTGACAGCGGACCTGGTGACGCAGGCGGGGCTGCTGGAGCGCGGGGAGATCTCGGCCGTGCAGTTGATCGAATGGCAGCTGGCGGCCATCGAGGCCAGTCAGCCGGTGATCAACAGCTACCTGCACGTGGATGCCGATGTCGCACTGGCGGCGGCCGCTGACTCCGATGCGCGCCGCGCGCGTGGCCAGGCCCGCGCGCTGGAAGGGGTGCCGGTAGCGGTGAAGGACAATATCGATGCCGCCGGCATGCGGACCACTGCAGGCATGGCGATCCTGAGTGAGGCGCCGCCCGCAGCGGCCGACAACCCTGCCGTCGCGGGTTTGCGGGCCGCAGGGGCGGTAATCATCGGCAAGCTCAACATGCATGAAGCGGCGCTGGGCGCCGACAACGACAACCCGCACTTCGGTGCCTGCCACAACCCGCATCGCCCGGGCTTCACCCCCGGCGGTTCCAGCGGCGGCAGCGGCGCGGCGGTCGCGGCCGGCCTGTGCGCGGCGGCACTGGGTACCGACACCATGGGTTCGGTGCGCATTCCTGCCAGCTATTGCGGCGTGTTCGGTTTGAAGCCGACCTGGGGCGCGGTCAGCACCCGCGGCACGGTGCCCTTGTGCCGGCGGCTGGATCACATCGGGCCGCTGGCGCGCTCGGCGCGCGACCTCGGTGTCCTGCTGGAAGCGATGACAGGGTTTGATCCGGACTGTGCCCAGTCCAGGGCGGTCCGGTTTGCCTCGCCGCATACAGGCCCGTTGCGTATCGGCGTGGTCGACTTCGGCGATGAGGCCGGGATTGATGCCGATGTGCAGCAGGCCGTCGATGCGGGCCTGCAATGCATGCTTGGACTGGGTCACAGTCGCGTGGATCTGCCGGCTCCGGAGTTTCCTTCCGGGCAGGCGCGTCGTGCGGGCCTGCTGATGTGCGAGGCGGAGCTGCTGGTGGAGCACGCGGACGCCTGGCACAGGCGTCGGGAAGAGTTTTCACCGCTGCTGGCGAAGCTGATGGGCTGGGCCGAGGCGCGCTCGGCCGCGGAACTCGCCGCCGCCTCGCTGCTGGTCGATCGCGCCCAGGTGCAACTGCAGCAGTGGCTGCGCGATTGCGATGTGCTGCTGATGCCCACCACGCCGCAGCGCGCTTTCTCCTTTGGCAGTCCGGTTCCGGCCAACCAGGCCGACCTGACCGCGTACGCCAACATGGCCGGCAATCCAGCGCTTTCTCTGCCGCTGCCGGTGGCAACGGGCGAGCTTCCGGTGGGCATGCAGCTGGTCGGCCACAGCGGTGACGATCTGCGGCTGGTGGCCCTGGCGGCGGCCTTCCAGGACGCGACGGGATGGAAGGCGGGCCTGCCGGTAGCGAGCAGGGAGTGGTGGCCGGCATGAGCAGTCCACTTGATGGCGTACGGGTGCTGGATCTTTCCCGGATTCTGGCGGGTCCCTGGGCCACCCAGGTGCTGGCCGACTTCGGCGCCGAGGTGATCAAGGTCGAGCGTCCCGGTGTGGGTGATGACACGCGGAGCTGGGGTCCGCCCTTCCTGACCGACAGCGAAGGCAATGCCACTGCCGAATCCGCGTATTACCTGGGCGCCAACCGCGGCAAGCGCTCGCTGGCAATCGACTTCACCAGCGCAGAAGGCCAGCGCCTGATCCGCGAGTTGGCAGCGTGCAGCGATGTGCTGGTGGAAAACTACAAGGTCGGTGGGCTGGCCAAATACGGCCTGGACCATGCCAGCCTCAAGGCCGTGAACCCGAAGCTTGTGTACTGCTCGATCACCGGCTTTGGCCAGAGCGGCCCGTATGCACATCGTGCGGGCTACGACGCTGCCATCCAGGCCATTGGGGGGCTGATGAGCATCACCGGCGAGCCCGATGGTGCACCCGGCGGCGGGCCACAAAAGGTCGGCGTCGCCGTCGCGGACCTGATGACCGGCATGTACGCAGTAGCGGCGATCCTTGCCGCGTTGCGCCACGCCGAACGCACCGGCGAGGGCCAGCACATTGATCTGGCGCTGCTTGACACCCAGGTGGCGTGGTTGGCCAACCAGGCCATGAACCACCTGGTGGCCGGCACGGTGCCGCAGCGCCAGGGCACGGCGCATCCCAACATCGTGCCGTATCAGGTGATGCCGGCGGCCGACGGCTACTTCATGCTGGCGGTGGGCAATGACGGCCAGTTTGCGCGCTTGTGCGCGGTGCTCGGTGAGCCGGAACTGGCGCATGAGCCGCGCTATGCCACCAATGCGGCGCGCGTGGCGAACCGTGAAGCGCTGATCGCCCATCTGTCGGCGCGCCTGGCACAGCGTCCGGCTGCCGAATGGCTGGAGGGACTCGAGCAGGCCACGGTGCCCTGCGCTCCGGTCAACCGCATCGACCAGGTATTCGAGGATCCGCAGGTGCTGGCACGCGGGCTGCGCGTGGACCTGCCGCATCCACAGGCGGGGACTGTGCCGGGCGTCGCCAATCCGGTGCGTTTTTCCGCCACCCCGGTCACCTACGGCCGCGCCGCGCCGCTGCTGGGTGAAGACAGCGACGCCGTGCTGCGCGAGCTGTTGAACCTGGATGACAGTGCGATTGCCCGTCTGCGGGGGGCGGGGGTGGTCGGCGGTCACCGGCCCGGTATTACCCGATGACGGGCTGTTCGATCAGCTCCACCCGCTCACCACTCGGGCCTTGCCACAGGCCGGCCCGGCGACCCTGGTAACCCGCGGCATCCAGATGGATCACCGGACCCAATCCGGCGATATCCCCGTCCAGCCGATCGCGTTCGATACTGACCAGGTGCACGCCGGCATAGCGGACGCCGGGCTTGCGGGGAGAGGCTGGCGCAACTTCGTCGATCTCGATCAGGCAGCGGTCACGGAACTGCAGCACGGCCACCGGGTAGCGGGACTCCAGCGGTCGATCGAGGGCGTGGTTGAGCACGGTGATCCGGGTATCGAAAGCCCACGCGTCGCGTCCGGCCAGCGCCTCCCAGGCGGCCTGCGTGCGGTCGCGATCGGGGGTTGAGAGCACCACGATGAACGGCCGGTCCACCGGCAGCGAAGTCTGCGGCAGTTCGAACGGCGGCACGTCCGCCCGCACCTGGGTGAAGTAGTACAGCTCACCGCTCGGCCCCAGCACCTGGCATGCGCGGATGTCCGGGCTCACGTCCAGGTCCGCAGGTGGACGCAGCATGCGCCAGTTGTCGGGGAGTGAGGCGGCCAACGTGTCGACGTCGGCCACCAGGACTTCCAGCGACAGCCAGCCGTGCAGCTGCATGGGGGGTTGCGTGACTGCGGAGGGAGCTTCCACCACGCGCAGCCAGGGTGCAGCGCCGGTGGCTATCCAAGCCACGCGCATGCCAGCAAGGTCATCGAGTACCAGGTGGCTGGCAAGCTCCGGGTGAAGCGTTTCCAGCCCGGAAACCTGCGCGCCCAGTGCCTGTTGATAGCTGGCCAGCGCCACATCGAAGTCGGGCGCGAGCACGGTGGCGGAACAGATGCGGCCCAGATGCGCTGGTGTGTTCATGCCTGCGGATCCTGTCCGCCAGCCTGGTCGCGCTCGGCTGCCAGGCGGCGCTCCAGCCAGGGCATCAACCCGCCAACCTGCACGATCTCCATCAGTTGGGGTGGCAGCTGCTGGCAGGCGTGGCGGGTGCCGCGGGTGTGGTTGATGACCAGCCCTTCTGCCGGACGCACTTCAATGTCGTCGCCGCGTTCAGCCACCAGGTCTGGGCAGGCCATCGCCGGCAGGCCGAGATTGAGGGCATTGCGATAGAAGATGCGGGCGAAGGATTTCGCCACAACTGCACCCACGCCCAGTTGGACCAGTGCCTGCACGGCCTGCTCGCGGGAGGAGCCGATGCCAAACGATGCCCCGCCCACCACGAGGTCACCCGTGCGGACCTCTCCGGCAAAGGCCGGGTCGATCGCTTCAAGGCAGTGTGCTGCAAGCACCTCGAGCGGCTCGCGCATCCACGGGCCCGGTGCCAGCAGATCGGTATCGATGTTGTCGCCGAACACGAAAGCGCGGCCTCGCACCTTCATGGCGCTGCCTCCAGCAATTCGCGTGGATCGCAGATATGGCCTTTCACTGCGCCGGCCGCCACCGAATAGGGGGAGCCGAGGTAGACCTGTGCCTGCGCCGAGCCCATGCGGCCCTTGAAGTTGCGTGCGGTGGTGGACAGGCAGACTTCGCCTGCGGCCAACATGCCGGCGCCCATGCCGGCGCAGGCGCCGCAGCCGCTTGGCAGCAGGATCGCGCCGGCATCGGTGAGTGTGGCAAGGGTGCCTTCCGCCGCGGCCTGAGCCGTCATTGCAACCGAAGCCGGGGCAATCAGCAGTCGGGTGCCGGAAGCCACCTTGCGCCCGGCGAGCACCTTGGCGGCCATGCGCAGATCGCTCAGCTTGGCGCCGGTGCAAGCGCCAATGTAGGCCTGGTCGATGCGGGTGCCTTCAAGGTCCGCCACCGGCGCACTGTTGGCCGGACTGTGCGGTGCGGCGATGTGCGGTGCGAGTGCGCCGGCATCGTAGCGGTGCTGGGCGCTGAAATCGGCGTCGTCGTCGCTGTGCCAGTGGCTGATATCGCCCTGGAACGGGTGCCCGGCTTCGCGCAGCGCGGCCAGGGTGGTGTCGTCGGGCGCGATGATACCGGTTTCAGCGCCAAGTTCTGCGGCCATGTTGCACAGGGTCATGCGCTCATGCATGGGCATGGCCGCCACGGCGCTGCCGGTGTATTCGAACACCTCGCCCTCGTTACCCATGCCGTGGGCAGCGCACAGCATCAGCATCACGTCCTTGGCGCTGACGCCTTCGCCCAGCACACCGTCCAACACGACACGCGTTGTGCGGGGAACCTGCAGCCAGACTTCTCCGGTGACCAGGGCGCCGGTGATGTCGGTGGCCCCCATGCCGACCATGAACGCGCCATAGGCACCTCCGCTGGGCGAATGCGAATCCCCGCCCACGCAGAACATGCCCGGCCGGACGTGGCCATGTTCCTGCAGCACCACGTGACAGATGCCGAGCATGTCGTAGTGACGGACGCCCTGCTCGCGCGCCCAGCGACGGGTGAGAGCCAGGATCTCGGCGCTCTCAAGGTCCACCGCCGGCACGAAGTGATCGCTGACCACCACCACCTTGTCCGGATCCCAGACCCGGGCCCCCAGTTTCTCCAGGCGCGCGGCCACCCGTCGGGGGCCGCCGGAGTCATGCATCATCAGCAGGTCGAGCCGCGCAGTCAGGATCTCTCCCGGAGTCACGGCATCTCTGCCGCAGGCGCGGGCGATGATTTTCTGGGCGAGTGTGGCGCTCAAACCGGACGTCTCCGAATGGGTGGCAAGAGCCACAATGATATATCTATATAGCTAATTGGCCGCAGCCCGGTCCGGCTACATCCTGTACTTGAATTCCAGTCCGTAGCTGCGCGGCAGGTTGGGGTACACCGTGCCGATGCCCAGCGCGGGGATATCGAAGCCGCCGGTGACGATGAACTCATCGGTCAGGTTCTTGCCCCACAGTGCCACCGACCAGTTGCTGTTATGCGGCTCGTAGGCGATCCGTGCATTGACCTCGGCATGGGCGTTGGTCATGACCAGCCGGGTGGCATCCTGGTTCTGGAAGTAGCTGTCGGTGTAGCGCGCGGTACCGCTGAACACCAGGTCGGCGGCACCGACCGGCTGGACATACGTCGCCCCCAGGGTTCCCTGCATGTCAGGCATGTACTTCATGTCGAGCCCACGGAAATAGTCGGCATTGGTCTCGTTGAAGTTCTGGTACTCGCCATCCATGGTGCCGATGCTGGCGGTGAGATTGAGCTTGCGGGTGGCCTGGAGGGCCAGGTCCAGCTCGATGCCCTGGATCAATGCACCAGTTGCGTTGGTGGTGACGAACACGCCTTCCGGGTTGACCGCCGCCAGCTGGATGCCGTCGTAGTCCAGCCGGTAGTAGTTCGCGTTCAGCCGCAGGCGGTTGTTCCACAGGCTGGATTTGATGCCCAGCTCATATGCGATCAGTGTTTCCTCGTCGATCGGGGCAACGGTTTCATAGGTGGTGCCGCGACCGTTGTAGCCGCCGCTCTTGAAGCCGGTGGTGACCGACGCGTAGCCCATGATGTTGTCCCTGAAGTCATAGTCCAGCAGGACCTTCCAGTCGGGACGGGTCCAGCTCTTGTCCATGGCCTTGTCGAAGACCGGCGTGCCGTCGGGCTGCACGGCGCGCACGCTGAAATCCTTGTTCTCGTAGCTGTAGCGGCCGCCCAGGGTCAGCGCCAGGCGTTCGTTGAGATCCCAGGTGCCCTGTGCATACAGTGCGTAGGCCGAGGTGTCCTGGCTGACGTAGTGGGTATTTCCGCGAGTGAAGACATCGCTGCGGGTGGGTTGGCTGTTGCTTTCCTGGAAAGCAAACACGCCGGCTACCCAGTTGAAGCGCCCTTCGTTGTAGGACGTGACCTGGGCCTCGTACCCGCGCTGCTTCTGGCGTTGGTCCTGCTCGACGTGGAAGACCATGCGGTCGCTGCCGTCCACGTCCATATAGAAGTGGTGGTCCATGGTGCGGTAGTGGAGGATGTGGCGCATGCCGAATGACCCGTAGTCGGTCTCGCTGGTGAGCGCCACGCCGAACTGGTCGAGCTCGTTGAATCCCAGGGTGTCGGTCTGGGTGGTGTAGAAATCACCCAGCACCGGCACGCGCTCGCCATCCATCATCATCGCCGGCGATGCCCAGGTGGGCAGTGAACGCTCGGACAGCCGCTCGATGCTGAGCGTGGCGTAGGACGCTTCACCCCAGGGGCTGGCGAAGGAGAGCCGTCCGGCCAGCACGTCCTGGTCGTTTACCCGGCGGTCGTTGGTGCGGTCGTAAACATAGCCGTCGCGGTTACGGGTCAGCACAGCAGCGGTCACGTCCAGCGACTCACCCAGCCGGGTAGCTGCGGTGGCGCGGGCGTCGCGACGGCCGAAGTTGCCGACGTTGGCGTTGAATTCCAGACGGTCCTCGCCGGTCGGCTTGCGGGTGATGTAGCGGATCGCGCCGCCGGTGGCGTTACGTCCGTACAGCGTGCCCTGTGGGCCACGCAGCACCTCGATGCGCTCGACGTCGTACAGATCGAACATCGCGCCGTTCTGGCGGGGAATGTAGACGTCATCCACATACATCGCGATCGCCGGATCGTTGGTGAACATCGATTCGTCGGCGCCCACGCCGCGCATGATGATCTTGGCGCCCGAGCTGGTGCCGGTGTTCTGCTCGACGATGATGTTTGGGGTCACGGTGCGCAGGTCGTCCACCCGCGTAACCTGCATGCGATCGAGCTGCTCGCCGCTGATCACGGTCAGCGTCATCGGGGTTTTCTGGGATTGTTCTTCCCGCCGTTGCGCGGTGACGGTGACGGCATCGAGCTGGACAGCGCTCTCGTCGGTCGGTGGGTTCTGCGTTTGCTGGGCAGTGACCGGCGCGGTGAGCGCGACGAGGATGGCCATGGCCAGTGCGCGGCGGCACGGAAGGTTCTTCATCGCAAATACCTGTTTTGTCTGGCGGGAGTAGAGCGGTTATTGGCGCTATTGATATATCAATAGCGCACCGAGTATCCCGCTCTTTGTCCGGACATTCAACGGCAGCCAGCGGCAGCGCCAGCTTTTTTGGCAAGTTGTTGAAATCACCAGGTTTTTACCCGCTTTACCTGGTTTTCAGAGTGTCACCGGGCCTTGCGGGAACGGATAATGCTGCAGCGCGCAATATTATTGCGGTGCAGCAATCCGGGTTATTGGGTCGATAATGCGAAGTGCATCACAGGACTCCGCAGACAGTCACGCTCAGCCGTCCGAGCTGCCATCCGCTTCGATATCCATCTTCATCCGATACGAGAACTGGTCGGGTCGGTAAAGGATGTTGAGCAGATCCACCAGCTGGCCTTCCTCGTTGTAGGAACGCCTGTCCAGCGCCAGTAGGGCGGCTCCCGGCTCCACCTGAAGGTGCATCGCGGTTACGGCGTCGGCATTGACCGCAGACAACACCTGCTCGACCTGGCGGATGTCGATGCCGATGTCGCGAAACAGTTTCAGCCGCGAGGTGGTGGCCAGCGCCTTCTCGCTGAAGGCCTCCCGGTCGGTGCGGGTCCAGCTGGTGTAGTGGCCAAAGGGGATGTTGCCACGCAGGCGCAGGCGAATGGCGTGGGTCAACGGTTCGTCGACCGCCGTATCGAACAGCGCACGGACCGGGTCGGATGGCGTGGCGCGCCGGAACTGGAGCAGCTTCACCCGGGTTTCTTCGGCCAGCACCTCGAGCGTTTCCAGCAGCCCGGTCAGCGGGCTTTGCATGGGCTTCGGGCGCGAGCGGTGGATCACGTGGGTGCCCTTGCCGCGGCGACGCTCCACCAGCCCCTCGGCGGCGAGCTCATCCAGAGCGCGCTTGGCTGTAATCCGCGATACGCCGAAGGCCGCAGCGAGCTCGAACTCGGTCGGTATGCGCGAGCCGCAGGGGATCTCGCCGCTGAGAATGCGGTCATGCAGCAGCAGGAACATCTGGTGATACAGCGGCGTGGGCAGGTCGGTGCGCAGCAGCCGCTGTGCTTCGGGGCCCAGCAGCGTGGCCAGTGCGTCGTATGACATTGCTTCACCCACCTAATGCCTGAATGCTATAACGATAGAACAAATAAGCAGGGCGGTAAGCATTTGTGGGTAACGAGGTGATCAGCTGCAGCCTGTCCGGCAGGGTTGCACGCATTGGCATCAATCGGCCGGATAAACGCAACGCGCTGGCCAATCGCCACTGGGTGGCGCTGGAGGCGGCGCTGGACCGGATCGCGGTGTCGGCGGCGGACATCCTGGTGTTGTCAGGTGTGCCCGGTGCGTTCAGTGCCGGAGCCGACATCGACGAGCTGGGCGAGCTGTTGGCCACTCCCGAAGCCTATGCATCGGGCAATGTCGTCGTGCAGCGCACCCAGTTGAAACTGCAGCGCTTGCCGCAGACCACGATCGCAGTCATTGATGGCGCGTGCGTGGGTGGCGGCCTCGGTCTTGCCCTGGCCTGCGACCTGCGCTTGGCCAGTGACCGGGCCCGCTTTGCCATCACCCCCGCGAAGCTGGGTCTGGTCTACAGCGCTGAAGACAGCCGCCGTCTGGTGCACGCAGTGGGCATGGCGCGGGCCAGGGAGATGCTGCTGACCGGGCGCCTGCTGGATGCCGCCACGGCCGCTGGCTGGGGCCTGGTCCACCAGATCGTGGACACAGGCGACCTGGCAGGGGCGGAAGCCACGCTGGTTGAGAGTCTGCAGGCGACGTCCGGCCAGGCCCGACGCGGCATCAAGACCGTGCTTGCCCATGTGGGTAATGACCCTGCAGTAGCGTCCGCGGAAGCTGCCGAAGCTTTCAACGCCGCTTTCCGCAGCAGCGACTTTGCCGAAGGGGCCGCTGCGTTCCTGACCCGGCGCCCACCCGTTTTTTCCGGGGGAGTGTTGTCCGGTGGAGAAACACAGCCATGACCGATATCGCCTACCGTGCCCTTGCGCTGCAGTCGACCTGCCATGCGGTCAACGCCTGTGCCGACGTCGACGAGGCGCGTGCGGCCATCGATGCCAACATTGCACGCATCGCCCGCCAGTTACCTGCGTCCAAGGCCTTCATCGGTCCCGACCTGAAACTGGTGGTGTTGCCGGAGTATTTCGCCACAAGCTATCCGCTGGGCGACACCATCCCGGGCTGGGCTGCCAAGGCCGGTTTCGACATGGATGGCCGGGAATACGAACGCCTGGGTCGCATTGCCCAGGATAACGGCGTGTACCTGGTATCCAATGCGTACGAGCGGGATCCGAATTTTCCCGACCTGTACTTCCAGTCCCAGGTGGTGCTCGACGATGCCGGCAACCAGGTGCTGCGCTACCGGAGGCTGGTGTCGCTGTTTGCCCCCAGCCCGCATGACGTCTGGAGCCGTTACCTCGATCTTTACGGCATCGACGGCGTGTTCCCGGTGGCGCGTACGCCGATCGGCAACCTGGCCTGCATAGCTTCAGAGGAAATCCTCTATCCGGAAATCGCCCGGGCCCACGGCCTGCGCGGTGCCGAGGTGCTGCTGCACTGCACGTCGGAGGTCGGCAGCCCGGAGCTGACCCCCAAGGACATCGCCAAGCGTGCTCGTGCGATCGAGAACATGGCCTTCGTGGTGTCGGCCAACACAGCGGGCATTGCCGGGGTGGATATCCCGATGGGCAGCGCCGATGGGATGAGCAAAATCATCGACGACCAGGGCCGGGTGCTGGCGGCGGCCGGTGGCGGTGAATCGATGGCGGCCAATGCGGAGATCGACGTGACCGGCCTGCGGCGCCGACGCAGGCGTCCGGGCATGGGCAACTTCCTGTCCCGGCTTCCCGATGCGGCGGTTGCCGCTGGGGTGGCGCCGGTCGCGCTGGCCCCGAACCAGCTGCTTGAAAACGGAGAAGCAAAGGTGCCGCAGCGCGCTGACTTCGCCGCCCGCCAGCGGGCCAGCATCGAGCGACTGATCGAGTTGGGAGTGGTGGAATGAGCGCTGACACTATTCCGCTGCGCAATCCACGTACGGGCGAACACGACGGCGATCTGGACATGTGTCCAGCCGGTGAAGTCGAGGCGGCAGGCCTGCGTCTGCGCGAAGCGCAGCGCGCCTGGGCCGCGATGGGCGTGGAAGCGCGCTGCGCCCGCCTGTCTGCGCTCGCCGATGCGCTTGAAGTCCGCCGTGACGTGATGGTCGATCGACTGCTGGCAGATACCGGTCGCTGGCATGAATCGCTGGTTGAGCTGGAAGGTTCCGTGGCCGCGATCCGCCGCTGGGCGGCGCAGGCGCCGGACTGCCTGCCGGAGACGTCGCTGCGCCAGGAGGCGATTCCCTTCATCCAGTCTCAGCAGACCTGGGTTGCGTACCCGATGGTGGGAGTGATCAGTCCCTGGAACTTCCCGCTGATGCTCACCCTGATCGACGCCATTCCGGCCCTTGCCGCTGGCTGCACGGTGCTGGCCAAGCCCAGCGAGGTGACTTCCCGCTTCGTACCGGTGTTGCGCGATGCGCTGGAGGACGCGGGCCTGGGTGACGTGTTTACGCTGGTCACCGGCGCCGGTGGCACGGGCCAGGCCGTGATCGAGGCCAGTGACAAGATCTGCTTCACCGGTTCGGTCGCTACAGGGCGCCGGGTGGCCGAAGCCTGTGCGCGCCGATTCATTCCCGCATCCCTGGAGCTGGGCGGCAAGGACCCGGCCCTGGTGCTCTCCGATGCCGATATCGATCATGCGGCGCGGGCGCTGGCCTGGGGCAGCTTCGTCAACGGTGGTCAGAGCTGCATGTCGATCGAGCGTGTGTATGTGGAAGCACCGGTCGCCGATGCGTTCATCGATGCGCTGGTGAAGGAGGCATCCAAGCTGCAGCTGGCCTGGCCGGATCCGCAGCGGGGACAGATTGGCCCGATCATCGCCGCCTCGCAGATCGAGCTGGTGCGCGCGCAGCTGGAGGAGGCCCTGGGCCGCGGCGCCCGGGCCCTCACCGGTGGCGCTCTGGTTGAGCACGGCGGCACCTGGTGTCCGCCGACGGTGCTTGTGGACGTAACCGAGGACATGGCGGTGGCGCACGAGGAAAGCTTCGCCGCGGTGCTGCCGGTCATGGTGGTGGCCGATGAAGACGAAGCGGTGCGCCGCGCCAACAACACCGGCTTTGGTCTGTCAGCGGCGGTATTTACCCGGGATGCGGAACGGGCGCAGCGCGTGGCCCGGCAGTTGAATGCCGGCGGCATCTCGATCAACGATGCCTGTCTGACCGGCATGGTGCAGACGGTGGAAAAGCAGAGCTTCGGATTCTCGGGCCTGGGCGGTTCGCGGATGGGCACAGCATCCATCCGCCGATTCGTGCGCGCCCGTGCGCTGCTGGTCAATACCGGTACCGCATCGCCCTGGTGGTTCCCGGCCGCCTGACAGGCGGTTCAAAGCGCCGGAGCCATGTGTGGCTCCGGCCGTCGTCGGACCTACTTGCCGCGGCTGAACAGCGCGTCCAGGCTGCGTTCGTACTCGTGGTAGCCGATGCGCTCGTACAGCTCCTCCCGGGTCTGCATGGAATCGACCATGTTGCGCTGGTGGCCGTCGTTGCGGATCGCGGTGTACACCGCCTCGGCTGCCTTGTTCATGGCGCGGAAGGCGGACAGGGGATAGATCATCATCGCCACGTTCACCGAGGCCAGCTCCTCGCGGGTGAACAGTGGGGTCTGGCCGAATTCGGTCAGGTTGGCGAGCACCGGCACCTTGACCGCATCAACGAAACGGCTGTAGGTGTCCAGATCGTACGAGGCCTCGGCGAAGATGCCGTCGGCGCCGGCCTCGACACAGGCGATCGCGCGCTCAATGGCCGCATCCACGCCCTCCACGGCGATCGCATCGGTTCGCGCGATCAGGAAGAAGTCCGCATCGGTCTTCGCATCGGCGGCTGCCTTCACCCGGTCCACCATCTCACCGAGGCTGACGATCTCCTTGCCCGGGCGGTGGCCACAGCGCTTTGCGCCCACCTGGTCCTCGATATGGCAGGCGGCGCCGCCTGCCTTGATCAGCGACTTCACCGTGCGGGCGATATTGAATGCGCTCGGGCCCAGGCCCGTGTCGATATCAGCAAGCAGCGGCAGGTCGCACACGTCGGTGATGCGGCGCACATCCACCAGCACATCTTCAAGGGTGTTCAGCCCGAGGTCCGGCAGCCCGAGTGAGCCGGCCGCGACGCCACCACCGGACAGATAGATGGCCCGGAAGCCAGCCCGCTTGGCGAGCAGGGCATGGTTGGCGTTGATGGTGCCGGGGATCTGCAGCGGGCTTTCCGCCGCAAGTGCGGCACGGAAGCGCGCACCGGCGCTGGACGGAATGGTCATGGAATATCGTTCCTTCTTACATGGATGGGTAGTTGGGGCCGTCGCCGCCCTGCGGTGCGGTCCAGACGATGTTCTGGGTCGGATCCTTGATGTCGCAGGTCTTGCAGTGCACGCAGTTGGCAAAGTTGATCTGCAGGCGCTCCGCGCCGGCTTCGCCCACGAACTCGTACACGCCCGCGGGGCAATACCGCGCCTCGGGGCCGGCATAGGTGGCCAGGTTCACGGCGACGGGGATCGCAGGATCCTTCAGCCGCAGGTGCGCAGGCTGCTGTTCGTCGTGGTGGGTGCTGGACAGGAAGACCGAGCTGAGCCGATCGAAGGTGAGCACGCCATCCGGCTTGGGGTAGTCGATCCTTGCGTGCTGGTCGGCAGGCTCAAGGCAGGCGTGGTCCGGTGTATCGCGGTGGATTGTCCACGGCGGGTTGCGGATACCAAGCTTCGGCAACAGCCACTGCTCAATGCCGGTCATCAGCGTGGCCGCACGCCGGCCCTTCTTGAACCACTGTTTGAAGTTTTTTGACTGCTGCAGTTCGGCATGCAGCCAGCTCGACTGGAATGCACGGGGGTAGCTTTCCAACACGTCATGGGAGCGCTCCGCGGCGAGGGCGTCGAAGGCTGCTTCCGCGGCCAGCATGCCGGTCTTGATCGCAGCGTGGCTGCCCTTGATGCGGCTGGCGTTGAGGAATCCCGCTTCGCAACCCACCAGTGCCCCACCAGGGAACACCAGTTCGGGCAGGGATAGCAGACCGCCGGCAGTGATGGTTCGGGCGCCGTAGGCAATGCGCGATCCGCCTTCCAGGTGCTTGCGGATGGCCGGGTGGGTTTTGAAGCGCTGGAACTCCTCGAACGGGCTCAACCATGGATTGCTGTAGTCGAGGCCGACCACGAAGCCGACTGCGATTTTCCCGTCTTCGGCGTGGTACAGGAACGAGCCGCCATAGGTGTCGCTGTCCAGCGGCCAGCCGGCGGTGTGCACCACCAGGCCCGGCTGATGGTGGGCGGGATCGGCCTGCCACACCTCCTTGATGCCTATGCCATAGGACTGCGGATCACGGCCCTCGTCCAGCCGAAAGCGCTCGATCAGCTCGCGGCCCAGCTGCCCGCGCGAGCCCTCGGCGAACAGGGTGTACTTCGCATGCAGCTCCATGCCGAGCTGGAATTGCGCGGTGGGCCTGCCGTCGCTGTCCAGGCCCATGTTGCCGGTGGCCACGCCAGTAACGGCCCCGCTGGCGTCATACAGCACCTCAGCGGCGGCGAAGCCCGCGAACACCTCCACGCCAAGGGCTTCGGCCTGCTGCGCCAGCCAGCGCGTCACCGCGCCGAGTGAAACGATGTAGTTGCCACGGTTGTGGAAGCAGTCGGGCAGCAGGAATTCCGGGGTGGAGCGTGAGCCGGTTTCGCCAAGGAACAGAAATTCGTCGCGGGTCACTTCCTGGGTGAGCGGCGCGCCGCGCTCCTTCCAGTCGGGGAACAGCTCGGTCAGGGCGCGCGGGTCCATGATCGCGCCGGAGAGCACGTGGGCGCCCGGCTCCGATCCCTTTTCCAGCACGCACACAGACAGGTCGCGCTGCGCTTTTTCGGCCTGCTGCTTCAGGCGGATTGCCGCTGCCAGTCCAGCCGGGCCGGCGCCCACCACCACCACGTCGTATTCCATGGATTCGCGCGGTCCGTGCGCGGCCAGCAGTTCTTCCGGTGTCAAGGTGACTCTCCCGTGGCGGCGGCCGCGATGATGTCACTGGGCGCCGCGTTCCAGATGTCCCCGGCCCGTGCGGCCAGGTGCGCGAGGGCGCGCTCAAGGTGTGATATCCGGTGTGGCTGGCCCATCACCCAGGGGTGGATGTTGAGCGCCAGCATCCGCCCGTGCCCGGTTCGCGTGGCTTCTTCCAGCAGGAAGTCGCAGGCATCAATCACCTGGTCGGCATATTCGGATTCGGCATGCAGGTTCTCGCCGACAATGAAGCGGTCCTCCAGCTCCAGCGCCAGCGGCATCGCGGTGATCGCACCGCCTTTGGTGAAGAAGGGATAGGGCAGCTCGTCATTCACCCAGTCCGCGCACCAGCCGATCCCAGCCGCATGCAGCAGCTCCGGTGTGCGTTCGGATTGCGAGCGTGCCGGCGACAGCCAACCCCGTACCGGGCGCGTCGCCCAGGGCGCCAGTGCTTCCAGACTCTCCTGCACCAGTGCCGCCTCGCGGGCGGGGTCGATGCCGCCGTGATGCACGCTGTCCATGTTCCAGCCGTGGCCGACCAGTTCGAAGCCGGTGGCCTTCAGACGCTGCATCAGCGCCGGGTAGCGCAGGGCCAGCTCGCCGTTGACCGCGACGCTGGCCTGCAAGCCATGTCGGGCCAGCGCCGCCAGCACCCGGAACACGCCCACCCGGTTGCCGTAGTCGCGCAGCGTGTAATGGCGCAGGTCCGGGTAGGGCATGGTCATGCTGCCGTGCGGCTTGAAACCTTCCCCGAGCGGGTTGAGCGGAAAATGCTCCAGGCTGAGGTTCAGCCACAGCGCCAACGGCTTATCTTCCGGCCAGCGCACTGGCGGCCGGTCGGCCAGCATCGACCAGGCATAGCGCTCATGGTCCATGCCATGGCGCATGCGCGGGTACTGGAGGAATTCCGGGGCCAGGCTCATGTCGCGTCCTCCACGGTTACGGATGTGCTGGCCTGGATAGAGGCCAGTGCCGCGTCGTAGTGGTGGTCCAGGTAATGCCGGGCGATTTCGCGCCCGGTGGCTTTCCACACCCCATCGTGGCTGCAGATGTAGTCCATCGCTTCCTCAAAGGCGCGCAGCCGGTGCGGGTGGCTGACCTGGTAGGCGTGCAGCGGCAGGCACATCACGGTGCCGCTCTCTGCGCCCTCCCCATACAGACGGTCGAAGGCGTCCTTGATCATCTGACCGTAGCGGCGCGGCTCGATCCGGTTCACCACGTAAGTGATGGTGTCGTTCAGCTCCAGCGAGTAGGGCACCGAGACGAACCGGCGCCCGCTGCGGGTCTGCACCGGGGTGGGCTGGTCGTCATGGAACAGGTCGCAGGTATAGATGCCGCCGGCTTCGGCGAACAGGTCGATGGTGGATTCCGAATGCGACAGTGCGGGCGCCAGGTAGCCATCGCAGGCCTGGCCGGTGTGTTCGCGGATCATCGCCATCGACTGTTCGATCATCTCCCGCTCCTGGGCCTCGTCCAGGCCATAGGTGTAACGGGTGTTGTAGATGCCGTGGCTGAAGAACTCCCAGTCGCGCTCGGCGGCCAGTGAAATCACTTCCGGATGGTGAACCAGGGTCGCGGTGGACAGCGATACCGAGCCGCGCAACCCGAATCGGTCCATTACCCGCATCATCCGCTGGTGGCCCACCCGGTTTCCGTAGTCCCGGGTGGCATAGCCAAGCACGTCGGGTAGCGGTCGCGGCCACGGCTTGCGGTGCGGGTTGGCTGGCGGCGCGTACTCGTAGAACTCGATGTTGGGCGCGATCCACAGCGCCACCCGTGCGCCGCCCGGCCAGGTGATCTTGGGGCGGGCATCGTAGGGCCAATAGCCGTACAGGCCCGGGTCGGCCTTGCCGGTCATCGCCCGAGCGCCTCCAGCTGACGGACCACCTCGGCCACCGGTTCCACGTCGGCGTACTTGAGCATCATGTCGGCCAGGTTGGCGAAGTGCGGGATCTCGTGCTTGTCGGCCACACATTCCTCCACCACGATCGTGCGGAAGCCGCGCGACAGACTGTCCACCGAGCAGGCGCGCACGCAGCCCGAGGTCGATCCGCCGGTGATGATCAGCGTGTCGATGCGATGAAAGGTCAGCAGCGACCACAGGTTGGTTTCAAAGAACGGGCTGGCCATGCGCTTGTGCATCACGGTGTCGCCCTCGTGCACCTGGGCGCGCGGGTCGATCTGCGCGCGCTCCGAACCATGCTTGATGTTCTGCAGCGAGTCGGGCGTGTTGGTGCGCGTGCCCCACACGCCGGCATCTTCGCCGGACTCGAGGTAGGCGACATACGTCCAGATCACCGGCAACCCACGCTCGCGCAGCATCGCCGAGAGCTGGTTGATGTATTCGATCTGCCGCGGATCGGTTTCATAGGCAGTTCTGAAGGCCTCCATATCGGTATAGGAGCGCTGTACGTCGATGTTGACGATCGCCGGGCGGGTGCCGAAGCCGAACTTCGCGCGGTTGCGGTTGGCCTTCACCTGCTCCCAGTACTGGCGGGCGGTGAGGTCGGAAGATTCCATGACAGGCATTGCAGGGCTCCTGTAATCAGCGGTCAGGGGGTGGCCGGCGCGGCGGAGGGATCAGCCTCGCGTTGCGCGGCCATGTGCACGCGCTCGTTGCGGACCAGCGTGGCTACGGCAAAGGCGATCAATACGAGTGCGCACATGATTCCGAATGCGAGCTGGTAGCTGCCAAAGCGGTCGTAGAGCAGGGCGGTAAACCAGATCCCCAGGCCGGCGGTGATCGCGTCGCACATGGTCACCGTGCCCAGGATCTTGCCCGCCGAAGACAGGCCGAAAGCGTTGACTGCCAGCAGCTGGATCATGGTGTAAAGCCCGCCCCAGCCGAGCCCGAACAGCACCAGTGCGTACCACACCAGAGAAGGGCTGGTGGTGGCCAACAGGATGGCCCCGGCCGCCATGATGGCCAGGTTGGCCAGGAACACCGCCTTGGGCCGGAACAGGTCGGCCAGAAAACCGAACAGGAACTTGCCCACCATGCCCAGGCCAAACATCACCCCCAGAGCATTGCCCGCTTCCTGCGGGGTGAACTCCATGTCGCGCATGTGCAGGAACAGGTTCGCCGAGACCGCCATGATCGAATAGAAGGTGCACATGGCTACCAGTGCCAGCGCCCAGAAGGTGCGGGTGCGAAGTGCCTGGCGATAGCCCAGGTCCGGCAGCGCCGCGGACGCCGCTGCCCGACCGGCCCGGCTGTCATCGACAGGCTGATCTGCGCCCCACGGCTGTGGGCCGGTGGCGCGTGGCGCACGCACCACCAGTGCTACCAGGATCATCAGTGCCACCGGCACCACGGCCAGCCACAGGAAGCTCTCCCGCCAGCCGTGCTCGCCGATCAGCGCGACCACCGCCTGCGGGACGAACACGCCGCCCAGGCTGGTGCCCACCAACGCAATGCCGATGGCTGTGCCGCGCTTGGCCACGAACCACTGCGACACCATGATCACCGCAACGTTGAGGCCCGCGGCCACCAGCACTGCGGCGAAGCCGACGTGGATCAGGTAGACGTGGGTGATCGACTGGATGTTGGCGTAGGCCACGTACAGCGCCGCAAGCATGGCGCAGCCGATGAGTACCAGCACCCGCGGACCGATGCGGTCGATGAGGATGCCCACGAAAGGCGCCATCACGCCCGCCAGCAGCAGGGTGATGAGGTCACGGAACTTGAGTGCGCCACGAGACCATCCGAACTCGTCCAGCAGCGATTCGTCGAAGGCGGAAAGACCGGTGACGGTCAGGCCGTTGGAGACCAGCAGAATCAGCAGGGCCATGATCGCCATGATCCAGGGGAAGCTGCGTTTCATAGTCGATCCTCGTTTCAGCGCGTAGTTGCGGAGTGTGCCGGGATCGGTCCGCCTGGTCGGCGCGGCTTGTGGCACTTGCAGCCGGCTTCAGCGTTGACCCCGATGGGATTACATGCTCAACTTTGTCCGGACAAAGTCTGCCACATCCAGCCAGTCGGAAGGAAGCCATGAATACTGTGATCGTCCTCTTCAACCTCAAGCCCGGTGCCAGTCGCGAGGATTTCGAGCGCTGGGCGCTGGAGCACGACCTGCCAACCGTGAACGGCCTGGCGTCAATGGAATCGTTCGAGGTGCTGCGCAGCCGGGGGCTGCTGATCGGCGAAGGCAAGCCACCCTACGAATACATCGAGGTGATGCGCGTGCCGGACATGGAAGCCTTCGGCCGCGATCTCGCCTCCCCGGAGGTGCAGGCCGGCGCGGCACGCTTCCAGGAGTTTGCCGACAACCCGCTTTTCATCCTCACCGAGAACATCTGAGGTCCTGCATGTCGCGTTTCCCAGAGCTGAAAGACAAAGTTGCGCTGATCACCGGCGCCGGGCGTGCCGGCGGGCTGGGCGAGGGCATCGCCCGCCGCCTGGCCGCTGAAGGCTGTCGGGTGGTGATCACGGATATCGGCAAGGACCGCGGCGCGGAAATGCCGCCTTCGGCGATCGGCAGCGACGAGGAAGTGGCACGCACGGCCGCGGCCATCCGCGCCGACGGCGGTGACTGCACCGCCATGTCGCTGGACGTGCTGGAGGAGTCCCAGGTGGAGGCGGTCATCGCCGAAATCACTGCGACATTTGGTGGCATCGACATCCTGGTGAACAACGCCGGCATCGGCTATCTGATGAAGCCGCTGACCGAGATGGACGCTTCGGAGTGGGATGCGGTGCAGGGCGTGAACCTGCGCGGTGCGTTCCTGTGCATCAAGCACGCCGCGCGGGCAATGAAAGCCCAGGGCCGCGGCGGCCGGATCATCAACATTGCCTCCCAGGCGGCGAAGTCGGGGTTCCCACATGCCGCCGCCTACTGCTCGTCCAAGCACGGAGTGGTGGGCCTGACCCGGGTGGCTGCGATTGAGCTGGGCGATCAGGACATTACTGTCAACGCGGTTTGCCCCAATCACGTCACCACCGGGCTTGGCGCGTGGCAGAACGAGTATTTCGCCAAGCTGACCGGCCAGAGCGTCGAGGATTACCTGGCCGCAATGCGCGGACGTATTCCACTCGGTCGGCCGGGCCGGGCAGAAGACACCGCAGCGGCCTGCGCCTTCCTGTGTTCGGACGATGGTGCCTACATCACCGGCGAGGCGATGAACGTTTCGGGCGGTGAGGAAACCCATTGAGTCAGGAGCAGCCAGACATGCAGCAATCCAGTTATCGCTGGCCGGATGACGCCCGCCTCGCCCTGTCGGTGGTGGTCAACGTTGAGGAAGGGTCGGAATACAGCGTGGGGGAAGGCGACCGGATCACCGAACCGGTTGATGAGCTTTCAGTGTCCTTGACCAAGCCGATCCGCAACTACGGCAACGAGTCGAACTATCGGTACGGCGTCAAGGAAGGCCATGCCCGCATCGCGGCCCTGCTGGATCGTTACGGAGTCACCGCCACCTACACCGCGGCTGCGCTCTCGCTGGAGCGGGCACCGGAGATCGCCGCCTATCTGCACGGCAGCCGTCATGAGACCTGTTCGCACGGCTGGCGCTGGATCCATCAGTTCCGCATGGACGAGGCTGCCGAGCGCGAGTTCATCCGCAAGGCTGCCGACAGCATCGAGAAGACCACTGGCACCCGCCCCGTGGGCTGGCTGTCGCGCTATCTGCACACCGCCGACACCCGGCGCCTGCTGCAGGAGGAAGGCTTCCAGTACCACATGGACGACTACTCGGCCGACGCGCCTTTCTGGGGCGAGGTAGAGGGCTCGGACCAGCCGATGGTGATCGTGCCCTATCAGCTCGACACCAATGACATGAAGATGTGGCTGGCACCCGGATACACGCCTTCGCAGTGGCTCGAATACGCGATCGACACCTTCGAAACGCTGTACGCAGAGGGCGCTGGGCAGCCGCGGATGATGTCGTTGGGGCTGCACCTGCGCATCATCGGCCGGCCGGGGCGCATCGGCGCGTTCGAGAAGTTCCTGCAGCACGTGCAGGAACGTTCGGGTGTCTGGTACGCCACCCGCCGCGACATCGCCGCGCATTTCGCCCGCAGCGTGCAAGCGCCATGAGCACGCCTGCAGCGTCCACCAATCCGCGCCGATGCCTGCTGTTCGTGCCGGGCTCGCGGCCTGAGCGTTTCGAAAAAGCCATCGCCACCGGCGCCGATCAGGTCTGCATCGACCTTGAAGATGCCGTAGGCCCTGCCGACAAGGTCAGTGCGCGTGCTGCTGCGTTCGCATTCCTGGCACAGGCCAGGCAGACCCACAGCGAAGTCGGCCTGCGGCTCAATCCGCTGGGGACCGCGCTTGGCCGGGAAGACCTGGCGCAGCTGCAGGCGGCAGATATTGCGCCGGCCTTTGTCATGCTGCCCAAGGTTGAGACGGTGGAAGAGCTGCAGGCAGCCGAGGCGGCCCTTGCCGGTCGCGAGACGGCGCTGATTGCGCAGATCGAAACCCCGCAGGGCCTGCTGGATGCGCGCGCGCTGGCCAATGCCACGCCACGACTGCAGGCGCTGATGTTCGGTGGCTTCGACTTCATCGTCGCGCTGCGCGGCCGGGCCTGCTGGGAGAGCTTCTTCCAGCCGCGGGCCCAGCTGGCAATGGTGGCGGCGGCGGCCGGGATCGGCTGCATCGACGTGCCCTTCCTGGACTTCCGCGACGAGGCGGGCCTGGTGAGCGAAACCGACCGGGTCATCGCGCTTGGCTGCACCTCCAAGGCGGCGATCCATCCTGCCCAGGTCGGGCCCATCCAGCAGTGCTTCCTGCCCACGGCGTCCGAGTTCGAGCGGGCCCGTTGCGTGATCGATGCGCTGGCCGCCAGTGGCGGTGCCGCCGTGCAGCTGGACGGAAAGCTCGTCGATCTTCCGATCGAGATTGCCGCCGGCCGCACGCTGGCCCTGGGCGCCCATGGCGTCCGCCCTGACTGACATCCCACCCAAGCACAGTTAACTGCACCTTTTCGAGGAACACCATGGTCCAGATCGCAAAACAGGTTGGCGAAAACCGTTACCGGGAAACCTTCGGCCGCTTTTTCGAGGAGTTCAACATCGGTGACATCTACGAGCATCGCCCCGGCCGCTCGATCACCGAGACCGACAACACCTGGTTCACGCTGCTGACGATGAACACGCATCCGATGCACTTCGACAAGGAGTACGCAAAGGCCTCCGAGTTCGGCAAGTGCATTGTCTGCTCGCCGTTCACCGTGGCCCTGATGGTCGGCATGAGCGTGACCGACGTCAGCCAGAAGGCCATCGCCAACCTGGGCTGGTCCGACATCAAGCTGACCCATCCGCTGTATGTCGGCGACACCCTGTATGCCGAATCCGAGGTGCTGGAAAAGCGCGAATCCAAGTCGCGTCCGGGCGCCGGCATCGTCACCTGCCGCACCGATGGCTACAACCAGGATGCAAAGCTGGTGTGTACGTTCAACCGCACCATGTTGATTGCCAGGCGCGGCCACTCCATCGAGGACAAGGTCAACTACTGATGAGCACCGCCGCCGATTGGAGCGCCGACGACGAGCGCACCCTGCTGGACACCATCGATTCGTGGATTGCGAAATCCGTTGCGCCGATCGCGATGGAGTACGACCAGGAAGACAAATACCCGCACCACCTGGTCGAGGAGATGAAGGAGCTCGGCCTGTTCGGGGCCACCATCCCCCAGGAATACGGCGGCCTCGGCCTGCCGGCGGGCATCTACGCCAAGCTGGTGACCCGGATTTCCTCGGTGTGGATGGCGCCCACGGGGATCTTCAACTCCCATTTGATCGTCGCCGCGGCGATCGATCGCTGCGGAACGGAAGAACAGAAGCAGCGCTACCTGCCGCGCATGGCCACCGGTGAGATCCGCGCCGGCCTGGGCCTGACCGAGCCCAACGCGGGCACCGACCTGCAGGCTATCCGCACCGTGGCCCGCCGGGATGGCGAGCACTATGTGGTCAACGGGGCAAAGACCTGGATCACCAACTCGCTGCACGGCGACATGGTGTTGCTGCTGGTCAAGACCGATCCGGGGGCGGAGCCGCGCCACAAAGGCATGAGTATGCTCATTGCCGAGAAGGGCGACGGCTTCATCGTGGCCAAGAAGATGAAAAAGAGCGGTTACCGCTCCATCGATACCTGCGAGCTCGTGTTCGAGGACTACCGGGTGCCGGTTGAGAACCTGCTTGGCGGTGTTGAAGGACAGGGCTTCCAGCACGCAGTCGGCGGCCTCGAACTGGGGCGCATCAACGTTGCTGCGCGTGGCGCCGGTATCGCCGAAGGCGCGCTGCGCCTGTCGGTCCGTTACGCCCAGGAACGCACCACCTTCGGCAAGCCTATCGCCCAGCACCAGGCCATCCAGCTCAAGCTGGGTGAGATGGCGTCGCGGGTGGAGGCGTCCAAGCTGCTGATCGAGAGCGCGGCGCGCGCCTACGACAGCGGCCAGCGCTGCGACATGGAGGCCGGCATGGCGAAGTACTTTGCCACCGAAACCGGTGCTTACTGCGCGCAGGAGGGCATGCGCATCTTTGGTGGCTACAGCTATTCAATGGAATACGAGATCGAGCGCTTCCACCGCGACGCCATGCTGATGTGCATCGGTGAAGGCACCAACGAGATGCAGCGCATCATCATCGCCAAGCAGCTGGTGGCACGGAACCCGATTTGAGCGACGACAAGATGACTACCCTGCCGCTGGAAGGCCTGCGCATCCTGGCCGTGGAGCAATACGGCGCTGGTCCGTATGGCTCGATGCACCTGGCCGACCTCGGCGCCGAGGTGATCAAGATCGAGGCGCCGCCGGCCGGTGACGTGTCACGCTCTACGGGCCCCCACTTCCTGGGTGAGGGCGACAGCCTGTTCTTCCAGACCTTCAACCTGGGCAAGCGTTCCCTGAAGCTGGATCTGAAGGCGGAAGCGGGGCGTGAGGTGTTTGGCAAGCTGGTTGGCACTGCCGACGCCGTGCTCAACAACCTGCGCGGTGATCAGCCGGAAAAGCTGGGTCTCGATTACGCCCGGTTGGGACAGCTGAATCCGAAGATCGTCTGCGCGCACCTGTCCGCCTATGGCCGCGACAACGAGCGTGCGGCCTGGCCGGGGTACGACTACCTGATGCAGGCCGAGGCGGGCTTCATGACCCTGACCGGCGAGCCCGACGGGCCGCCGGCGCGCTTCGGCCTGTCGATGGTGGACTTCATGACCGGCACCACCATGGCGATGGGCCTGCTGGCGGCGGTGATCGGCGCCATGCGCACTGGCCGCGGTCGCGATGTGGATGTCAGCCTGTTCGACGTGGCCCTGCACCAGCTCAGCTACCCGGCCAGCTGGTATCTCAACCGGGGTCACGAAACCACGCGCCTGCCGCGCGGCGCCCATCCGTCCACCGTGCCCTGTCAGGTATTCCGTACCGCCGACGGCTGGGTCATGGTGATGTGCATGCTGGAAAAGTTCTGGCAGGCCTTCGTGGAGGGTATTGGCAGCCCCGCCTGGGCCGACGAGCCGCGATTCAACGGCTTTGCCGCCAGGCGTGAATCCCGAGATGAGCTCACGCCGCTGGTGGATGAAGCACTCTCCATGCAGCCCACCGCCTACTGGGTTGAGAAATTCGCGGGGCGCATTCCGATCGCACCGGTCCTCGATGTGGCCCAGGCACTGGATAACCCGTGGGTGGAGCGCGTGGGGATGATCCAGGAGGTGGACCATCCGGAAGGCACGCAACGCCTGCTGCGCAGCCCGATCAAGCTCGATGGCCAACGCGCTGAAGGAAGAGCCTGCCCTCCACTGGATGCCGACGTCGGCGACCTGCTGCGAGAACTGGGTTACACCGAACAGGAGCGCGCCCGCCTGCTGGGCGCCTGAGGAACACACCATGAAGCTGGAAGGCGTTCGCGTGCTGGACCTGTCGCTGTTCCTGCCGGGCCCGCACCTGACCATGATGATGGCCGACCACGGTGCGGACGTGATCAAGGTCGAGCCACCCGGTGGTGAGCCGGTACGCGAGGTCGGGCTGAAGCAGGCCGGCTTCTCCACCTGGTTCCGCAACACCCATCGTGGCAAGCGCTGCATCCAGCTTGACCTGAAGAGCGAAGCGGGAAGTGCCGCATTCCGCGCGCTCGTGGCCCGCGCCGACGTGGTTCTGGAGGCCTTCCGCCCGGGCGTGGCAAGCCGCCTCGGAATTGATTATGACGCCTGTCGCGCGATCAACCCCAGCATCGTCTATTGCTCGATCAGCGCCTACGGCCAGACCGGACCCAAGGTGCAGCGGCCTGCCCACGACCTGGCGATCCAGGCTGACAGCGGCGTGGTCAGTCTCAACCTTGGCCAGGATGGCGCGCCGGCCTCTCCACACATGCCCGTGGCAGACATGGCGGGCTCGCTGATGGCGCTGTCCGGGATCCTGATGGCCCTGTTGAGGCGGGAGAAGACGGGCGAGGGCGACTACATCGATCTGTCGATGCAGGACGCGCTGATGGCCTGGCTGCCCAACGTGCTGGGGCCGCCATTTGCCGAGCAGCGCGATCCTGTGGTCAAAGAGGAGCGCAGCTGGGGCGGCAATGCCATGTATCGCCTGTACCGCTGCGCCGACGGGCGCTGGCTGGCCCTGGGTGGCGCCGAACACAAGTTCGCCGACACCCTGCTCAATGCGTTGGGTCGGCCGGAACTGGTCGAACTGTGCCTGCTGCCACCGGGTGCCGGGCAGGATCCGGTGAAACAGTGGCTGGCAGACACCTTCGCCGGTCGCACGCTCGCCGAATGGAGCGGCTTCCTTGAAGGGCTGGACGTGTGCTGGGCCCCGGTGAAAACCCTGACAGAAGCCTTCGATGATCCTCACACGCGGGCGCGGGGCATGGTCTGGGAAGCACCGGATGGCGGGTTGCATCTAGGTATCCCGATCCGCTTTTCCAAAGAGCCCGGGCGGATTGATCCCACCCTCGATTCGCTGGGTGGTTCAACCACCGCGGTGATGGACGAACTGGGCGGTTAGGCCGTCGTAGCCGGTCCGGGTTCACCCGGCCCGGCTTGCATCCTGGCAGGTCAGACTGACGATCTCGTCCGAGCTGCACACGAACGCGAAATGCCGGTCGAGGTTCTCGAGCGCAGCCGATGCCAGCGTTGCATCCGAGTAGCCGGTCAGGTCCCGGGCAATCAGCACGTCGTAATCAAGCTGGGCTGCATCGCGGGCAGTCGTGTCCACGCAGCCGTTGGCGGCGGTGCCGGTGAGCACCACGGCCTGGATGCGGTTGCTGCGCAAGACCTGGTCCAAGCTGGACCCTTTGAACGCGCTGTAGCGGTATTTGTCGATCACGGCATCGGCGGCTTCCACCCTGAGTCCATGAGCCAATCCCGCACCTGGCGTACCCGGTCTGCACAGTTCCATCCGCTCTGGAGCACGTCGCATCCGGCGCAGGATGGCGGGAGATACGTGTCTGGATGATGTGCACTGCCTGACCCATACGATCAGCAAGCCGGCCGCGCGCATCGTTTCCACGAATGCATTGGTAGGGCCAACGATGCGTTCGTTGGCTGAAATATCCACGCCCGCTCTGGCGAAGGCACCGGAAGGCGAGCAGAAATCCTGCTGCATGTCGATCACGATCACTGCAGTTTTTGCGGGATTTTCCAGCGCTTCGCCCAGCAGCTCCAGGCGCAGGGCTTCAGCACCGATCGGATCCCGCTGTGACGTTCGGTGGCTTTCTGCCATGTCATGCCTCCCGGGTTTTCAAGCAATGCGCTCTGACTGGCCGGACCGGGTCGCGGCCCTACGCAGGCCCGTACGGCGCGCAAGCCGGCCCAAGGGTCGGCTTGCGCGGAGGCCGGCTACTTCCAGCGCGACTTGTCCTTCAGGTAACGGCCCGCATCCTCCAGAGAGGTGGGCTGGTACCCCGAAAACAGGTTGGGAGCGTACTGCTCCTGGTAGGTGTTGAATACGTCGTTGTAAAGCGCGCTGTGGATCGACGGCTGGCGCTTGCGCGCGCGCAGCGCGCCGATATCGACCCGTGCGACCACCATCTGCTCATGCTTGCTGCTCGCTTCGGCAACCGGCTTTCCGTTGGGGCCGTAAAGTGCCGTTCCGCCGGATCCGGGATCGTCAAAGAACGGTCCGTTGTCGGGAGAAATGGAGTTGTTGACCACCGCCGTATAGGTGCCGTTGTAGAGACTGGTGGCCTGCATGTCGACCGGCTCGAACCCGCCCGTGGCCGTACGCAGGAAGATCTCCGCTCCCTTCATCGCCAGCGCCCTGAAGATCTCCGGTTCGCGCTGGGTTGAGCTGGTGGCGATGTTGCCCAGCGGCGTGCGGGTCACCGGCATGACGGCGTCGCGCCCATACATTTCCACGTATTGGTCCAGCACGTCGTAGACGGTGGTGGTGAACAGCTCGAAGTCCGGGAACAGACCCTTCACGTTCCGGGCCTTCCAGTGCTTGTCGACGATACGGCCGGTGTTGTCCATGATCGTGGTGATCGACAGTACGTGACCCGGCCAATCCGGGTCCTCCACGTATGCACCAAACACCACCCAGACGTTGTGTTCGCGGGCCTTGGCGGCGATTGCCTCGGTCTCCGGCCCAGGGATCTGGATGCACATCCGCTGCGCTTCGGCACGATCCCACTTGCGCCAGCCGGTCAGCGGGAACTCATGGAAAAACAGCAGGTCGGGACTGGAGTAGTAGCAGGCCTTGTCGATCGCGTCGGTCATGTACCTCAGGTTGCGCTGCAGGCCGGCCTTTACCTGGGACAGTTCAAAGGTATGGACCGGCGTCTGCATCAGGCCAAGGGTCCATGCCGGCTTGGCCAGATCGACGGTCTCGTAGGTGCCGTCGGTGCGCATATTGAGCTGGTCGGGACCCTTGCCCATGGCCGCACGGACCGGCCCCGAAGTGCCAAGGAGTACCGGTGCAGCCACGCCTAGCGCCGCAAGGCCGGCGGCCCCCGACAGAAACGAACGTCTGGAACTGCTCATACTTGCCCTCTTGTCCTGATGTTTTCCCGGCCCGCGCCGGTGAAATAGAAAGCGCATCCCGGATGGGATGCGCCTATTGATGGATCAGATCGGATCGCCGTTGAAGCTCGGTCCGGTGATCTTCTGCCACTCGCGGCTGACCAGCTTTTCATCAATCAGCGTGCGCTGGATGAGTACGCCCTTGCGATACCAGTGCCACACACGATTACGTAGCGTGCCGCAATCGGACAGCTGGATCATCTCGTAGAGCTCCAGCCCTTCCTCGCCCTTGCGCTGCCAATAGAGCATGAGCGTGCGGTGGTGGTCGTCCTCCGGAATTTCCGAGCACCAGCCGTAGATCAGCTCATTGTCGAAGATGATCCGGCCGAACATGTAGGTCGTGGGGAAGTCCCGGATTTCGGTCTTGCCATCCGCCCAGTTGTACTGGTTGGTCTGGTGGTAAGGCACTTTTTCGTCGCCGGTGAAACGACACACCAGGCGTGACTTGTGCTCATCGGTCTTGTCGCCGTTGGCATCGTAGTAGCGGTACATGCCATCCCAGACGCCTTCGTGGCGGGCGAGGTAAGGCATGTGCTTTTGCATATCCGGCATAGAGGTCTCCTGTTGGACGTGCGTGGTCGATTGGCCCTTCCGGGCTAGGTATTGCGAAGTTGGTCCATTACTTCTTCCATCGGCACGTCCATAGCACCGCCTTCCATCGCCTCGGTTTCCTGCTGCACGATGCGCAGCACGCGGGCAACGTATTCCTTCATCCACAGCGTTCGCTGTGCTTCCGCCTCAGGATCCGGCGTGAACTGCGCCAGCTCTTCGGGATCCAGCAATCCCTTCTTCGAGAGCACCCTTTCCAGCGCATCCAGGCGCTGCCGGGTCACCGCATGCTCCATGGCCAGCGCCATCGTGATGTTGAGCAGGCGCTCCACATCCCTGTCCTTGAAAAAGTGCGGGCGCTTGCCCTTGGCGCGGGTGCCCGCCAGGGCGATAGGGTCGATTCCAGTCATGCCTTCCACGCTCCAAACATGGTCCACAAGGCAGCGCGGCCATAGTCTTCGCCGTCCTCGCCGGCCTCCGGGAAGATGGTGCGATCCACCACACCACGAACCTTCGTCTCGAAATAGGAGGAGGGCTCAAAGCCCGCGCGCGCCATCATGTCGTGCAGGTCGTATTCGTGCATCACGCCCCAGAACGGCTCGTTGTTGTTGTAGGTGTCCCAGTCGCGGATGAACTGCTCATAGGGGTCCATGCCGTGGTACTGCGGCTGCTCCAGGTGCACGGTCAGGCCGCCCGGAGCCAGCATGCGCTGCACTTCCGCCAGCATGTGGGGCATGGCCCTGGCCGAGGTTTCGTGCCAGAACATCGACGTCATGATCAGGTCGAAATGGCCGTCCGGATAGCCGAGATCCTCGCCGCGGGCCTGGCGGAAGCGGATGTTCTGCACTCCCAGCGCCCGGGCCCGGGCGTGTCCATAACGCAGCATCGGCGCAGCCACGTCGACCGCCACGACTTCGGCGTCGGGAAAGGCTTGGGCGAGGGGGACGCTGTTGTGGCCGACGGTACAGCCGATGTCGAGGATGCGCTTTGGCTGGAAGCCGGGGTGTTCTTCCTTCAACCACTGCGCCAGGGCCTGCCCGCCGCCGTCGTTGAAGCGGCCGAGCATGCCGCCGGTGGTGGCGAAAATGCCGGCGTCGTAGTTGGCGGCGGCGGACACATCATCCGGCACCAGTTCCGTGTGGTAACCGCCGGGCATGCAGTGGATGTCCACGGCAGAGGCGTAGCGGGGGACTTCAACCGCCGGGTCGAGCTCCAGGCCATCGTGGCTGCTGTTGATCCGGCGTGCCTTGTCGATCAGTGCGTCCAGCTGGCGCAGGACCAGCCCGCGGCCTGCCTGCTGGCGCATTTCCATGCTGCTCCGACGCAAGGCGCTCCACGTCTGGTAGGTCGGATCGACCGCCATTGCCTTGCGTACTTCATGGCGCGTTTCCGGGCTGCGTCCGGCTTCTTTCTCGAAGGCCGGCTTGACCCGCTGGTGATAGGCCTGCTGCACCTTCGGAGCAAGCCGCGTGGACAGGTATCCGTTGAGGTTGGCCAGGAAGTCGAAACGCGCGGCATCGTCATGCGAGCTTTCCGGGAACATCCCGTGTCGACCTACGTGCTGCCAACTTGGCGGTAAAGCTTGCTGGCTCATGGTGAGTCTCCGTGAGAAGGCGCAGTGCGTGCGCGTCGCTCCGAGGGTGTGCTTGAAGGCCGGTGCTTGTCCATTGCCGACCGTTTGCAGACGGCATTGCATGCTTGCCAAGTGCCGGCGGATGCTTGACACCTTGCCGAATGTCCGGACAAAGTTCAAGCGTCTGGCGCAGCTTTCGATGCTGCAATGCAACGTGCTAAATGACCGGACAAATGTGTACTAATGATATGCAGATAGGTCAAATGGCCTGGCGCAAATCCAATCAGCTCGGGAACAGGGGTGCACATGTCGATCCGGAAACTAGTCGTGGCGGTTACCTTGGCTGCATTGACTGTTGCGCCCGTGGCAGCGGCTGATGCCCCTGCAGACGTCGGGCAGCGAGGGCTGGAGGATCTGGTCAAGCTGCGATGCTCGACCGACCCGGGCGACGAGGTCATCGTCTGGTGGACCGGTGTCCTGTACGGCCTGCAGGAGCAGCAGGCGCCCAAGCCGCTGTTGGGCTTCGAGGGTTACAACATTTGCCGCTCCCAGGAGCAGGCGGATGGCTCCTGGCAGCTGCTGACCCGGGAGCTCACCTTCTATCGCGACCTCGTGACCGGAGAGATCGTGGACGACTGGGACAATCCCTACTCGCAGTCGTCCAACAGCGTGGTGCACGTGGCCAACGATCCCGTGAACACGGCGTTCAGGGCCGGCGGACCGTCGATGCCGTGGCTTGAGTCCGGTAACACCACGATGCTGTCGCTGAACATCCCGCTCGCCTATCCCAATCCTCTGTCACCGGCGGAGTTTCCCCGGGCATCGAGCGGTGAGATGTACGTGGGTTCGGAACACTTCATGTTCTCCGCGCCCCGCGAGCAGATGGATGACCCTTCGCTCTCCCAGGTCGACACCCATGTCGGCTGGACGCGTGTAGGGCCATGGCTGCCCTGGATGGAAATGGGCGGCGTTGAAGGCCGGCTTCTGTATGTCGGGCAGGGGAACAAGAAGGCATCGATTGAAGACATGCCAGCCGATATCCAGGAACGCATCCAGCGCGATTACCCGGAGTACGCACGCGCGCCCTCCGAATGGGTGCAGCCGAACATGACCAGTTGGACCTACTACAAGCGCCTGAGACAGGAAGCCGACGGCAAGAACTGACCCCAGATGCCGCCCGGCACACAAAACCCCGGAGAGATTGAAGAATGAACATCAAGACGCGCGCTCCACTCAGCATGGCGATCGCATCGGTCCTGTTGATGGCAAGTCTGCAGGCGAATGCGGAGGATGCAGGCCAGGCCTCTCGCCAGGTGGATGAACGGGAGCAGGGGTCGGCCAAGACCCTGGAAACGGTGACGGTGACTGCCCGTGGCGTTCGCGAAACGTTGCAGAAGCTTCCGCTTCCGGTAACCGCGATTTCAGAAGAAACCATTGAGAAAAAAGGGATGGTGGACCTGTCCAGCGTCGCGGCCCTGACGCCCGGGTTCTCCTTCAAGCCGGCGTTTGGCCGCTGGCAGGAAGTGCCAGTGATCCGCGGCATGTCCAATATCTCGCCGCCCGCGGCCAACGAGATCATCACCAACGCGTCGCTGTTCGTCGACGGGATCTACGTGTACGGGGACATCTCCACGATGGGGCTGGAGAACGTGGCCCAGATCGAAGTGCTGCGTGGCCCCCAGGCGGCAGCGTTCGGCCGCAGCACCTTTGCCGGTGCGATCAACTACATCACCCGTCGTCCGGGTGAAATTCCCGGCGGCAAGGTCACGCTGGGCTTTGGCAACCATGGCCAGGAAAAGCTCGGCTTCTACTATTCCGGTGGTAGCGATGACGGCAGCTTCGGTTACGAGGTTGGCGCGAACCGGCGCAGCAACGACAGCATCTACTACAACAATTTCACCGGGCGCAAAGATCTGGGCGGAATGGAAACCACCGGGTTCATGGGTGCTGTCGCCTGGGCGCCGACGGACAGGCTCGACATCGTGGCCCGGGTCTCGCGCCAGGAAACGGATGATGACCACGTGGCGATCGGCTTGATCGGTCCCGAGCAAAACAACTGCTACCTGCCCACGCCCACCTCTGATCCCAACGATCCACCCAACTACATGGTCACCCGCACCAAGGGGTATTTCTGTGGCGACATGCCACTGCCCAGCGAGTGGAACGTCGCCACCGGCATGTTCGAGGATGCGGGACTGAAGGCGGGTGTTGAAAGCGAAAATACCCGGGTGAGCCTGAAGGTCGATTACAGCTTCGATAACGGCTGGACGCTGGGCTCTATGACTGGATACAACCGGTTTGAACGTTACGCCGGCACCGACCAGAGCTATGACGGGCTGCGGGAGATGGTGGTTCCGATCGGCCCGATCAACCTCACCATCCCGGGTGCATTGCAAACGTTCCAGTACACCCGCTCCAAAGATTGGTCCCAGGGCCTGCGCTTGAGCAGCGACCAGAGTCGCGATGTGGCGGGACTGTTCGGTGTTTATTACTTCAAACTGCAGGGCTTGCCGGGCTATGCCGGCGACCTGAGCTCGGGCGTGCCCGTGCCCAACGACCCGGGCAACGAAGCTGAGAACCGGGCCGTCTATGGCCAGATCCGCTGGCATATCAATGACCGTTGGACCACTTCGCTGGAAGCTCGCTACGCCGAGGATCGGCTGACGTTGGACGGCTCGGATACCAAGGTAGTCGACGGTGTCGCCCACACCCGCAGCTACACCGCCACGACCAAGTACGACAGCTTTACCCCACGCTGGACCCTGAGCTACCAGGCAGCACCCAACGTCAACCTGTTCGGTCTGGTTTCCAAAGGCAACAAGCCGGGCGGATTCAACACCTTTGTCTACGACGCGCGCCTGAGCGATGAAGCCAGCGCAGGGCTCATTGGCCAGGGTCTGGATCGCGTCAACGAGGAAGAGGTCACCAATTACGAGCTGGGTATCAAGAGTGACTGGCTGGACAACTCGCTGCGAATCAATGCCAACGTCTATCAGATCGACTGGACGAACCAGGGTTTGACGGTGGCCAGTACGGTGGCGCAGCGTAACGGCGCTCCGTTCTCGACCAGCTACACCCTCAACGTGGGCGAAACCCGCATCCGCGGCCTGGAGCTTGAGGGCATGTGGGCCTTTGCGCCTGGCTGGCTGGCCACGTTCGTCTATGCCCATACGGATTCGGAAATCCAGAAGTTCTCCTCGCCGGACCATGCGGACCTGATGGGAACGCCAGCCAATCCTGCACCTGGCGCGGATGATCCGCTGGCCAGCGTGGCTGGCAACAAATCCCCGATGGTTCCGCGCAACAAGTTGACTCTTGGTCTGGGCTACGACGCGGACCTGGCCAACGGGTGGAATTTCGCGGCCAACTGGGACACGACGTACGAAAGCGATCGCTACGTGCAGATCCACAACCTGGCGAAGTTTGGCGCTTCCACCTTGAGCAACTTCCGCGTCAGCCTCAGCCCCAATGAGTCGTGGCGTTTTTCAGCCTATGTGAACAACGTCTTTGACGATGATTCACCGCAGGGCGGACTGCGCTACCTGAGCTTTGATGGGCCGCGGATCATGGTTCCGAACGTGGTGCCTGCGCCGGGCTATGCCTCTGTGCAGCAGCGTGCATTTGGCGTCTCGGCGCCCCTGCCCCGCATGTACGGCGTCGAAGTCAGCTATCGTTTCTGAGGATGGCAGAGCGGATGGCCTGCCAGATGCAGGCCATCCGGCAGGGGAGCGGGTGCGGATGGAGATGGACAGACGGAAATTTCTCGCGGCTGCGGCCGCTCTTGCGACGTTGGCCGCAACTCCCGCGTGTGTGAGCAGAGGGCGGCCAGTCAGCACAGATGTGATTGTCGTTGGGGCCGGCCTGGCCGGTCTTGCGGCCGCGCATGCCCTGCAGGCCGGTGGCGCCCGGGTCATGGTGCTTGAGGCGAACCAGCGGGTAGGGGGCCGTTTGCACACTGTGGTGCGCAACGGCCTGCGCTTCGAGGTCGGGGGTGTCGAGGTAGGTGCGGGCTATACCCGCATGCATGCCCATGCTGCGCGGGTGGGGATCAACATTGTTCCGCCGGCGCTGGAGCGACCGCCGGCCAGCGGCATGGGTCTGGTCATGGCGGATACGATCATTCCGGCCGACGCATGGGAAGGCAGCCGCGCCAATCATCTGCAGGGCCGCGAGCGGGCCATCCCGCCGCCGGCGCTGCTGCGTGCGGCCATCGGTGGACTGGCGTTGCCTGCCGGAGAAAGCTGGCGCGCGCCGGAGCATCTGGCGCGGGATATATCGATGGCGCAGCGACTGTCCGATGCAGGGTGGTCCGACGCCGCGATCGAATTGATGGATGTCGGCAGCAGCTTTTCTTCCCTGCAGTCCATCAGCGCGGTGGAAGTGCTTCGGCGCGACGCGCTGCGTCGACACGGCCAGCCGGGGTTGGGCTGGATCGAAGGCGGTAGCCAGGCGTTGCCGGAGGCAATGGCGGGCACTCTGGCCCAGCCGCCCATCATGGGAGCCCAGGTGGTTGCCGTCACGGCCAACCACCATGAGGTCGAGGTGCATGCCGCGGACGGCCGGCGGTTCAAGGCCGCCCACCTCGTGCTGGCGGTGCCGAGCGGACCTCTGTCGCGTATCCACATGGACCCTGCGCCGCCTGCGGCACAGAGGGACATGTGGGCATCTCGGCGCAGCAACGCGGTGACCACAGTCCATCTGCAGCCGACGCGGAAATTCTGGGAAAGTGATGGTCAGCCGCTGTGGCTCTGGGGCGAAGGCCCACTGCAGCGCGTGTTTGCCGTGACTGGAGAGGATGGCGAGGTCAATCGCCTGATTGTCTGGCTCAACGGGGCCATGGCCGAACGTGCCGACCGAATGGATCGCGAAACCCGCTTTGCCTGGGTGCTCGATGAATTTGCACGCCTGCGGCCGGCCAGCCGCGGTGCTCTCCAGCCGCTGGAAACCCGAAGTTGGGGAGCTGACCCGTTTGCAGATGGCGCCTTCTCGGAAATTGCGCCGGGCAGGGCCGTCCAGGTCCTGCAGTGGTACCAACAGCCCATGCCCCGTATCCACTTTGCCGGAGAGCAGACGGAGCTCGATGAGCCAGGCATGGAAGCTGCCGTGGTGTCCGGTGAACGGGCGGCCGCCGCAATCCTTTCTTCCTGATCCATTCCCTTCCTCATAATTAAGGACTCGGGCACGAAGGTGCCCACGAACAACCATGACCAGACAGCTCGACCCCCTTGATCTCTACGACGTCCGTTCCCTGCTCACCGACGAAGAGCGTGCGGTCCAGGACACCGTGGCACGCTTCACTGACGAGAAGGTGCTGCCGATCATCGGCGAATGCTTCGATGAAGGCCGCTTCCCCAGTGAACTGATCCCCGAGATCGCGGGCCTGGGCCTGCTGGGCGCGACCCTGCCGGCCGAGTACGGCGGCTCGGAGCTGGGCGATGTCAGCTACGGCCTGATCTGCCAGGAGCTCGAGCGCGGTGATTCTGGTCTTCGCAGCTTCGCCAGCGTGCAGTCCTCGCTGTGCATGTACCCGATTTTTGCCTATGGCACCGAAGAGCAGAAGCAGCGCTGGCTGCCCGGCATGGCCGCGGGCAAGGTGATCGGCTGCTTCGGCCTGACCGAAGCCCACGGCGGTTCCGATCCGGCCAGCATGAAGACCCATGCCCGGCGCGACGGCGACGACTGGATTCTCAACGGCTCCAAGATGTGGATCACCAACGGCAACCTGGCCGATATCGCCATCGTCTGGGCACAGACCGATGACGGCATCCAGGGCTTCGTGGTGGAGAAGGACTTCGCCGGCTACAAGGCCCAGGAGGTCAAGCACAAGATGAGCCTGCGCGCATCGGTGACCAGCGCGCTGTTCTTTGACGAAGTGCGCGTGCCGGAAGCCAATCGCCTGCCGAACGTGAAAGGCCTGCGCGGCCCGCTGGGCTGCCTGACCCAGGCCCGCTACGGCATCACCTGGGGCCCGATCGGTGCGGCTGTCGCCTGCCTGGACGAAGCGCTGGGATATTCCAAGGAGCGCATGCTGTTTGGTCGCCCGGTGGCGGCGACCCAGAGCGCGCAGATCAAGATGGCCGACTGGGCCCGCCGCATCACCGGCGCGCAGCTGCTGAGCCTGCAGCTCGGCCGTCTGAAGGAAGCCGGCAAGATGCAGCCGACCCAGGTGAGCGTGGCCAAGTGGAACAACTGCCGCATGGCGATCGACATCGCCCGCGAAGCCCGTGACCTGCTGGGCGGCGCCGGCATCACCACCGAGCACTCGCCCATCCGACACGCGCTGAACCTGGAATCGGTGATCACCTACGAGGGCACGGAAACCGTGCACCAGCTGGTGGTTGGCCGCGAGCTGACCGGCATCAACGCGTTCTGATTCCGGGTCAGTACACCACGCCGCCCTGCGGCACCCCGCTCATGTCCGGCAGCTGATGGGCGATGCCTTTGTGGCAGTCGATGCAGGTGGCCTGGCCGGGGCCGAGGTACTGCTGGTGGATCCACGCCGCGCGCGAAGCCTGGCGGGTGAGATCCATGGAGTCGTACTCGTGGCAGTTGCGGCATTCCAGCGAATCGTTGGCTTTCAGCCGGGCCCATTCGTGCTCGGCCAGGCGGCGCCGCCCTTCGCGGAACTTCAGCTCGGTGTTGATGCTGCCGAAGATCGTGCCCCAGACCTCCTTGGACGCCTGCATCTTGCGGGCGATCTTGTCGGTCCACTCGTGCGGCACGTGGCAGTCGGGGCAGGTGGCGCGCACCCCGGAGCGGTTGCTGTAGTGGATCGTGGTCTTGAGCTCTTCGAAGACGTTGTCCTTCATCTCATGACAGCTCACGCAGAACTGCTCCGTATTGGTCACCTCCAGCGCGGTATTGAACCCGCCCCAGAAGATGATCCCTGCAATGAACCCGCCGAGCGTCAGAAACCCCAGGCTGAAATGCACGCTGGGCGAGCGCAGCGTGCGCCACAGCGGCCGCAGCCGCTCACCGGTTCGGCGCCACCAGCTCATTGGTTGCGCTCCAGCGCCTGTTCCTGCATCAGCAGGTTGTCGATGTCGATGAAGCCGCTGGCCACCAGCGGCTGGGCATCGGTCTGCGTCACGTGGCACTGCATGCAGAAGTAGCGGCGCGGCGAAATGGTGGCCAGGAACTGGTCATCGCGGTCCATGTAGTGGGTCACGCTGACTTCGGGCGCCTGGAACCGGGTGGCATTGGCGCGCGCGTGGCAGACCATGCAGCGGTTGGAGTTCAGGTCCACCTGATAGCCATCGACCGAGTGCGGAATGGTCGGCGGCTGCATCGGGTAGGCGCGCCCGCGGCGCATGTCGAAGTTCTCCACCTGGGCCATCTCCAGCGGAGTGACTTCCACGTCGATGGGCACGTGGCGGCGCAGCGGGGCGATATCGCGGCTGGCATCGCCGCGCGCGCTGATCGGCGGTGAGGGCGGCTGCACGTTGGGCTCCGATTTGGACGGCGTGCGGTCGCAACCTGACAGGGCCAGCAACAGGATGATCAAGAGGGCGGTGGCGGTACGCATGGTGGTCTCCGTTGTGTTCAACGCACGATGGATGCGGCCCTCAGGCCGCAGTCACCCGCACGGCGCACTTCTTGAAGTCGGTCTGTTTGGAAATCGGGCAGGTCGCATCCAGCGTGACCTTGTTGATCAGCTGGGCCGCATCGAACCACGGCACGAATACCGATCCACGCGGCATGCGGTTGCGGCCGCGGGTTTCCACCCGGGTGCGCATCTCACCGCGACGCGAGCTCACCACCACCTCGTCACCGCGCTTGAGCCCGCGCTGGCGCGCATCGTCCGGATGCATGAACGCCACGGCCGAAGGGAAGCTTCGGTACAGCTCCGGCACGCGCATGGTCATCGAGCCCGAGTGCCAGTGCTCCAGCACCCGCCCGGTGATCAGCCACATGTCGAACTCGTCGTCCGGCGACTCGGCCGGCGGCTCGTAGGGCAGCGCCCAGATCACCGCCTTGCCATCCGGGTTGCCGTAGAACTCGAAGCCGGTGCCCGGGGTCACGTACGGATCGGCCCCTTCGCGGTAGCGCCAGCGGGTTTCCTTGCCGTCCACCACCGGCCAGCGCAGGCCGCGTACCTGGTGGTAGACGTCGAACGGCGCCAGATCGTGGGCGTGGCCGCGGCCGAATTCAGCGTATTCCTCGAACAGGCCCTTCTGCGGGTAGAAGCCGAACGCGTCGGCCTCATGGTTGCCATAGCCTTCCTCGATCTCGTCCACGCCGAACGCATCGACCTTGCCGTTGCGATACAGCACGTCGTAAAGGCTCTTGCCGCGGAACTCCGGATTGGCGGCCAGGATCTCTTCCGGCCAGCACTCGTCGGTGGTGAAGCGCTTGGAGAATTCCATCAGCTGCCACAGGTCGGACCTCGCCTCGCCCGGCGCGTCCACCAGCTGGTGCCAGAAATGGGTGCGGCGCTCGGCGTTGCCGTAGGCGCCTTCCTTCTCCACCCACATGGCGGTCGGCAGGATCAGGTCGGCGGCCTGACAGGTGACCGTCGGATAGGCATCGGACACCACGATGAAGTTGTCCGGATTGCGGTAGCCCGGCCAGCCCTCCTCCATGATGTTGGCGGCGGCCTGCATGTTGTTGTTCACCTGCACCCAGTAGGCGTTGAGCACGCCGTCCTTGAGCGCACGGTTGTGCTGCACTGCGTGCAGGCCGTCCTTGCCCTTGATGATCCCGCGCGGGATCTTCCAGATGTCCTCGGCCATGGCCCGGTGCTCGGGGTTGGCAACCACCATGTCCGCCGGCAGGCGGTGGCTGAAGGTGCCCACCTCGCGTGCGGTGCCGCAGGCCGAAGGCTGTCCGGTCAGCGAGAACGGGCTGTTGCCCGGCGTCGCGATTTTCCCGGTCAGCAGGTGGATGTTGTAGACCATGTTGTTGGCCCACGTGCCACGCGTGTGCTGGTTGAAGCCCATGGTCCAGAACGACATCACCTTGATGTCCGGGTTGGAATACAGCTCGGCCAGCTGCTCCAGCCACTCGCGCTGCACGCCGGTCATCTCGATCGTGCGCTCCAGCGTGTACGGCGCCACGAAAGCGGCGAACTCGTCGAAACCGATCGGAGTGCCGCCATTGGGGTCATCGGCGTTCTTCGCTGCCACTTCCAGCGGGTGCTCGGGACGCAGGCCATAGCCGATGTCGTCGTTGCCGCGCTTGAAGGTGGTGTGCTTGTCGACGAATTCGTGGTTGACCTTGCCCGACTTGATGATGTGGTTGGCGATGTAGTTCAGGATCACCAGGTCGGTCTGCGGCTTGAACACCATGGGGATGTCGGCCAGCTCGAAGCTGCGGTGCTCGTAGGTGGACAGCACCGCGACCTTGACGTGCGGATTCGACAGCCGGCGATCGGTCACCCGGGTCCACAGGATCGGATGCATCTCGGCCATGTTCGAGCCCCACAGCACGAACGCGTCGGCGGCCTCGATGTCGTCGTAGCAGCCCATCGGCTCGTCCATGCCGAAGGTGCGCATGAAGCCGGTCACGGCCGAGGCCATGCAGTGGCGCGCGTTGGGGTCGATGTGGTTGCTGCGGAATCCAGCCTTCATCAGCTTGTTGGCGGCGTAGCCTTCCCACACCGTCCACTGGCCGGAGCCGAACATGCCGATGCCGTCGCCGCCCTTGACCTTGAGCACCGCCTTGAACTTGTCCGCCATCACGTCGAAGGCTTCGTCCCAGCTGACCGGGGTGAAGTCGCCTTCCTTGTCATAGGCACCGTTGCGCTTGCGCAGCATCGGCGTGGTCAGGCGGTCGGTGCCGTACATCATCTTGGACAGGAAATAGCCCTTGACGCAGTTCAGGCCGCGGTTGACCTCGGCATGCACGTCGCCGTGGGTCGCCACCACGCGGTTGTTGCGTACCGCCACGTTGATACCGCAGCCGGTGCCGCAGTAGCGGCAGGGCGCCTTGCTCCACTTGAGTCCGGCGGTGTCGGTGCCGATTTCCTCCGTGGCCGGATTGTTGCTGGCACCCGGCATGGGCATGCCGGCGGTAGCCGCAGCGGCGGCCACGGCGGAGGTGCGGATGAATTCACGACGCGTGGTCATGGGCTGCTCCGAATAGCTGGGGATAGCTGGATGTGGGGTTGTTCGAGATCGGCGCGCGACTCGACGTGGTGGTAGACCAGGTTCACGCTGACTACGCCGGGCAGGTCGCGCAGCCGGTCCACGCTGTCCATCAGACCGCGGGTGTCGGCGCTTTCCTGCAGCAGCACGCTGCGGTTGTGGTCGGCCATGGCGATCTCCAGCCCGTCGCTGGTGTCCACCAGCTGCTGGATGGCGTGCGTGGCTTCGGCCTGGTGGTGGACCAGCAGGCTGGCGATATGCAGCTCGTCGCGCTCGCTCATGGGGCGGGTGCCTCCAGGTGGTGCAGGGTGATCGCATGGGCCGGGCAGGCGGCCACGCAGGCGCCGCAGCCGGTGCAGCTGTCGGCGTTGACCTGCGGTGATGCAACCCTGGCCCGCGGAAAAAGGATCGCGTCATCGCCACAGGCATCACTGCAGCTGCGGCAGACCACATTCTTTGCGGTCAGGCAGTTTTCGCCGAACTGCGGCAGCAGGTTCCACGGGGCACGGTTGTCATGGCCGCCATGGCTGTCACGCCGGTCGAGCGCGCGCGGCTCGCACGCGGTTTCGCAATCGCCGCAGAACGTGCATTCGCCGCGCTCGGGTGAAAACACCGGATAGCCGCCCGGGCCCTGCACCAGCACGCCTTCAGGGCATGCGGGCAGGCAGGCATGACAAGTGGTGCAGACATCCGTGAACGCCGCTTCGGACAGCGCCCATGGCGGGCGCAAGGGGGCTTTGGCGCGCAGCTGCCCGCGCAGCAGGGCGCGGCGCGAATGGGAGTGCGAAGCAGGGGCGCTGGAAATGACGCGAGCTGCCATCACGGAGGTCCTGGCGGACCGTTGAAGATCTGCCAGATCCAGACGGCGAACCCGTATCCGCCCACCACCATTACCGAGATCAGCGGGAACAGAACCACGGTCAGGAACAGGAACATCAACAGTTCCCGGCGCCTGCCTGGCTGGCCGGTTGTTTCCCCCATGATTCACCCCTTGCTCGCTTGTCGCTGGCTGACTGGAATCGTAGCCGCTATCGAGGAGGCAGGCCAGATAGCCCGTTGTATTCAAATTGATGCTGGGGCGCCGGGCGGGGGTGCCCTTCAGGCTCCATGTCCCCCGGCGTCGGCCTGCGGCCGCCACCTCCTCCTTTACTTACGCCTGAAGGGCACCCCCACCCAACGCTGGAGGGTTCGTGGCGGGCTTTGCGGAAAGCGGGGCCGCATCGCTCTGCTCTCCGAAGCCGAGCCCCGTCGGGGGGGGGGGGGGGGGGGGGGGGGGGGGGGGGGGGGGGGGGGGGGGGGGGGGGGGGGGGGGGGGGGGGGGGGGGGGGGGGGGGGGGGGGGGGGGGGGGGGGGGGGGGGGGGGGGGGGGGGGGGGG